>WQVK01000027.1 GCA_009784025.1 Defluviitaleaceae bacterium
ACAAGGCCCACCACTTCGCCTGCGCGACGGATGGATAATTTCCACAGTACCACAACCTGAAGCTCTGCCTGGTTATGTATTTGTTGGCTGGGTTGTAGCAGGGGAAGATGTTGCAGCAGAGCCCGTAGGTTTTGTAGTGCGGGATAATGTGACATTTAGGGCTGTTTTCGCGGTTGAGGAGTAAGTATCTGTGTAAAGAAGTTATGTTAAAAAACTCAGTTGGTCGGATTTTCCGACCAACTGAGTTTTTTTGTGGAAACCACCTCGATATTTTTGTCGTGACATATTTCGCAATTATGCCCGAAACGCCTTATTTTGGCATTCCAGGTGCCTCTCTATTTTACTATAGGCAGTTGCTCTCTATGTTTTATTTGCAAGCCACCCAGGGAAGGTCGCTTCCGCGGTAGCCGCGGATTACTGTGATGAGAGTTTTTTCTTCTTCCAAGAAATCTAGGAAGGTTAGGGAGATGTTTTCGCCGTCTGTGCATTGTACTTTTACGCAAACGGTTAAAGTGAAGCTGCCGTCCGCAGCCACGCCCACCGAAACAAAACTTATCCTTGCCCTGGCAATTTCTCTGGCAAATAGATTTAGTTCCTGCGCCATGTTCATGGCGAAATGGGCGTAGTATTGGTTTTGCTGCGGGGTTGGTTCTGGTAGGTTAGCAAGCATGTGAAGGAATTTGTCTGCATTGAACCATCGGGTGTTTCCGTCATACATTATATAGGAAGATTGGTTGTAGAAAACGCTTGTGAGTTCGCCCGTTACGGCATCAACGGTAAATGAAAACATTGCAAATGGCGGCACTGTGCCATGCCACATAAATGGCTCGCAGGCGGTTCTTGGTGAGGCTAGTTCTAGGCTAATCGTTTGGCCGTTTAAATCTGCCCCGAAGATTTTTGCAAGGGCGGCCGCTGCGGTGTTTGCTGCTTCTTCTGCAGATACGAAATCGCCAGGTGGGATATTGCCTTGCGTGGCTATTTCAAACTTGGCCTCTGTAGCTTCCGCGGCTAGGAAGGCAAAGTTTCTAAAGCCGTAGGCCGCTACGCCAATTAAGCTCATAAACACTGCTGCCAATAGCATGATTAAATCAATTTTTAAATTTTTTCTCATATATATTCTCCTTTGGTTTTGCTGGCGGATTCTCGTGCCGCCAGCTTAATTTTGGCAAAACAAAGGCCTCCCCGCCCAAATTTTGAAAGAGGGGGGTAGGGAGGCTTTATGTTTTGGAGGGTAGGGAGTCAGTTTAGCTCTATTCGCGTGCCGTCGATTATGATGGCGGTAGCCGCATCTACATCTATGGGCGTGGCTGATATGAAAAGGATAGTAACCGGGGCTGTTTCATTAACCCGCACCACTCTGGTAGAGTACAGCGGCATGGTGAATGGCATAATATCGTATGGGGTTTCTAAATAAACATCCCCAAGCTCGTTGAATATCCCATAAAGCTCTGCATCATCGCCAGCCACCCAGCCAGCCGCCCCTGCAGATTCCATGCCATCATGGCCATCTACGCGACCTTCAAGGCGGATGCTGCGTTGGCTTAGCACAATATTGTTTAAATGAATATCACCAAACAAGCCAGAATAGCCAACAATGCGGGGAGGGCTGTCGTCTGCGTATATCCGCAGCCCTAGGTTAAAGTCAGTGCTTTTAGGTGTAAACATGCCCTCTAGGATAAGGGTGTAGGCATCCAAATTGTCTACATCCACCCGGAAAACTCTCTCTTCGAAGGAATAAAATGAATAACTAGGCTCTACTGGCTGGAGGTTTTCGTCGGTAAATAAATGCGCAGTGTCGCTAACCCAATCCGGCAGCCAGCCTTCGCGGGTATCCTGGCAAAACTGCGCCCGAGATTCTTCACCCGCTGGGTTTATCAATACAGGCCAGCCCATGCGGCCGCTATTGCATACGCCAACTTGGGCTGAATCGCTGCGCACAACCCTTTGCCCAAGCTGAAAATGAAAATATCCATCTATAATAGCCATGCCAGAAATCCACTGATGCCCATTGCTATAAGGCAGCTCTGGGAACGCGCCAGCCCCAGACGGCACAAGCATTTGATGGTGCACCTGGCCATCACGGCCGGCCCAAGGGAATGCCGGCACAGGCATAACATCTGCCATTTCTAATGAAGAAAGATCTAACGCCAAAGCTTCAGAGAAAGGTGAATACCAATCAAACATAAGCTTTACATAACCAACATCAATATAATCAAGTGTTTCGCCGTCGGCTATTTCCAATGCCCACATGGCATTTACTCCCAGCTCAAAATGCGCCAGATTATTCTCTGTGTCAAAATAAATCATCTCACTCATGCCACCCAGGGGCCAATGGTGCGTAATTGTCGCATTCTCTGTAAGCCGCCCTTGGCCGCTTACATCTTGTATAGAAACATAGATAATCCCCTGGTTATCAAACTTGCCGGCGGCAATAATATCCACCCTAAAGCCGTCTACCAGCATATACTCTTCCACCGGGCTAACCGCTTCCACAAACGGCATATCGCCATGCTGGTTTAGGAATCTATCAAAAACCCCAAGCCCAACGGCGGCGTACAATGTGCCTGCCATCAGCACCATTAGCGTAACGGTGGCCGCCAAAACCAAGCCTAGGCGCTTCTTTGGCGCGCGGCTTACAAAATTATTTTTCATATTTTCATCGACTTTCCTTAGTAAGTTTTCCGTATCCACTTCCATGGTAGAAAATGGCGTAAATGCTTGTTCTATGCGCTTTTCATCATGGTCTAGTTTCATTAAAATCGACTCCCTTCTTTTATTCCACACGGCTCTAGTTGTGTTCGGCTTTCAGTAAAGCCGTCCAAGTATTTTGCCGCTTTCTTCTTGGCGCGCTCGTATTGCTTGCGCAGCGCGCTGGGGGTCGCTCCTATTATTTGGGCAAGCTGATCGTAGCTATGCCCGTCTATTATCCGGCCGTATAGAAGTGCGCGTTCTTTTGGGCTAAGTGGCTTTAGTGCTTCTGTTATCTCGTGCATCAAAAGTCCATCCTGCATATCCATAGCCGGCTCTTCTTTCACATCGAAGAAAAACAGCACCTTACGCCTCTTTAACCTATCTAAACAATCCCTATACGTAATCTTGTAAAGCCAGGCCGAAAGATTCCTCCCATCGAACCGCGCACGGTTCTGGTATGCGTACAAGAAAACCTCCTGCACAACATCCTCCGCATCCTGACGGTTAAACAAAACCGAAGCAGCATACCTAACAAGCCGTTCGCCAAACACCCTAACAACTTCCTCAAGTTCTGCCTCGCCGCCACTTGCAAAACGCCCGGACAGCTCCATATCACCATCACCTTTCCAAAAAAATTATCAGCCGACATATGTATAGCGACTAAAGTATGTAATTTGTGACAAAAAATTTAAAACCGCCAGAGGCGAAGCCCCTGACGGTTTTATAATGAAATAATTCGAAATTGGTCTCGCCTGTCGCGGCAAAACGCCTGAAACGCTTTGTCTCGGCGTTTCAGGTGCCGCTTGGGCGAGGCCGTTTCTCATTTATGTCACTATATCATTAAGTCTTCTGGGCCAAAGCTGTAGGGTAGTATTTCGCCAAATTTGTGTACTTTGTATTCTTCGGCGCTTTTTGCTATTACTAGAATAAAATCGTCTGACACAAATTCTTTTAGCATTTGCCTGCATACGCCGCATGGGTAGCAGAAATTGCTTTCGCCTTCTGCCGGTGCGCCCACTACTGCTATGGCCAAAAATTCCCGCTCGCCTTCGGAAACAGCTTTAAAAAGCGCAGTGCGCTCTGCGCAGTTGGTGGGCGTGTAGGCCGCAGATTCTATATTGCAGCCGGTAAATGTTTTGCCGCTTTTGGTAAGCAGCGCCGCACCCACTTTAAAGTTGGAATAAGGAGTGTAGGACATTTTGCGGGCATTTATGGCCGCTTCTACCAATTTTTTATAATCCATATCTTTGTACCTCTCTTGGAATTTGTCATACAATGTTGTATCATTACGGATGGATGATGTCAACACGTTGTAATAGGAGGAGATTATATGAACAACAACACAAAAAGACTAACCACCCTAGCCATGCTAACCGGTATGGCCTTGGTTTTAGGGATTACATTCAGGTTTCGCGGGATTATGCCTATGGCTGGCTTTTTAACCTACGACCCTAAAGATGTGATTATTATAATAGGTGGGTTTTTGTATGGGCCGCTTTCTGGGGTGCTTTTAGCTTTTGTGGTGGCGGCTATTGAAATGGTTACCATAAGCGAATCTGGGCCAATTGGCTTTCTTATGAATTTTTTGGCTTCTGCTACTTTGGTTGCGCCGGCTGCGTTTTTTTATTCTAGAATGCGCAGCATAAAGGGTGGGGTTATTGGGCTTGTTATAGGGGTGATTGCATCCACGGCCACTATGCTGCTTTGGAATTACACTATTATCCCGCTGTACACAGGCTGGCCGCGCGAGGCTGTGGTTAATATAATGCTACCGGCGCTGTTGCCATTTAATTTGATTAAAGGCACCCTAAACGCCTCTATGGCTATCATGCTGTATATTCCGGTGTCTACGGCGCTAAAAGCCGCTAGGCTTCACCCTGCACTAGGCATAGAAGCACCTCGCCGCAAGCTAAACATAGGCCTGGTACTGGTAGCTGGCTTTGTGGCAATCAGCCTCATTCTAGTCATGTTGGCCCTAAGCGGGATGATATAATATGAACATTAAAATGATAGCCACAGACCTAGACAACACGCTGCTTCTGCCAGATTGCACGCTGTCTGCCCGCAGTGTAGAAACACTAAACCGCTGCCGCAACATGGGGATAAAAATTGCCTTTGCCACGGCCCGTTCGGAATGTGATTGCAAGCTGTATACAGATGTAATCTGCCCAGATGCTATAATTTCTAACCGTGGCGCGATTATTACGGCAGGGGGCAAAACAATACAGCGCAATATAATTGATATGGCCACCACCAATAAGCTGCTGGCGCAGTTTTTAAGCCACCCTAGGGTAGGCCATGCCTATGTTTTTACAGACAGGGGTTACTATACCAACCTGCCAGAAGAGCTGCACAACACCGCCTGGGGCGAGTATAATCGCGAACTTTTTACAGACTACGCCTATGGGTTGGATTGCGATTGCTACAAAATATCTGCGGAAATTTTTTGCCATGAAGCTGCTCAAGAGATAGCCGCGGCCTTCCCAGAGCTTAATATGGTTAAGTTTACTGGGGATTCATATTATTGTTTCTCCCACCGCAGGGTAAATAAACTGGAGGGCGTGAAAGTTTTGGCCAGCGCCCTAAAAATCAATCTGAATGAAATTGCCGCATTTGGAGACGATTATAGCGATATAGAAATGCTGCAGGGCTGCGTGGGCGTGGCAGTAGAAAACGCTATCCCAGAAGCAAAAGCCGCCGCTGTCCACCGTTGTGAATCCAACGAAAACGACGGCGTGGCCAATTGGATTGACCAAAATATTATCGCATTTTCAAAATCAACTAATTACAATCTGTAATTAGTTGATTTGATGCGACAAGAGAGAAGGAGCAAAAATGAAAAAGATATTAACCTTACTGTTTTGCCTGGGGGCGGTTTTAATTTTTGTGGTATCGCGGGGCGGGGCAGGGGATATAACCCCAGCAGATGCCGTGTTGGCCATGGCGGGCGAACCTCAGCCAATCACCCAAACCGCCACCCCAACCCCAGAACCACGCCCAACAGAAACAGTAATACTGCCAACCCTAATAATGCCCCCGCCAGCCACAATAATAGCGCCGCAGTATTCCCCGCAGCCGTTAACCTACCAGAACAGGCTGGGCAATTTGATTACCTACGCCACCAACCGCCACCTACGGGCGGCGCTACCCGGGGCAAATGTGACCACCGGCCGCCACAATGCCGCAGATATAAACCGCCTGTACAGCGCAATACAAGCCGCACAGGCCATTTACGATACCGCCACATATGAAGATGAAACCCAGGCCGCAATGGACGAGCTTCACCATGCCATAGATGCCTTCAAATATGCCATAATCGACCCAGACAACCAATACAGGCCATTCCTAAGCAAGATTGCCCGCGGCGAAGATGTGCCGGAAAAACGCCATTTGCGGGCTTCTTGGATTGCCACGGTATTAAATATAGACTGGCCATCTGTAGAGGCCAGAGGCACAACCCCGGCCCATGTAGATATGCAAAAAGCCGAGCTACGTACCCGCTTTAACGAAATTGCAGCCCTAGGCTTTAATGCCGTGATATTCCAAATAAGCCCCACAGGGGATGCTTTCTTTAACTCCGAGATTTCCCCATGGTCTGCATGGCTTACTGGTGAGACTAATTTCACCGGGCAGCTGTTAGATTCCTACGGCGTGGCATTCGACCCGCTTGAATACGCAATATCCCTGGCCAGGGCGCAGAATATAGAATTCCACGCATGGTTTAACCCATACCGTATCACCCATACCCTTGGCCAGTACACCCGCGGGCCTGGTATCGCCCTGTCTTCCACTGGGCAAACCGTAAGCAGCCTGGCACAAATCCGGGAAGAATGGGAGCAGATTCCCGGCAATGCATTTTATCTGTTTGGCAGCTATGTGAAAATAGGCGAAGACCGCTACGTGGTAGACCCCGCAGCCCCCGGGGTGCGGGATTGGATTGTGCGCCGCGTGATGGAAGTTGTGCGAAACTACGATATAGATGCAGTGCATTTCGACGATTATTTCTACCCATCGGGCTATTATATTGGCGACACCTTCGCCCGCTATAATTCCTCAGAATTTAATCTGATTTCAGGCGCCACCTTTCCAGACACCGCCGCCGGTCGGGCAGATTTTAGGCGCGAGAACACCGAGATGATGATCCGCGATGTATCCGCAGCCATACGTGCAGAGGCTCCATGGGTGAAATTTGGCGTAAGCCCAGGCGGCGTGTGGAAATCTGCCTCAGAGGGCAACACAGGCCTAGATGGCGGCGGCTACAACGCCGGCACAGGCTCGGCCTCTACCACAACATGGTCCAATTACCATTCATCCTTTGCAGATACCCGCAACTGGGTTATAGAAAACTTAATAGACTACCTGACGCCGCAAATTTATTGGGAATGGTCCCATAACCTCGCTCCCTACGGCATTATTGCAGAATGGTGGGGCAGGCTGTTTCAAGACTTTGGGCCAAGTGGGCATCTGCGAAACAGCCATGGCGAATACACCAATGCACAGCTATTTATAGGGGTGGGCTTATACCGCATGGAAGGCAGCCCCGCGCACAAATGGAACAACGCTAACCAAGGCGAAGGCACACGCACCCTACTGCGCCAAGAAGCCTACAATATAGCCAACCCCAATATAATGGGCAGCATGTACTTTACCCAAAACCAAATGCGTTATGGACGCGAAAATCACATGCACGAAGCCATGCAAGAACTGCGGGCAACCATGTGGCGCTACCCGGCGCTAATCCCCACCATGCCACACCTTGGTGGCATAGCCCCAGCCGTGCCGGTAAACATCGTACACGACGGCAGCACTATCACCTGGGAAGATGCCGAAATCAGCGAAAGCCCCTTGGCAGCCACCAGATATTTTGTAATCTATCGTTCTCACACGGAGGGCTTTAACATCAATGACCCATCAAAAATAGCAGCAGTAATCCCAGCCGTGCCAGGGCAGGTAGGCTACGCATGGTCGCCAGCAGATGGCACATTTGAGGGTTATTACTTTGCAGTGACAGCCGTAAACCGCCTGCACGATGAAAGCCAACCAGGCCAAGCCCTGCGGCGGTAGATGGAAAATTTTCAGTTGGTGCCAAAATGCGACCAACTGAAATGCGATTTAAGTATGGGCGTTTGTTATCATGGAGGGACAAAATGACAGAGAAACTCAAATTGAAAATTGAAGATACCATTTCCGATTTATTCGACGGTGAAATAAGGGGAAATTTGCTTAGTTTTATCGCTTACCTGCGGGAAAATAAAATGAACCCAAGCCGCTCTTCAGCAGTGTCATATAAAATCAGTTGCAAGGGATTTGTTGTTGGTTATATACGGGTGAATAACGATGACGGCACATTGCTAATCACACCATTTTTAGATGTGTACGATAGCGCTTCTTTACCTGACGGGCTAAAGGAAATCGTTTGGGCAAAGAAAAGAATTGGACGGCCATGTGGTGAAGGATGCCACAAATGCAGTCATATACTTGATGCAATTTTTGGGAAAGAATATGACGATGCTTGTGGGCAATCTGTTAGTTTTATGAACCCTTCTGCAAGCGAACTTGAATGTATAAAAGAATTGCTGACATTGCGCAGAGATACTATAAAAAGCGGAAAGGCAAAATGCGGCATACCAATAAATTATGGCAAATGAAACTTTTTATTGCAAAAAGCATAATTTCCAAAGAAGTCTATTGACACCTCGTTTTTGAAATGATATCATTGTGATATCAAAATGAAGATGAGGTGTTTTTCATGACAACAACAATCGACAGAACCAACCCAGGCATTGTAGAGAAGCCAGTATGGCGCATGGCCGGTATGCCAGTTTTAATCATCAACACATTGTTGGCACTGGGAGCAACTGGCGCAATCGTTTTTAGCCTTTTGGGGGATGCGGTCAATACCCCACTGCTGGTAGCGGGCATTGTGTATTTATCCATCCCGGTATGGCTGTTTTACATTGGGCTTTGCGTTGTACGGCCGCAAGAGGCTATGGTGCTTACGCTGTTTGGCAAATACAATGGTACTCTGCGCGGGCCTGGTTTCTTCTTTGTAAATCCGTTTTCCACTGCTTTCCGCAACGAGGTTAGCCAGCCTAGCACCGGCGCGGCCAACATAAGCGGCGCAAAAGCCGCCAGCGGAGTGGACGAGATTTCCAAGGCATTGGCAGTCCATGCTGCCAGAAAAATTTCTCTAAAGGCCAAAACCCTAAACAACGACAAGCAAAGAATCAACGACCTGCTGGGTAACCCAGTTATAATCGACACCGTGGTGGTGTGGCGTATAGTGGACACCGCCAAGGCTATGTTTAATGTGGACAATTTTATAGAGTTTTTGTCTATCCAATGCGATTCATCCCTGCGGGCGATAGTAAGCCAATACCCCTACGACCTGCCTAGGTATGGCCAAGGCGAAGATAAATGCCTACGCAGCGCATCGGAAGAGATTGTAAAGCAGCTAATGGCCGATATCCAAAAAAAAGTAGCCATAGCTGGCATGGAAATACTAGACGCCCGCATAACCAACCTATCCTACGCATCTGAAATAGCCGCCGCCATGCTGCAACGGCAGCAGGCCTCTGCTTTGGTAGACGCAAAACAAACCATAGTAGATGGCGCAGTAGATATCGTGCAAATGGCCCTAAAGCGCCTGGCTCAGGACAATGTGATAGAGCTAGACGAAGAGCGCAAAGCTGCAATGGTAAGCAACCTGCTGGTTGTATTATGCTCAAACACCGAAGCCCAGCCAGTGATAAACAGCGGCTCACTTTACTAAAATGGACAATGAAAAAAAACAGCCCCCAAAGGCGGAAAAAAAGAAACAAATCCCCCTGCGCCTGTCTGAAACTTTATATAATGACCTGGCTGCCTGGGCAGATGATGATTTCCGCAGCATAAACGGACAGATAGAATATCTGCTTTCCCAGGCTGTGAAAAAACAACGTAAAACCAGATAAACCAATGCTAATCTCAAATTGAAACGGCATCTAAAACTCCAGGATAATGCGTTTATGACGAATTTGCCGCGGACAATGAGACGATTTTAATTGAGATTGGTATAAAAACCGCCTACAGGAAAATCACAAATTCCTGTGGACGGTTTTTAGTATATCAAGCATAAATAGATGGAGCGCATAAATGGAATGTAATGTGAACGGAACAAGGCTTTTCTACAAAGAATGCGGCGTGGGTACGCCTATATTATGCCTGCATGGCCACGGCATAGACCATCGCACGATGGCCGGCTGCCTAGAACCCATATTCGCCAACCTGCCCGGCTACAGGCGAATATATGTGGACCTGCCCGGCAGGGGAAATTCTCCGCCAGCACCAGGCATACAAAATGCCGACGATATGCTGGTTATGCTAGAGGGTTTTATCAGCCAAGTTATAGGTGGCGAAGAATTTTTGTTGGTTGGGGAATCCTATGGCGGATATCTGTCTCTGGGTTTAATCCGTGCGAGGCAGCGCGTGATGGGGCTGTTTCTGCTTTGCCCCTGCACCATTGCAGATGCGAAGCGTCGGCAGCTTCCATCCGAAGCAGAAATGGCTGTGATAATAACTGAAACCAAGGAGATACAAGAAAGATTTGACAATGAAATAAAACCAGGACTGATTGCCGCAGATAAGGCATATATAACGAAATATCAAAAAGAAGGGTACAGCTTCTCCTTTGCCAGTAAAATAGGGGAGATTGTATTCAACAAGCCAACCTGCGTTGTGCTGGGTAGGCAGGATGATACCGTGGGTTATGCGGATACATTAAATTTAATGCAAAACTTTACAATGGCGACATATGTAATAGCCGACGGCGCAAGCCATAATATGCAAATTGAAAGAGTAGATTTGTTTAATGCCAGCGTTTTGGACTGGCTGGACAGGCTTAGCATGAAGGGGTGATTCCTATGCATTTTAAAGAAGCCCGGGGTATACTTTCCCCGCAGAATGGTATGAATATCTTCCGAGGCTGCACCCATGGCTGCATCTATTGCGACAGCCGAAGCGACTGCTATCAAATCACTCACGATTTTGAAGATGTCCAGATTAAAAGCAATGCCCCACAGCTACTAGAGGCAGCCCTTCGAAAAAAGCGGAAAAAATGCATGATAAGCACTGGCGCAATGTGTGACCCATATATTCACCTAGAAGAACAGCTATGCCACACCCGCAAATGCATAGAAATTATCGACAAATACGGCTTTGGCGTTGCCATCCAAACAAAATCCAGCCGCATACTGCGGGACATGGATTTGTTTAAATCTATACACCGTAAGGCAAAATGCGTGGTGCAGCTAACCCTAACCACCCACAACGAAGTTCTATGTAAAATTATCGAGCCTGCCGTCAGCACAACAAAGGAGCGTTTTGCCGTGTTAGAGGCCATGCGCGACGAGGGCATCCCCACCATAGTATGGTTAGGCCCGCTGCTGCCTTTCATAAACGATAACGAGGAGAATATGATGGGCATTTTGGATTATTGCATCCGGGCGAAGGTATATGGCATTATAGTATGGGGCATGGGCATGACGCTTCGCAGCGGCAGCCGGGAATATTTCTACCGGCAGCTAGATAGGCATTTTCCGGGGATGGCCAAAAAATATCGGCAAAAATACGGAGATAGCTACGTGATAACAAGTGATAATAGCAGCAGCCTAATGCGCCTGTTCTGCGAAACTTGCGAGGCCCATGGCATCATCCACGATAGAGATGAGTTGCTGCATTATTGCAATAGTTTTCCAGATTTGCAGATGGAGCAGCTTAGTTTATGGTAGAAAACCGTGGGTATATAGCCGCTCCACCTAAAAACATTCGCATAGAGCGCGGGAAATTTTTCGCAAGGCGAGGAGCTGAAAATCGCCGCGCACTAGCAGTGCGCAAGGTTTTTAGCGACGAAGGCTTGTGGGAAATTTACAAGCTCTATGCGAATGTTTTTAGGTGGAGCGGCTATAGTAATACTCCAATCAATCATCCGTAATACGATACTTCTGCCATTTTTTTGACCGCCAGCGGAATAGCATTATTATGCCGCGGGTGCATTCGTCCATGGCGGTGGCTATTATTATGCCTACTACACCAAAGCCCAGCACTACGCCTAGTACAAAGCCCATTAATGCGCCTATGCCCCACATGGAGAATATACCCACTATCACGGGGAATTTTACGTCGCCTACTGCCCGCAGCGAGCCTATTATGATTACATTACATGCGCGGCCAATTTCTAAGAAGATGAACACAAACATTACTTGCCGGCCGGTTTCTATAACATCTGGATTATCTGTAAAAATGCCTAGTAGCTGCCGCGAGAAGGTAAAGAACAGCAGTGCCACCACAACTGACGAAAATATGGATAGTTTCAAGAACCTGAAGCATTTTTTATAGATTTCGTCGATTTTTTTTGCGCCCATTAGGTGGCCGATTATTATTTGCCCGGCCTGGGCTATGGATACTGTTATCAAAAACATGAACACATTTAGGCTGCGGGAGTATATGCGGGTGCTTATTGCTGCCGCGCCCATGCCGGTTATTAACATGGTAAGGAATGTCTGGTAGCCACTGTAGGATAAGTTTTCCCCTGCGGCGGGTATGCCAATGCTAAATATTTTTTTTACATATTGAAATGGGAATTTTTTTATGCTAATCCCTTTAAATGGGTTGCCAACGCGCCTAAACAGTATAAACAGCGCAAGGCAAAGGGCTAGACTGCGGCTTATTACTGTGGTGATGGCCACGCCTGTGGTGGTGGCAATGCCCAGGAATCCTGTAACTGAGAAGCCAAAAACCCCGAAAATAACCACAGCATTGCCCACTATGTTGATTATATTCATGGTGACGGTAATCACCATAGTGTCGCGAGTGTGGCGGTAGCTTCGCAAAATCGTGTTAACGCTGGTTAACATAGCCTGCATGAAAATAAATGACCCGACTATAACCAGATACCGCTCTGCAGGCTGCCTTACGTAATATGCCAGATCCATAAGGGACAATATATTCCCGTGGAAGAATAAAAACACAAAGCTTACGATACACCCAAATGCAAGGCTACAACAAAGCGCAACCCCAGCTACTTTTCTAGCATCGCCAAATTTTTCTGCCCCTAGGTATTGCGCAATAATAACCGCGGCACCCGTAGAAACAAACCCAAACATGACAATGGCAAACATAACAAACTGATTGGCCACCCCAACAGAGTTAACGGCTGAATCTGAATATTGGCTTAGCATAAAAACGTCCATGTTGCCCATAAGCATGAGCAGCAACATTTCTACAAAAATGGGCCATGCCAAATGTATTAAAGAGAGTTTTTTATTATCAGACATTGTTGCCTCCTGGTTGATTTAAACTGAGGTGACTTCCCACACCACAGCAAACTTTTCATAATGCTTGCTTTGCGAACTTGGCTCTACCTGCTGCTCGATTTCTTTTGGGTTACCGTTTAATTTTTATGTTTTGGTTTTGGAATTTGCGCTATTAAAATCGCTGCAAAAATTAACATGCAGCCGAAGATTTCCCTTGGGGATAGAAACTGGCTTAGGATCAGCCAGCCCACTAAGGCCGCAATAACGGCTTCAAAGCTAAAAAGCACTGCTGCTATGGTGGCATCGGTGGTTTTTTGGGCTTTCATTTGCAATATATAGGCTACGCCGCTGGATAACACGCCGGTGTAAAGCACATATGGTGCAGCGGCAGAAATCCCATCCAGTGAAGGTGTTTCAAACAAAAATGCCAGCGAAAAAGATACCACAGACACCACATAAAACTGCACGCAGGCCAAAGCAATCACATTGTGCTTGGGGGAAAAATGGCTTATTATAAGTATTTGCACCGTAAAGCAGATGGCGCATAGGAAGATAAGGATATCGCCAATATTTACATAAAACCCGTCAGATAAGCTAAGAAAATACATGCCAACAATGGCCACCCCAGCGCTTACCCATACATAGGCAGAAGGCCGTTTTCTAAAGAAAGCGAAGCTGGCAACGGGTACCATAATCACGTACAAAGTAGTGATAAAGCTGGCATTGGCCACGCTGGTGTGGATTATGCCAAATTGCTGTAGGTTTATAGCCAGGCAAAGCACCAACCCGCACAAAACTCCCGCAACAACTGTACCCTTATTTATGCCAGCCTGCTTGCGCCGCATGAAAAACAAAGTGGGCAAAAGGGCGATAGTTCCGCCAATTGCAAAGCGCACCCCATTAAATGTAAGGGGCGAGACATGATACATCCCAGAAGATTGCGCTACATAGCCAGCCCCCCATATTAAAGTGGCCACAATAATCATCATATTACCTTTTAAGCTTGAAGTCTTTGCGGTCATGCCTTGCTCCTTGGTATGTACAGTCGTGTAAAGACTATAGATTTTTGCATACCTGTATATTATAGCATATTTTCAGCTGGATGGGGGTAAAACTTGCTTATTCCAAGTTTAATTGAAGAATTATTTCACTTTAATAGTTTTAACACCTCCATAAATATCAAAAATGGTACCATACGGTACCATAAACAAGAGAAAATGGTACAGTATGGTACCATTTTTTTGCCAAAAAATCACTTTTTTAAGGGTGTCGCGCCCCCAAAACCCCGAAAATTCAACATTCTTGTAGATAAAATTTAAAGTTTTCTTGTAAAACTTTTTCCGAAGGTAACCCGGAAGGAACTGGGCGGTAAACCGTGCCGGGTTCGCAAGGCGAATTTCATGAAAAATATTGTAGATGTGGCCGGCAAAACCCCCGACGGTTTTCCTTTACTTACCCAAGACAAACCCTTACAATAAGTCCAAGACTAAAATAGAATCGAGGACATATTATGAGAGCATTTATGGACGAACATTTTTTGCTGGACAATGGCACCGCGGTGGACATTTACGACCATATTAAAAACCTGCCCATTATCGACTATCACTGCCACTTGAACCCAGCGGCTATTACGAACAATGCGCGCTTTAATGGCATTACCGAGCTATGGTTGGGGGGCGACCATTATAAATGGCGCATGATGCGCCATAATGGTGTGCCAGAGTCACATATTACAGGCGATGCGCCAGCGCACGAGAAATTTGCCGCATGGTGTGCCACCCTTGAAACCGCCATCGGCAACCCGGGTTATCACTGGGCGCATCTGGAGCTGCGCAATTATTTTGGCTTTCATGGCGTGGTAACAAAAGATAACGCCGCAGAAATTTACGCGATATGCAACAGCCAGATAGAAAGCCCAGACTTTAATGTACATGCTCTGCTGAAAAAAAGCCGCGTAGAATGGCTTGGCACAACAGACGACCCGATAGATACCCTAGAGCATCATAAAAAAATAAAAGAGGATAATATCCCCGGCGTGCCAAAGGTGATACCAAGCTTCCGCCCATCCAATGCTATGGATATAGAAAAGCCAGCCTTCGTGGAATATATAAGCAAGTTGGCGGCCGCTAGTGGCATGGCTATTACAGGTTGGGATAGCCTTGAAGCCGCGCTGGTTTCCCGCATAGACCATTTTCATAATATGGACTGCCGCATATCTGACCATGCGCTAGACCCACCTGTGTTTAATTCTGTCGCCACAAAGGCCCAGGCCGAGGCAGCCTTAAAGAAAGCCCTAGCAGGCGATATTTTAACAGATTGTGATATTGTAGCGTATAAATCTGTAATAATGGTAATGCTGGGGGCAGAATACGCCAAGCGCGGCTGGGTAATGCAGCTGCATATGGGTGCCCAGCGCGCAAACAACAGTCGCATGTTAAAGCTGGCCGGCCCAGATACAGGATTCGACTCCATGAGCGACGCCACATTCAGCCTACCTCTGGGCCAAATGCTAGACGCCATGGAAGTAAAAGACGCCCTGCCAAAAACCGTCCTATACGCTCTAAACCCCACCGCAGACGATATGCTGGCCACCATGATAGGCAACTTTGCTGGCCGCGGCATAAAAGGACGCATGCAATGGGGCTGCCCATGGTGGTTTAACGACAACAAACCCGGCATGATAAAGCATTTAATCACCCTGGCGAACCACGGCATGGTAGCCAATTTCATAGGAATGCTAACAGATTCCCGCAGCTTTATATCATACCCTCGCCACGAATATTTCCGCCGCATACTGGCCAACCAACTGGGCGTATGGGCAGAATCTGGCGATTTCCCGCGGAATATGGACACCTTGTACAAAATCGCAGGAGATATTGCTTACTATAATGTGAAGGGCTATTTCGCGTAACGAAATTTTTTGCGAACAACATTTATATTAGGCGGTGTTAAAAAATGAATATAAGAAAAATGTCAATAGAAGATTATGAGCAAATTTATGATATTTGGCTTATATCAGGCAATGGACTTAACGATATTGATGATTCCAAGGCAGGGATTCAAAAATATCTTACCAGAAATCCCAACACCAGTTTCGTAGCAGAAGAAAATGGAAATATCATAGGTTCCATTATGAGCGGACACGACGGACGGAGAGGATATATCCAGCATATTTCCGTACTCCCATCTAAGAGAAACAAATGCATCGGTACACTTTTGGTGAATAGTGCAATTGAAGCATTAGAATCCGATGGAATAACTAAAGTTGCACTTGTATCTTTCACACATAACAATCCTGGTAATAATTTTTGGGATAAAATGGGCTTTTGGATAAGAAATGATTTGTTTTACAGAGATAAATCTTTGATAGAGTTAAAGAGAATCAACGATGGATTTGACTTTCAGTAGGAAAATGCTGTTATGGACAAAATAAGTATTTTTTTCAGCCCTGTTCCTGCTCTTTGGATGAGGCCGGAGTGCGGGGCAGCGCCAGCCATAAGTCAGCTTAGCGAAAGGACAATAAAATGAGCAAAGCATACGATTTCTTAAAAGAATGCGGCGTATTTTTTCTGGCCACCATGGACGGCCAAACCCCAGCCATGCGCCCCTTCGGTGCGGTGATGGAGCATGATGGCCAGCTATATATTTCCACCGCCAACACTAAAGCCGTGTATGCCCAAATGAAAACCCACCCCACAGTGCAAATTTCTGCAATAAAACCCGGCACAAGGGAGTGGATTAGAATAAACGGCCAAGCAGAAGAAGTCACCGACCAAGCCATAAAACAAAAAATGCTAGACGAATGCGCGTTGGGAAGGCATTTTTCTACAAGCCAAGACCCACGCTTCGCCATCTTCAAAATAACCAAAGCCGAAGCTTGGCTAAGCCAAAACGGCCAGTTTGCAAAAATATAAAGGAGGCAACAAAATGAAAGAAGAAGTATTGCAAATCATGAGAGAGCTAGGTAAGCCAGTAACCGTAGCAGAGGTAGTAAAAAAATCTGGCCAAGAGCGCTTTGTCATAGACCGGGCATTTAAAGAACTAAAAGCCGAACAGTTGATAGTCTCGCCAATAAGGTGCAAATGGGAGCCGGCGAAATAATATTGGAGTTCTTCTGAAATTGCAAAAAATGCAATTTCAGAAGAAGCACAAGATTGAAAATGTAACTTTTCCGAAACCCCCTGCGGGAATTTCGGAAGAAGTCTATTGATGCCATAATAAATTTCTAACTGCGAAAATATAATCATAAAATTTTTAATTTCATGTTTGTATTTTCAAAGAAGCCCTAATTTTAGGGCTTTTTTTGATTTGTGGGGTAGGGGACGCAGTGTTTTTTAGGCCAAAATCCACGAAAAATGGTACCGTATGGTACCATAATCCATGAAAAATGGTACCATACGGTACCACTTTTCAGTAAAAAAACTACAAAAAGCAACGTCGTGAAGCCTTAAGGCGACACAATGTGAATCTGATAGGAATTTCGAAGTTTTTTGATAAAACTTTTTTCAAAAAAGTTTTTGGAGGTGTCGGAGGCGAAGCCTCTGACGGTTTTAAATCACAGTGCCTTACGCAGCAGCATTATCTCATCCCTAACAGCAGCCGCTTGCTCGAATTGTAGTTCTGCAGCGGCTTGTTTCATTTGTTTTTCTAGGCGTTTTATTTCGGTTATTATTTCGTCTCGGCTCATGGATTCGGGGTCTTTGGCTAGGGTGGGGGATTTGTTTATTACTTCTTTTGTTAGCTGGATGCGTTCGTGGATCTTTTTGATTATGCTGCGGGGGGTTATGTTGTTTTTTATGTTGTATTCTTCTTGGATTGTGCGGCGGCGGTTAGTTTCGGTTATGGCGTTTTGCATAGAGTCTGTGATATGGTCTGCGTACATTATTACGCGGCCGTCTACGTTGCGGGCGGCACGGCCTATGGTTTGGATTAGGGAAGTGGTAGAGCGGAGGAAGCCTTCCTTGTCTGCGTCTAGGATGGCTACGAGGGAACATTCGGGGATGTCTAGGCCTTCGCGGAGTAGATTAATGCCCACCAGCACGTCGAAAACATCCATGCGTAGCTCGCGGATTATTTCTAGGCGCTCTAGGGTTACTATGTCTGAATGTAGATAGCGTACGCGGATGCCGGCTTCTTTTAGGAAGTTTGTAAGATCTTCGGCCATGCGTTTGGTTAGGGTGGTTACCAGAACTTTTTGCTTTTTTTCTGCGGCGGCGTTACATTCGCCAATTAGGTCGTCTATTTGCCCCTTTACGGGGCGGATGGTCACTTCGGGGTCTAGCAGGCCCGTGGGGCGGATTATTTGCTCTACCTCCATTTCAGAATTATTGCGTTCGTAATGGGATGGTGTGGCAGATACAAACATCATTTGAGGGATTTTAGATTCAAATTCCTCGAAGCGCAGTGGGCGGTTGTCCATGGCAGACGGCAGGCGGAATCCGTATTCCACAAGGGTTTCTTTGCGGCTGCGGTCACCTTTGTACATGCCACCAACCTGGGGGATGGTAACATGGGATTCGTCAGAAATTATAAGAAAATCTTCTGGAAAATAGTCAAGCAGCGTATGGGGCGTAGAGCCAGGCTCGCGCATGGACAGGTGCAGGGAATAGTTTTCTATGCCGCTGCAGAAGCCTACTTCTTGTAGCATTTCAATATCGTAGCGGGTGCGCTGTAGCAGGCGCTGGGCCTCTAGCAGGCGGTCTTGGGATTTTAGGTAGGCTAGTTGATGGTCTAGTTCTTCTTCTATGCGTTTTACAGCCATTTTTAGGCGTTCTTGGCTGGTTACATAATGGGATGCCGGGAAGATGACAATATGCTCTCGCGTGGCCAGGATTTCCCCCGTAAGGGCGTTAAACTCGGATATACGCTCTATTTCGTCGCCAAAAAATTCTACCCGTATGGCAATTTCGGAAGAATTAGCAAGAAAAATCTCCAGCACATCGCCCCGGGCGCGGAATGTACCCCGGGTGAAGTTTGTCTGGTTGCGGTTGTACTGGATGGCCACCAGGCGGCGCATCACATCGTCACGGTCGCGTATCATGCCTAGGCGAAGGGATAGCATAAGGTCGTGGTATTCGCCAGGGTCGCCCAGGCCGTAAATGCAAGACACAGACGCGATTATAATAACATCGTTGCGCTCCAACAAAGCCGATGTGGCAGAATGGCGCAGGCGGTCAATTTCTTCGTTTATTGCGGAATCTTTCTCGATAAAGCTGTCCGTAGATGGCACATAGGCCTCTGGCTGGTAATAATCGTAATAGCTTACAAAATACTCCACAGCATTGTGTGGGAAAAACTCCTTAAACTCGCTGTACAACTGGGCTGCAAGGGTTTTGTTATGGGCCATTATAAGTGTGGGTTTTTTCAGCTCTTGTATAACATTGGCCATGGTAAATGTCTTGCCCGAGCCTGTTACGCCCAGTAAAGTTTGAAAGCGGCGGCCGCTTTTAAAGCCTTCTGCTAGGGCGCGTATGGCCTCTGGCTGGTCGCCCGTGGGGGCGAAGTCTGCTACTATTTGGAACGGTTTATCAGTTTTTTGCATAGGGTGGGGGACTCCTTTAATATTGCGATATCTCGCCGTTTCATATATTCCTGCTGGAGGGTAGTGGGGCGGTGGTTGGTGATTATTTGCAGGGCTTCTTCCGGTGGAAGCCATTTTATTATTGTGCCGTTGGCAATTTCATCATCTGTTAGCTGGGGTTTGTTTTGCTGGCCGGTGATTTGGGCTAGGTAATAGTATCTGTTCTGTGTGAAGTCCTGTTCACCGCGGTTTTCGTGGACATAGCCTATTTCTGCTAGAATATTACAGTTGTAGCCGGTTTCTTCTAATATCTCACGCTTTAGGGCGGCCTGTAGGTTTTCGTCGCCTTCTACACCGCCGCCAGGCAGCGAATGTACGTCAAATTTTGTGAAGCAACACAGGGCTATGTTGCCATCGTTATCGTACAGCACTGCATTCACCGCAATGCGCGGGGCTGTAGTAGATAGCGCTGTAGAGCCGGTAATGTCTTGGTCTGTTATGGATATTATTTGTTTCATTTGAAGCTCTCCTTTGAATGGGGGAGTATTGTGGTTGCAGAGGCAAGCCGATCTATTCGCAAAAGACAACTTTTACGAATAGATGCCGTTAAAAGATTCGGCATCTATTCGTAAAAGTTGGGGTTGTGTAGGGTATTGCTTTTTTGTGTTGTTGGTTTTGGTGAATTGCCGTGGGGTTTTATGAGGGATTTATATGGATTGGAATAACTGAATGGCCGTCACAGGGTAAATGGTTTAATAATCATCTTTGTATTTAAAATATAGCCAAATGCCCAACCCTGGAATTATTGAAGCGAACCCAAGTGCAAGCATCCAGCCAAACAATGCTACGCCATTGTCTCCGCCTTTTCTGGTTAACCTATAAGCTGTTCCGTAGTTTAAAAAGTTCTGGACTATCCAGATAATATACAAAGGGAATAATAATAACGGCCCCATAAAAACCTCCCATGTCAATCCAGTTGGTCGGATTTTCCGACCAACTGGATTTTTTCAACACAACTCGCACCTGTTTTGCGCTCGCCTGTTTGACATCTTAACAACTACTATTGTTATCTTGCGCCCCACTTTAACCCATGCTCATTCATTACATTATAGATTATATCAATCGCATTTTCGTCTATGCCATCCAGCGCCCGCAACTCTGCTTCACTACTACGCGATATCATAGCCAAGGAATGATGCCCTAACCCTTCAATCGCACTTTTGGCTTTGGTACCCAGGCGGTTTAGCAAAACATCTATCGAAACAGGAATACTCTCCGGCTTTGGCGGGAATTTCTTGTCAAATTCCAGACTATCTTCCTGGCTAAGCTCATCATACACAGGATCATAATGAAACCGCCCGCAAATCCCGTCCAGTGCGCCATCATACAATGGATACGCCATAAATGCGTCAAAAACATTCCCCTTGGCATCTGTAATGCCAAACTCTGCCGCCCGCCTAAAGCCAACACGTGTGTAATAATCTGGGTACCCAAAAATTATAACTGCCGGGAACCTCAGTCTTCTAGCAACCTTAAAAGAATGCAGTAGTAAAGCCTTTCCCACTCCCCTATTTTGGAGGCTGGGCAGTACAGATAATGGGCCAAAAATCAGCATATCATGGCGCTTGCCGTCATCTTCAATTACCTGGCTTATAGAATAGATTATATGTCCCACAATCTGGCCATCCAGCAAAGCAACAAGACTAAGCTCTGGCACAAAAGACGGAGATTTTCGTAGCCTGTGTACTAGCAGATGCTCGTCGCATATTCTATTTGCCATGTCTCTATCTGTGTTCCAAAATGCCTCGCGGGTTAACTCTTCCACTGCGTAGTGGTCTGCCGCTGTTTCCTGCCGGAATGTTAGCATGGTTAATATATCCCCTACTCTTTTTACAGTTTCGCCATAAACTTAGCAACATCCACGATAAACCTCTCATGTGTGCCGCGTCCTATTTCATTTTTGCCATCGTTGGCCACCACGGTAAAAGTCACCTTGCGCCCGTCAACTTCATCTATTGTAGCTGTGGCCACAATGCTTGCCCCTACTGGGCTTGCGGCCTTATGTGCTACGTTAACCTGCGTGCCTACAGATGTTTGCCCGGCTTCCAGCCCACTGGCTATGCAATCGCAGGCGGCGGCTTCCATAAGCGCAACCATCATGGGCGTAGAGAAAACATCCAGGCTGCCGCTGCCCACGGTTCTTGCGGTGTTGTCGTCGCTTACCACGGTAAACGCCGTGCCAATTTGCCCTTTTTCTAACATGCATATCATCCTTTTTTGTAAGTAATCTGTATACTTCTTCCGAAATTCCCGTAGGGAGTTTCGGAAGAAGTTACATTTTCAATCTTTTGCTTCTTCCGAAATTGCGTTTTTTGCAATTTCAGAAGAACTCTTGTGGATAAATTTCGCGGCAAGCGAAAAATACCCACTTAGCAAGTGAAGCCATCGCCGCGTTAAATGCAGCTATTCACAAAATCCATTATTACATCTTTAGGTGCAGCGCCCATCATCTTATCAATCACTTCCCCACCCTTTACCACTATCAGTAAGGGTATGCTTCTTGCACCAAATTTTGTGGCCAACTCTGGGCTTATGTCTACGTTTATTTTCCCTACTTTAATGTCTGTTGCTTCGTTTGCAATTTCGTCTATTATTGGGCCAATCATGCGGCATGGGGCGCACCAAGGTGCCCAAAAGTCTAGCAGCACAGGCTTGTCCGATTGCAATACCTCTACGTCAAAGTTTGCGCTGGTTATCTCTAATGTTGCCATGTTTTTCCTCCTATGCGAAATTTGTCTCTTCTATAATATACCACAAATTTTTGCCAAAATGAAAAAATCTTAGACTATTTCCACAATAAGAAGTATAATCATTGCGACTGCATATACGGAGGTAGAAAAAATGGACATTATCAAAAAGCTAACGGAAGAATTTACCCTTGCCCGCTGGCAGGTAGAAAACACGGTAAAACTAATAGACGAAGACAATACAATCCCCTTTATAGCCCGCTACCGTAAAGAACAAACCGGAGAAATTGACGACCAAAAACTGCGCGAACTAGACGAAAGGCTAAAATACCTACGAAACCTAGAAGACCGCAAAGCCCTGGTGATAAACACCTTAACAGAACAGGGCAACCTTACAGACGAGCTTGCGGCCAAGCTAACCGCCGCCACCACCCTTACAGAGGTGGAGGATATTTACCGCCCATTTAAGCCAAAACGCCGTACCCGCGCTACCATGGCTATAGAAAAAGGCCTGCAACCCCTGGCAGACATTATCTGGGCGCAGGATGTAACTGCTGCCCTTGAAACCCTAGCGGCAGATTTTATAGACCCAGAAAAAGGCGTGGAAACCACCGCAGACGCCCTGGCAGGTGCAAGCGATATAATAGCCGAAAAAATATCAGACGACCCAGGTTGCCGCAGTCTGGCCCGCAAGCTAACCCACGATGAAGGTACAATCTTCACCGCCATAGCAAAAAAAGTAGACCCAGAAAACGAAAAAGCTGCGGTATTTGAAATGTACTTTGAATTTAACGAGCCAATTAAAAAAATCGCTGGGCATAGGGTGCTGGCGTTAAACCGCGGCGAAAATGAGGGTGTTTTGAAGGTAGATATAGAAGCCCCAGCAGAAAAAATCCTAGCGCAACTAAGCAGCTTGTTTATAAATGAATCAAATCCCCTCACCTGCCGCTTCATGGAGGCTAGCCTGGCAGACAGCTACAAGCGGCTAACAGCCCCGGCGGTAGAAACAGAAACCCGCCGCAACCTTACAGAAATGGCAGAAGAAGGTGCAATCAAAGTTTTTGGCGAAAACTTGCGCCAGCTTCTGATGCAGCCACCAGTAAATGGCAAAGTGCTGGCCATAGACCCAGGCTATCGTACTGGCTGCAAGCTAGCCGCCCTAGACGAAACCGGCAAAGTATATGAAACCGGCGTAGTATTTTGTACTACCAACAAAGATACCGCGCCTTCTAAGCGCGTGCTGAAGCAAATTTTGGACAAGCACAACATAAACCTGATAGCAATAGGCAACGGCACCGCCTCCCGTGAAACTGAAACCGTGGTAGCCGAGCTAATTAAAGAAACCGCCGCCAGTGCACAATATGTAATAGTTAACGAGGCCGGGGCAAGCGTTTATTCTGCCTCTAAGCTGGGGGCAGAAGAATTCCCGGAATTTGACGTGGCGTTGCGTAGCGCAGTGTCCATAGGCCGCCGCCTGCAAGACCCACTTGCAGAGCTGGTAAAAATAGACCCATGGTCTATTGGCGTAGGCCAGTACCAGCATGATATGAACCAAAAACGTCTAGGGGAAACCTTATCTGGCGTGGTAGAAGCCTGCGTAAACGCAGTAGGTGTAGACCTTAACACCGCCTCCCCTAGCCTACTCTCCTATGTGGCTGGTATAAGCCCCGCCATCGCCAAGAATATATTAAAACATAGGGAAGATAACGGCCGCTTCACCTCCCGCAAAGAGTTGCTGAAGGTTAGCAAGCTAGGGCCAAAAGCCTTCGAGCAATGCGCGGGCTTTTTACGCATCCCTGGTTCTGCAGAACCGTTGGATAACACTGCTGTTCACCCAGAATCTTACGCAGTGGCTAAGGCCTTCCTAACCATGAAGCCACAAGCCCCAAAGCCAGCCAGAAGCCTAAAAGACCTTTCTACAGAGCCAAAAATTGATCTGGCCGCCGTGGCCAAAGCCCTAGAAGTGGGCATCCCCACCCTAAAAGATATAGTAAAAGAATTGGAAAAACCCGGCCGCGACCCAAGGGAAGAACTACCACCAGTGCTACTAAAAAGCGATGTTCTAGAAATGGAAGACCTGGCCGAAGGCATGGTGCTAACTGGCACAGTGCGCAATGTAATAGATTTTGGCGCATTTGTGGACATCGGCGTGCATCAAGATGGCCTGGTTCATATTTCCCAAATGGTGAATCGTTTTATAAAACACCCACTTGAGGCCGTAAATGTAGGCGATGTGGTAAAGGTAAAAGTATTGAGCGTAGATTTAAAGAAAAAACGCATCTCCCTGTCTATGAAAGGGGTTAAATAGTGACGCCAGGCACTCTATCGGCACTAGCCACCCATGCCGATGCGTCAGTAAATGAAAGGATCACAATGGGCATAAAGAATAGTTTAGTGAGATTCTATACTTGCATTGAAAATATTTAAGGTTTTATTGAGGATTTTGAGATGGATATGGAATAGAGACAAACCCATCAGAGGTTTTGCTTCCGACACCTCCAAAAACTTTTTTTTGAAAAAAGCTTGGCAAAAACTGTAACATTGGAATTTTCTTGCTAAACGAAGCTTCGGCAAAATAATAAGCCATGAGAATATAACCCAAAGGGGTGGTTTCTCATGGCTTATTATTTTGTCTCATAGCTTTGCAAATCTGTAATGCTAAAATTTTTGCCCTGCTTTTCTCAAAAAGCAGATGGGTGTGGGCGAAGCCCACGTTTTAATATTCTACCCGATAACCTTCTTAACAGCTTCGATAATTCTCTCGGGTTGGAATGGTTTTACTATAAAATCGCGGGCGCCTGCTTGTATGGATTCTATTACCATGGCTTGCTGCCCCATGGCAGAGCACATGATGATAATGGCGTCGCTGTCTGCTGCTTTTATTTCGCGGGCGGCTTGGATACCGTCCATTTCTGGCATAGTGATATCCAAGATGCACAGGTTTGGCTTTAGTTCGTTGTATTTTTGTACAGCTTCTACCCCGTTGGCGGCTTCGCCTATTACAGTGTAACCGTTCCTGGTAAGTATGTCTTTCATCATCATACGCATGAATGCGGCATCGTCAACTAATAGAATTGTTTTTTCGGCCATAACTACACTCCTTTTTTATCTATGCCATTATAATCTTTTAATGTAACCACCAGCTCCCTGGCGTAGGCCATGGGGAATATTTGCATGATTTGGCTATCTATAAGGTTGCTAACTTCCATACGAAAGGCAATGTTAACGATATTTTCGCTGGGGGCTAGTCCAATCTTGGCAATTGTTTCCTCGGTGGTGAAATCCATTAGAAAAGGTTGCGGGATTTCTATGTCTATCTTCCTGTTTATCATAGCAGATAATGAGGTTGATGCCGAGCCTACCATTTGGTTCATTGCCTCGCCTATTGCGCTCATTTCCATATCGTTTAACTGGAAGTCAGATTTTACATCCCCAGTGCCGCCCATCATTAAATCAGCAACTATTTTAACATCACGAACCTTTAATATCAATACATTGCTGCCATTTAATCCATTTTTGTACCCAACCCTCACACCTACGGCTAAATTGTCGTAACTTTGGTAAAGTTGTTTCCATGTTAGAACACTGACCTTTGGCGTGGTGATTAGAACTTTTTGGTTTAACATGGCAGATAATGTAGTGGCTGCTGTTCCCATGTTAATATTGCCAATCTCCCCCAGAATATCGCTGTCTTCTGCGGTTATTACGTGGTGCATATTCTGTTCCCCTCTTCCCGGCGTTGCCATTTTGTAAATTTATGCTATACTTTCCAAAAAAATGGAGGTTGATTATGGTTTATATGACAAAAGATGTGTGCTGCCAAAAGATTACAGTGGAAGTGGAAGATGGCGTGATAAAAGATGTAAATTTTGACAGAGGCTGCAATGGCAACCTTAAAGGGCTTGCTGCGCTGGCTGTGGGCAAGACCCCACACGATGTTATTGCATCCCTGGAAGGGATTGACTGCAACAGCCGCGGTACTTCCTGCCCAGACCAGCTTGCTAAGGCGCTAAAACAACTGGTGAATTAATCTGCCTCGCTCGCTTCCCAATCTAGCCATTTTGCAATTATTGGCCGGAGCTTTTCCTTATCATTTAGGAAATCCATGGCATCGGTCACGGACGGTATGGATACGCTTGCATCTTCTTCTGTGAAGATTTCTGCCAGGTTGGCTACTATTTCGGAATAATCATCGTCGCTTGGTTTGTGAAGCATAAGGGCGTATACCATGGTTTCCAGGGCGTTTTGGGCCTCGCCTGCTTGCAGATACAATTTTATAAGGAAGATAATATCCGTCATGATGTCGTCTAGGCCGTGACGGATTTTCATTGCCTTTAACATGCTGGCTTCGGCATGGCGGATATTGCCCAGCTTCTTGTGCAGCACTGCCATATTGCATAGACAGCTTGCGTAGAAAATATGGTTTTTGCCGAATTGTTTTTCAAATAGCTCGGTTACTTCCATTTGGCATTCTAGGGCTTCCTCAATTCGCTCTAGTTTACATAACATGTCGGCCTTGCGGAAGGCTGTGTTCATATATGCCGAGCTGGATTTCCCTGCGCTGCAGGAGATTTCTTGCTGTGCTTCTTCGTAAAAATTTAGGGCGTCTTCTTTTGCGCCAAGGCGTTCGTATATTCCTGCCAGGTAGAAGTAGGCTTCTGCCCTACCCTGCCCAGAATATTGTGCGATATTTGCGGCTGTGCTGGCGTAGATTGCGGTGGGTTCTATTTCGTTTTGTTCTTCGTACTGGAAGGCTATGGAATGTAGGCTGTTGATCAAATCTTCTGGGTTGCCTATTTCCTGCCGCAGCTTTAATGCCATAAAGTGGTATCGCAGGGCTTCTTTCCTGCGGTTTAGCTGGCTGGCGGCGTTGCCTAGGTTGTACAATTTGTCGCTGTAGAGTTTATTGTCGCGGCTGGGTAAGTTTTTTATTACATCCACTGCGTCTTTGTGCATTCTGTAGGCTGGCATATGGTTGCCGGTTCTGCCGGTTAGGATTGCTATATTGGTGAGGCAATCTGAATAATTGGCGGTATAGCCTTCAATACTGGCCATCCTGCAGGATGAATCTACTAGGAGTTCCATAGCCCGGTCAAACTGGCCAAGTTCCATATATGCGGTACCTAAATTGTACATGTCGTTGGCATAGTGCAGGTTATTGTTGTTGCTTTTTTGCTGTTGCAACAGCTCTTCGCCTATTTTTGCAGCGTTTTGGAATTCTTGCTGGCTGTAGGCTGTTTTTATATCATTGCGCATCTGGTCTAATCTGTTCATGATCGTTCCTTTATCTAATGTATCGTGGGCTATTTTACAACATGCCCAGGGCTACGCCCATCATTTGTGTGAAGGTTGTTTCACGTTCTTTGGCAGACATATATTCGTCGCGGTTGAACACCTTGTCCGATATGGTGCAGATGCAAAGGCCGTGTTTGCCTGCCCTTGCGGCGTTGGTGTACAATGCGGCGGCCTCCATTTCTACCGCTAGCACGCCCATGCGTAGCCATGCGTTCATGCCTGCTGGGTCATCTCCGTAGAAAACATCACTAGTGAGCACATTACCCACATGCAATTTTGCACCCACTAAATTTGCAGAGGCTTGTGCTTTGCTCATTAGCTCATATGATGCCACTGGGGCAAATGTGCCAGGGCAGCGGGAGAACAGCGCAGGGTAATTTGATTCTGTACATGCGCCCACGGCCATTACTATATCGCCAAGCTCTAGATCCATGTTGATAGACCCGGCCGAGCCGATTCTTACTATATTGTCCACTTTGTAGAAATTAAACAGCTCGTATGAATAAATCCCCATAGACGGGCAGCCCATTCCGCTGCCCATTACGGTTACTGGTTTACCATTGTATGTGCCGGTGTATGCCAGCATGCCCCGGATTTCGTTAACTAGTTTTGGGCTTTCTAGATAATTTTCTGCAATGTACTTTGCACGAAGGGGGTCACCTGGCATAAGTACGGTTTTGGCGATTTCGCCTTCTTTTGCGTTTATATGCGGGGTTGGGATTGACATGATATCATCCTTTCTGAATTTTGAAGAAAGACCTCTCGCTCGAAACTTTGACATTTTGTGCGAGCATTGTTATTACAGTATATTAAGTGGCTGATATTGTCAACATTTTAGCGGATAAATCTGTTGTTTACTGGTTAGGTAACTTTTTCGAAAAAAGTCTATGGTGATTTATAGGTTTTGTAAAATTTCCTGCCATCTTGCTGTGGCGGCTTTACTAGGCTGGCCTCGCTTGCAGAATTCTAGCTGTTTTAGCTTGGGGGAGTTGCGCTCTATCACTATCATACCGCCTTCTAGCTTGGCTTCCAGGGCGCAAAATGCCTCTTGGAAACGAGGGTCGTTTTTTGCATAATCGTAGAATGACAGCACGTATACATATTGGAAAATTGAATAACTCCAAAGCGGATACTCAATTTGCATAAATAACTTGCCCATGCCGTATTGGCAAGGGCCGATGGGGCGGCGGATTTCCCAGTGGTTTAGCAGAAATTCCACAGCGTGGTTTAAGGATGCCTCTTTGTTTAGGTATTTGCTGTGGCGGAAGGCATCTAGGGCGTTTAGCGTGGGCAGCGGGTTGGAATATTCTGTTTCTGGGCCGCGGCCGTAAGAGAATTTATTGCAGCGCCAGCCGCCGTCTATGTATGGAGTTTTGAGAAAATGCTGCATGGTGGTTTGTATGCGCTCGTCCTCTGTGTACCCCATGCGGCATAGCAGGCTGGCGGCGTAGGCTGTATGGCATGGGAGTATGCTGCCGCTTGGGTAAAGCTTAAAGCGGCCGTCGCTGCGCCATACGCTAAAAAGTAATTCTGCTACTGCCTGCAAAACGGGGTGAGATGGCGGCATGCCAAGCTCTAACAGCATTAGCGCGCTATCCACTGCAGAAAATGGCGAGCCTTTTACCAGACGTTTATCTGGGGTTGTCCAATAATCTGCACCTTGGCTATGCCTGTGGGATAGGATAAGGTTAATATCATTTTCAAACATGTCTCGCCTCGCTGGTTTTTTTGTTGTATAGTATGACATATGCATAGGAGAATGTCATCTATACAACACAAGGAGGCCAGTTTTATTTTCTTTCTCTTTTCACTGGGGTTCTTATTACTGTAATGATTGCCATAAATGGCGCGCTAACCGGGCAGTTTGGGATTTATACCGCCACTATTATCATCCATATTGCGGGGCTTTTGGTGATTGGTGCAGTGGTGCTTTTTAAGCGCGACCGGATTTTTACCCGTGGGGGTGCTTGGTATTGGTATCTTGGTGGGATGGTTGGGGTTTTTACTACTGTTTCTAACAATGTTGCATTTGGGCGTATTTCTGTTTCTGCGCTGTTGGCGCTGGGGCTGCTGGGGCAGAGTGTTTCTGGCCTGGTGATAGACCAGTTTGGCCTTTTTGGCATGCAGAAGCATTCTTTTGAAAAGCAGAAGATAATCGGCCTGCTGCTGGTGGTTGCCGGGATTGCCTCTATGATAAATAATTTTGAAATATTGGCCATGGTAGTATCTTTTGCCGCCGGCGTGACCATTGTTACATCCCGTACGCTAAATGCCAGACTTTCTGCCGCAACAAATGTACGCACCAGCACTTTTTACAATTATGTTGTGGGGCTTTTTTGCGCGATTTTAGCGTTTTTGCTGCTTGGCCGCGGCGAGATTGCATTTGTAGAAGTTTTGCCGCTGTCTGCTAGTTGGTACATGTATTTTGGCGGGATGCTTGGGGTTTGTGTGGTGCTGCTGCTGAATGTGACCGTGGTTAAAATATCCGCATTTTACTTGACTCTACTTATTTTTATCGGCCAGATATTCTCTGGGGTGCTGGTGGATGCATTTTTAGATGGTGAAGTTAGTATCAGAATTATCGTGGGCGGAGTGCTGGTTGGGCTTGGCATGTGTGCCAATTTGATTGTGGATAATAGAAAGGCCACTGCGGCAAAATAATTCAGTTGGTCGGAAAATCCGACCAACTGAAATTTTCATCAAAAATATTTCCTGCCACCAGATTTTTTCCTGGTTACCGAAAACGAAACAAAAAATTGAAAATAAAACATTAAAAACATAACAAAGGAGGCTACCATGCCAAACTACGACCTGCATTGCAAAACCTGCAATACCGACCATAATATCCGCGCATCTATGGCGGAAAAAGCAGAGAAGCGCATCCCCTGCCCCAGCTGCGGCAGCTTTGAAATGGAAACGCTATTTAAAGCCGCCCCGGCCTATGTAAAGGGAAGTGCCGCCGTCGTCTGCCCACAGCGCAACAACTGCGCCGGCTGCCCCAATGTGGGCTAAGTCCATGAGAAAACTGCTTATTGGGCTAACCATCTTTCATGCAGTGGTTAACACGCTGTATCTGGTGCGGTTCTTTGGGGTGTGGCCGCCAGAAGCTGTGGTTTACGGTTATGTGCCATGGTTTATGTCATTTGCATTGCCCAATACGGTGTTTACCTTGCTGGCATGGCTGCTGTTGTATGCATTGCTAAAGCGGGCAAGCAAACTGGCAATCGTAACCGGGCTGTTGCTTTCAGGCGGGTTGATTTTCCATGCGCTAAATGGATTGATGTTTGGGTTTCACACTGGGTATTTGCAGGAAATGTCCCTTAATGCCCTGTTCGAAATTGTGGTTTATATGTATGGCTTGGGGCTTGCTGGGGTTTATGTTTGGTGGTTTTTGCAGGAAATTGTAAACATATATGTAAAGGACAAATAAAACCGAAAAATGTCGGGACATGCCCATACTCCCTTGATATAATTTCTTTGGAGGCGATAAAATGAATTGGGTGGATGATGCGCAAAAAGCAATAAACTATATTGAAAACAAATTGCTAGAAAGCATATCGGTTGATGATGTGGCAAGCCATATTCATTCATCTGCCGATTATTTTCAACGTGTTTTTAATATTGTAACGGGGCTTTCCGTAAGCGAGTACATCCGCAACAGAAGATTAACACTTGCTGGCGACGAAATAATAAACACGCAAGCCAAAGTCATTGATGTTGCGCTGAAATACGGATACGATTCTCCAGACAGCTTTACCAAAGCCTTTACACGGTTTCACGGAATGACACCAACGGCCGCAAAAACATCCGATACTCAATTAGAACGCTATCATCCACTTTCAATAAAAGTATTTATTAAAGGTGGTTTTGGCATGAGCCGTAGGATTATCCCTAACATCCCGGTGATTGACAACTACGGCAATGAAGTAAATTACATCATTAATCTGCTGGAAGCGACTTTTTCTGTTGCAGGTAAAGAAACAGACAAGGCAGAACTGGCTGCATACAGTGGCATGAGCAATCGTTTTTGCTGGACAGACGGGGACTGGATGCGCCAGGGCAATGAAGCGATTGGCAGCATCAACGAAACACCATTTGAAGCAGAGGTTAGGCTATTAAAAGCCATTGGCTGGGTAGCAAAATACATCACTGTACATCGCCACAAAGACGGTAGCCCATTAAACACAGACAACGAACAAATTAGGCAAGATTTTGTTGCTGCTATCGACAAAGGTTACCCTGTTTTGTGTTTTAACACAGAAACACATATGTACAATATAGTTATTGGTTACGAAGACAATGGGCATAAAATAATCTGTAAAAATCACATTCCAACGATAGCCGTTCATACAGATTCAGAAACGGTTCTTTTGGCAAATTGGGAGAACACAATAACGGAGTATATCTTACTTAAAGAAAAAATCGAACTTGCTCCTGAAAGAGAACGAGCACTTGACCTTTTCAAACTAATTGTATCCCTTGCCCGCAAGACAGATGAAATAAACGGGATAAAAGTCGGCTTCGCCGCATGGGAGTCGTATTTACGTATGCTTGAATATGACGATTTTTCCGAATTATCTCTTGATGAATTGGGGATGCCCGATGGCAGAATGTGCGCATATTGTGACGGCCTGTGCCAAATATATGGCCGCAAAGAAGCATTGCCATACTATCGTTTGCTAGCAGAAAAATTCCCCGAATGGCGTGAAGAGCTTATAGCTGCAGTTGCCGCATTGGATGCTTGCGCAGGTTACGGTGGGTTTCTGTGGTCGCAAGGATTTACCATTGATGAAAATGGATATGAAAAATTCCGCGACCCAGCCGTCAGAAAGATACTGGCAGACGAAGGGCGCAGGGCAATGCAAAAGGATATGGATGCAATCGAACAATTTGAAAAAATCTTGGCGAAGGAAAATTCTAATAAATAAAAAAGAAAGGGCGATTATCGTGGATTTTTCAAAAAATCAAACCCAATTTGATTCGGCAATTCATGGCTCTATATGGAATGCAGGGCGGCTTATTTTTCCGCTTAATAAAAGCCTAGAAGGCATTAAAGACGAAAAGACAAAGGCCGCCTGTGCGGATTATTACAACTGCACCGTTAACGGGTATGCGGATATGTATGCAAACCTTGAAATTTACGGTTTGCACCAAGACGAAGCCGAGCAATTATTGCAAGGCAAAAATTGGGGCAAGGCGATGGTTGCGGCTGATATAAAGGACGATAAGGCCAAGATGAAGCAATTCACCCTCATAGGAAAACGTATAGACTTTATCAAGCATATACATGAAATGATAAAAAAATATTGCGCTGTATCCGGCAAAGTCGCGAAAATATCAACGGACAACTACAATAAAATTGTGAAATTTTTCAAATCGCATTGCGGATATAATGAAGAGAAATTCTTGGAGTTGACTAAGCGCCTGTCGTTTGAAATCACGCCAGTTAATAATGGGTACGAACTCACTAATTCCAAATACCCTGGCATGCTCGAAGCAATGATTATAATGCACGAAACTTGCAAAAACCTTACAAAAAACCACAAAGGTCCCAACCATAGCAGCCCATTTCTTATGGCTGAGCGTTTTCTCGATTTTCGTGTTCTGGGAGACGAATATGAATGTACACTTGAGGACGCGCTTTACTCCATTGATGATGCAAATAAAAAAGAAGTGCTGCGCTTAAGCGAGATTCTCTTATCATTAGGGTTTGAGCAAAAATGTCGTTTAAATTCGGTTGATTGGACTTATGATGGCAAAGGCGCTGTATCTTTTAACGGTATGAAACCTTATATGGACGTAGGCAAAGAGGGGAATCTTAAACATTTAATTAGAGTTCACTTTGACCGGTGGAACAATTTCGGGAAAGGAGGGGAACCCTTCGGAGACGGGGGTGTAGATATACAGAACAAGGCAATTATGGAGCAAGTGTTTGATGCAAAACCAAATGCAGATGAACTGAAGCGGTTCTGCATCCTTAACCTTATAAAATGCCGCGAATGCGGGTGTAAAAACTGGGGGCCGCCACCTCACGGCCAATGTAAGGTTTTGTTCGGCAAACGGTTTAGGACATGCGGCGGGCATACAAACATCGGTATAGAGCATTTAAACAAGGATAATTTTGACATAATTGTTGATTTAGCAAAAGCCAAAATCGAGACGATTAATTTTAACAAAAAGCTGCCCGCAAAATAAGGCCTGTATGGTATAACATTGCAGTTGTGGTTACAAATATGGGGATGCTGCAACCGTACCAACGCTACTGCCAACAAAAGTGCTGAGAACCCATCCTCAAAAAAGTGTAACAACACCCGAAGTGTGTTAGAATATGGTAAAAAGGCATAGGGGTGATACTTGATGAGGTACAGCACGGATTTAACTGACAAGCAATGGGCAGTCATCCGAGAT
>WQVK01000028.1 GCA_009784025.1 Defluviitaleaceae bacterium
AGGTGGAAGACTGATACGAAGCCACCATCATGGATGGTACTTGCATAATGTACGTGGCGATGTGGTGCATAGGGCGGATGACGCTGGAAATCTACGGCATAATTACCGTTTTAGTGCGTTTGGCATAGAACGTAATCCAGATGCGAATAACACCAACCCCTTTAGATTTGCTGGTGAACTTTGGGATTGGGCTATTGGAGAGTATTATCTCCGCGCAAGAACATTCTCGCCCAGACTTGGACGTTTCACCCAGCATGACCCGCACTGGACGACCGCAAATATGATTTTTGGCGATAGCCCGACCTTGCGCAATGATAGATACATGCCGAGTGTCCACGCCATCATGCAAAGTAGCAACCTATATCTATACGCCATTCACAACCCGATATTCTGGAATGACCCCAGCGGATACTCTATAGTTGCTGCAATAACGGCAGCAGCAGCGGCAGCTTTCGGATGGTTTATGAAAAAGGATAGCGGTTCAGGCAGTACGGGCAGTCCCAGTGGCACTTCTGCGCCAAGAGCTACAGGCCAGAGTGCTGCGTCTACGCAAGCAACCGCCAATGCTTCTGCGACAGGTACAACTGCAGCAAGTGCGAAAGCTCCAACCTTCGTTGATACTGCCCGGGCGGTGGCGGCGCATAATGCGACTATTAAGAAACCTTCTGCGGGAACGACAACACAGCCTTTGACTGCACACACTGTAGCTCCAGCCAATCCATGGGGGTCGACAAATAATCTTATCAATTCTGCATCTGCACAAGGGCAGGGCGGAGTGACGCCTATTGGCAGAGCGTTTCAAAAACACTCTGGTCGGCAGGTAACATCATTTCAAGGACAAGTCTCTGGAAATGCTGCAAGTAATACACAGCAAGGCATGGCGCATCTGAATCACATTTTAAATAATCCCAGCTCTACATTTGTTGTAAGCAATCATAGCGTATATGGTCAAGTGTTGAAAGTGCGCTTGCTATGTGGTAAAGGTGCAATGTGGTCAGCAGATGGAACTCGATTCATTCAGCTTTTGGAACAATATACAAGAACGCCATGATAGGAGAGTCTTCATTATGAAACAATGGACAGCCACTTGGGGAAATGACCCCGATGACGACTATAATCTTGTTCTTGAAATTATATGTAATGACAAAGAAGTAGCTGTTATAAAACAATGTGTACAAGGGCTAATTTTAAAGTGGTACATCAGCCCAAAAGGTCTAGCAATTCCAGCTAATTGGCTAGTAAGGCTGCTGCTAGACAGCAAGAAGGAGATAGTAGACCCTACAACTGTTACCAAAGAGATTGTTATAGAAAAATGGACAATCGTTTGGCCTACAGATCAAGATCCTGACCGCAACCGCATTCTAAAAATACTCTGTGTAGATGAAGAGGTAGCCATCGTAAAGCAAAACCAACAGGAGGTAATATTAGAGTGGATCGCCAACCCAAAAGGGTTGATAATTCAAGCTGACTGGCTTTTAGAATTATTGTTGGCAGTTAATGAAAAAATGGCCTCCACATAATAAATCCTGTCCACTTCAAACGGCGTAAGAACTTACTATGTGTGGAACGCTCGGATATAATGCTAGAACGCAATGCTGCAGGGTCTGTAATAAACCACTTTGACCGCAGCGTGGGTGGGCGGTTGATACGCAGCATACACCATGGCTGGTGCTTGCATAATGTACGGGGGACGAGGTTCATTGGGCTTGTGGTTGGACTGGGGAAATTTTGCACTCTTACAGATTTTCGGCATTTGGAGTAGAACGTAATCCAGATGCGAATAACACCAACCCCTTTAGATTTGCTGGTGAACTTTGGGATTGGGCGTTGGGCGAATATTATCTTAGGGCCAGAACCTATTCGCCAAGGCTTGGGCGCTTCTCACAGCCTGACCCTCACTGGACGACCGCAAACATGATTTTTGGCGATAGCCCGACCATGCGAAATGACCGCTATATGCCTAGTGTCCATGCTATAATGCAAAGTAGCAACCTATTCCTCTTCACCATGCATAACCCAGTATTTTGGAGCGATCCTAGCGGATTAGCAGCAACAGCAACTGGGGGGACGCTAGGTTATTGGGCATGGAAAGCATGGAAGGCGTGGCAGGCATCAAGAGCCGCAGTTGCTACAGTGGCATATTATGCAGTCCCCCTTGTTGCGGGAGGCATCCTGTTACACGAGCTACATTCACAAACAGACATAGCGAGGTTAGGAAGCTACGCAGTTCGGCAAAATATTGGAACAATCGCTGGCGGTTTCGGGAATCTCCAATGTGTTGCTGCTGCCGATGCAATGCAAGCACATTTAACCAAACATGGACGGAGAGGTGAAGTTCTTGTTTTGCACTTCCATGATACTAGAAACGGCCTTGTTGCCAGCACTGCATATATGGATGGAAGAGTGGCAATTAGCGAGACTGCAATGCATATGGGTGTTAAGTATAATAATTTAGTACATTGTACAGTGCATCCACAGGGGATAATTGAGTCTGCATGGATTAAAAGTTTTATTACTGCTGGCGGAGGTTCACCGACAGTTGTTAGAATACCGTTTTAATAAGGAGAGAGTGAAAACAGTGGAAGATATTTTTAAACTTTTAAATAGAATAAGAGAATCACCAGTTTTCTATTTTGGCGGGAGAGAATCGTTGCCACTGCTCCGTGCATACATTTGTGGATATGCTGAAAAACAATGGGAACTTGATAATGACTCTACCTTAACGTTTGCGTTGTATGGTTTTCAGCAATTTGTTCAAAAAAAGTATGGTTTTGGAGAATTAACTCCTCATTGTTGGAGCAAGATAATTGATTTTCACAGTTCATCTGACCGCGAAGCATTTGAAACCTTCTATAAACTGTTAGATGAATTTTTGGAGAACAGGTGTGATAATGAGGAAAAAAGCCTTGATGGCTAGTCACTTCAAAAACCCAAAATTTAACAAAAGCCCCGTCAAATGTGATTATTCAAACACACTTTGTCGGGGTTTTATTCCAATTCCAGAACCTTACCCAAATAAAAACAGCCGATTCCACAACAGAATCGGCTGTTTTTACGCTTTAGCGGCAGGTAAGTCCCCAATATACAATGTTTTCCCCAAAGGGGCTAACACCTTCAATATAGTGTCAAGTTGGGGTTTTGTGCTTCCTTTTTCCATACGGGCGATTATTGGCTGTTTTACGCCGCTTAATTCCTCCAATTTTTTCTGGGTGATGCCGCGCTCATTTCTTGCACGAACAAGCTCTAACATTAGCTCCACTCGCAAATCGCTGACAGCTATTTCCTCCGGGGTAAAAAGTTCCTGCCTTAGCTCATCCCATGTTTCGCCCAGGGCTTCGTCTCCCCGCTCATGTATATCCACTAGGTTTACACTTGCTTGCTCTATGGCCTTGGCGTATTGGCTATTCATCATCCAAACCCCTTTCTTTAATATCCATCAAATTGCGCTTTGCTTGCTGGATTTCCTGCGGCGGTGTCTTTCGCGTAGCCTTCATGAAATGATGAAGCATTATAAGCTGCGTTCCATCCCATGCGGCAAATAATATTCTATCTCGTAGCGGTCTAAGTTCCCATATATCGCCGTCCAAACGCTTGATGAAGGGTTCACCAATGCTTATGCCGCCCTCTTGTAATGCTTGCATGTAGTCATTTATCTTGGCAAGCTTTATGCGGCTGTCCTTGTCCGTTTTTCTCGCTAAGTCCTTGATATATTCAACTATTGGCCGTCGGCCTCGCTTGTCTTTATAAAAGCGTATCTTGTACATAGGTTAGCCTTCCCTCCAATAAACATACTATACCTTAAAAGTTATTAACGTGTCAATTTTCCTCCAACGAAAAGGCCGTCTCAAGCAACTTCATCCTCCGCTTCTCATTTATTTCACTATATTTTATAGTGCATTGTTTGGCTCGATGAAACTTATGCCTCCAGAACCACCCTCCACCAAATCCGGCCAAGAGACGCGTACTAAAGCCCCCTCCACATTCCCACGGAATCGGCTCTCCGCCAAGGAGCTTGATATTTTCACCTGAATGGTAGTATTATAGGAGAATGTCGTACCATACAGAAGGAGAGCATCTTATGAACTACACAAAAGCCCTTGCAGAGGCATTAGCACCGCTTATTGAACTTACGGCAGAGGAGATTTTGCCATCTATAGAAGCGCCGCCTGATGCTAGGCTTGGGCATTTTGCGTATCCATGTTTCCGCCTGGCCAAAACTTTGAAAAAAGCCCCGCCAATGATTGCCGCCGAAGTTGCTGGCAAAATCATGGAAGCTAGGCCGGCTTGGCTTCGCGATGCTAAGGCCACTGGCCCGTATATAAATTTTTTCCTAGACCATGCCGCTTTTGCCGGGGATGTTTTGAAGGATGTTCTTAGCAGCCGGGAGAATTTTGGCGCTAAGGGCCAGGGCGCTGGCAAGAATGTTGTGATGGATTATTCTTCGCCAAATGTGGCCAAGCATTTCCATGTGGGGCATTTAGGCAGCACGGTTATCGGCAAGGCCATAGACAATATCTACAGCTTCTTGGGCTACAATGTAACCAGTATCAACCATTTGGGCGACTGGGGTACGCAATTTGGCAAGCTTATTGTGGCGTACAAAAAATGGGGCAACCATGAAGAAATTGAGAAAACCGAGATAGAAGGCCTCACGAAAATTTATGTGCGCTTCCACGAAGAAGCAGACAAAGACCCAAGCCTAAACGACGAAGCCCGGGCCTGGGTGGTAAAAATGCAAAACGGCGACGAAGAAGGCCTAAGACTGTGGAAATGGTTTGTAGACCTATCCCTGCGGGAATACAACCGCCTTTACGAAAAAATGGGCATCAACTTCGACCTATTCCGGGGCGAAAGCTATTACAACAATATGTTAGACGGCGTAGCCGCCGAAATAGACCAAAAAGGCTTGCTAGAAGAAAGCGACGGTGCAAAAGTGGTGTTTTTAGAAGACCATGGTATGCCCCCCTGCCTTATCCTGCGCAGCGACGGCGGCACTTTGTACCCCACCAGGGATATTGCCGCCGCCATAAACCGCCACCAAGAATTTAAATTTGACCTATGCTTGTACGTAACCGGCCAAGAGCAAAAGCTCCACTTTGCCCAGTGGATGAAGGTAGTAGAGCTAATGGGCTACCCATGGGCCGGCGGGCTTGTGCACATTCCCTACGGCATGTACCGTTTCGAAGACGGCGCCATGTCTACCCGCCGCGGCCAGGTAATAAAAATGGAAGACCTAATAAACGAGGCCGTTGCCAAAACCCGCAACATAATAGAAGAAAGAAACCCCAGCCTGCCAAACAAGGAAGAAGTGGCCTGGCAAGTGGGTTACGGCGCGCTGGTGTTTAACAAACTATACAACAGCCGCATAAAAGACACAGTGTTTAGCTGGGAGCATATGCTCAACTTCGAGGGCGAAACAGGCCCATATGTACAATACACCCACGCCCGCGCCTGCAGCGTACTAGAAAAAGGCGGCTGGGGCGGCAACGTAGATTTTGACCCCAGCCTAGTGGCCGAAGACGAAGCCTTCGACGTGCTGCGCCTAATCTACGATTTCCCGGGAAAAGTAGAAGAATCTGCCGCAAAATACGAGCCATTTATAATAGCCCGCCAGCTAGTGGCCATAGCCCAAGCATTTAACGTATATTACAGCAAAAACATGATACTGGTAGACGATGCAAAAACCCGCCAGGCAAGGCTGGCATTAACCTGTGCCGTGCGGCAGATATTAAAGAACGGATTGCAATTGCTGGGCATTGCCGCGCCAGTGGCTATGTAATTTCCGTAATATTTTCCGCATAATAAACTTTTGTTCCGGCGATGCGTATATCGGTTTAGAAAGATGAACTAGTGCTAAATTCAAATTAAAACAACGACTTGGGGCAGCACCATAAAACGTCAACACGAGGCGTTTTATGGATAACTGGCCGCGAACGATGAGGCGATTTTGCTTGAGCTTAGTACAAAAAACAAGGAGCTGATGATATGCAATGCCTATATCACCCAGACAGAACAGGCACTACCAGCTGCAACACATGCGGAACATGGCTATGCGACGAATGTGCGGCCGTAGTTGGCGGGCGGGTGCTTTGCCCTGCTTGCAACACCGTATCTGCCCCGCCACACCCAGCCTACAGCGGCAGGGGAAGGTTTATAGGGGGCGGTAAGATGATTTTGCTTTCATTCTTCTTCCCAAGCGGAGTAAACTATATGTACATGGGGCTTATAAAGCGCGGTGTAACCGCCCTGGCCGGGTTCTTCCTGCTGCTTTATCTTGCAATAACCACACCTGGCGCACTTAGTACAATATTCGTCTTCGGCCTTATCACATGTTACCTCACCTGCATTTTCGACGGTTTTAACATACGCCGCCGCATAAACGCTGGCGAACATGTACTGGACGACAATAGCGAAATAGTAAAAAACCTCCTGCGCAACAAACCTCTAATGACAGTAATAGCCGTAATTCTGGCTGTATCCATGCTGGGTTCTCTATTCAACTTTGCAATAACCCTAATAACAAATATAGTACCCCTACTGATAATAATACTGGGCGTGTACTTGATTTTGAAGCATAGAAAGAAATCATAACAAGGCCGCCAGAGGCTTCGCCGCCCGCGCCTCCGCCCGCTTTTTCAAAGGGCGGGTTTAGGTGTAGGGCAAAGCTTCTGCGGTTATAAAGCCAAGGTGGTTTAATGCCAATTCCTAGCCCAATGTTGTTTATCACCATTATTAACATCGGTTTCATGTTGCTTGTTATTTTCGTGCAAAGGCGCAATTCTGCGGCCACCTGGGCTTGGGTGGCTGCTATTGCGCTTGTTCCTATTGGGGGATTTATTGTTTATATGCTTTTGGGGCAGGACAGCCGCAAGCAGAAGGTTTTTAGGAAGAAGAATATGGACGACGAGGCACTGCTGGCAGAATACGCTGGGCTTGGGGCCAACGAAGGTGATGTGACGGGAGATAACCGGGTTACGCTTTTTCATGAGGGCGTGACAAAATTTGATGCCTTGTTGGACGATATCGCCCGGGCTAAGGATTTTATTTTTGTACAATATTACATATTTCGTGGCGACGAGGTTGGCCAGCGGATGGTGGAAGCCTTGGCTGCCCGCGCCGCAGAAGGCCTAGAAGTGCGGCTGATGGTAGACGGCATGGGCTGCCAGGCCACAGACAAGGCAATGTTCAGGCCGCTAACCCAGGCTGGCGGGCAGCTTGCGCTGTTTATGCCCCCAGTACCCGTGCGGATAAATTTCCGCAACCATAGGAAAATAGTAGTAATAGACCGCCACCTAGCCTACCTAGGCGGCAGCAACATAGGCAAAGAATACCTAGGCCAAAGCCAGCGCTTTGGCCACTGGCGAGACACCCACATGCGCCTCACAGGCGGTGCAGTAGCCCCCCTAACCCTACGCTTCATAATGGACTGGAATTTCGTAGCCTCAAAATCCAACCAAAGCAAAATAAAAGTAGCAAAAATGTCACCCTCCCCACACTACTTCCCACCTGCGGTGGGGCTGCCCCGTGGCAATGCGGATGGGACGACAGCATACGCCTCGCGGCCGGATAGTGAGGTGGGAAGCTATGGAAGTGCGCCACCTGCGGTGGGGCTGCCCCGTGGCAATGCGGATGGGGCGACAGCATACGCCTCGCGGCCGGGTAGTGAGGTGGGAAACTATGGAAGCGCGCCACCTACGGTGGGGCTACCCCGCGAAAATGCAGATAGGGCGGCAGCATACGCCTCGCGGCCAGGCAGTGAGGTAGGGGGCCACGAAACCGTACAAACATCAGTTGGTCGGAAAATCCGACCAACTGCGTTTGAATTGCACCGAGAAAATGCGAATGAGGCAATTTCACTCGCCTTGCAGCCAAGGAGCATAGCCGTAGCCCATAAAAATGCATCTGGCAACATAAAAACATTAGACGGCCACCCAACCCCAAACCAAGCCAACGCCGCGCCAATACTTGGGGCAAAAGTGACCATCCTATCCAGCGGCCCAGACACCCGCTACGCCAGCGTACTAAACAAATTCGTAGAACTAATAGCCGGTGCAGAAAAATCCGTCTACATCCAATCCCCGTATTTCGTGCCATGCGATGCCCTTTTCACAGCCCTGCAAATAGCAGCCCTAAAAGGCGTAGACGTACGCATTATGTACCCCGCTAACCCAGACCATCCCTTCGTGTACTGGGCAGGTTCTTCCTACGTAGGCGACCTTATGGACGCAGGCGTAAAAGGCTACGAGTACACCCGCGGCTTCATCCACTCCAAAACCCTAATGATAGATTCCAAAACCTGCGCCGTAGGCACGGCCAACATGGACGTGCGCAGCTTCCGCATAAACTTCGAAACCCACGCCTTCATCCAAGACTCCGCCATAACCAAAGAACTGGAAGAAGCCTTCCGCCGCGACATGGAAGACTGCCGCGCCCTAAGCCTAGAAGCTTACAACCGCCGCCCAAGAACACGAAAAATACGAGAGTCCATATCGCGCTTGTTCTCGCCTTTGATATAGCCAGCCAAAGGTCTCGCCTTATAGGAAAAGGCAGAGGCAGTAAGAAAGTAGGTACTTTCTTACTGCCTCTGCCTTTTCCTATAGGTACTGCAAATATAAAAAACCTCAAATGTTAAAGTTTTTTCGCTTCTTTTTTTCCAAAAAAAGAAGTATGGGTGTCGGAGGCTGGTCGGTTGCTGCGCAACCTGCTCGCCCAAGCATCCAGGGCGAAGCCTCTGACGGTTTTGTTAATTCTCTCTAGATGCACAATCACAATTATCATCGCATTCGCATTTTTCTGCGTTTTTTTCCAGGGATTCGTTAATTGTGTGGGCGAGGTTATCCAGGGCCGCGGCTGCTTTTTCTAGGGCGTGCTGGCTGGCTTTTTTAATTTTTGGTTCTACATCTTTGTATAGGGTTTTGGCTTTGCCGCCTACTTCTTTGGCAAATTTGTTTACTTCACCGGCAAAGTGGTGTAGTTTTTCTTCCACGTTGTCGCGGGTGTCTTTGCTCATTAGGGTTGGGCGGCCTAGGGATTCTAATAAGGTTGTTGCCTCTTGGGCGCTGATTTTGCCTGCCTCTAGCAGTTCTAGCACTTTCATTTTTTCTTGAGCCATTATTGCTCCTCCTTTTCGTAGGTCTTTAAATACATATACGATAAAAATTGCCGAAAGTTTATGCTATAATTTTTGCCCGTTTTGCCATGTTTTAACCTTCACGGCGGCGCGGGTTGGCTGCTATATGCTGGTCGTAGGTTTGGGAAAAATGATGCTCGCCTGTGGATTCATTTATTAGCACAAAGAATAGATAATCCCCTGCGGCCGGGTTAAGGGCTGCATGCAGCGCTGCAAAGCCTGGGTTTGCAATAGGGCCTACTGGCAGCCCCGGGTGAATGTAGGTGTTGTAGGGTGAGTCTATTTCAAGATCCACATAGAAAAGCCTGTCGCGAGGAGTGTCAAGGGCGAAGGCTACGGTAGAGCACATTTCCAGGTTCTTGCCAATGGCCAGCCGGTTGTGTATAACCTGCGAAACCAGAGCGCGCTCGTGAGCCAGCCTTGTTTCCATTTCTATAATGGAAGCGATTATAACCACTTCGTCTAGGGTGAGGCCCAGCTCGTAGGCGCGGGTGTCCATTGCGGCGGTGAAAACATAGTCGAAACGCGCCAGCATACGTGTGATAATATCGCCAGGGCTTGGGTTAACGGGTATGCGATAAGTGTCTGGGAAGAGGTAGCCCTCAAGCCTGTTCTCCCGCTGGGGAATCCCCACCAGGAACGCAAAAGGAAAATGTCCAGTATCCGCTACGCGAATAAACTCCTCTGCTGCAAAAAAGCCACGGCTTTCAAAATAAGCGGCCATATCCCTAATGGCCCATCCCTCTGGGATAGTAATAGTTTCTTCCGGCGCAAGCCCTGCAACATTGCCACGCATAACATTATGCGCCTGGGTGTTGCTCATATTCCTATTAAGCACAAAAGTGCCGGCCGGGTATGTCCGTTGCCTGCCCATAAGGAAAAGCTCTGCATTAAAAAGCCAGCGGTTGGATATTACGCCCCGCTCTTCCAATATGCGCGAAACCTCTGTGGCGGGCGTTTCTACATCTAGCACCAGCTCAACTTCATAATAAGCCTCGTCATCAACCACAATATCGTAAGCCAGGTCGCTACCAATAGCAAACCCGCGGTTAACCGCATAGTAAATAGCAAAAACCACCACAGCCATAACAGCCAGGTTAAAGGCCATGCCAAGGATATATAGTAAAAAATTGATGGCTCTGTCTACGTTCATTGTATACCTCCTGTGTTAAAACCGTCAGCGGCCTCGCCCTGGATGCTTGGGCGAGCAGGTTGCGCAGCAACCGACCAGCCTCTGGCACATCTAAAACTTTTAATTACTCTTGTAAATCTTCCCACTCATCATACAGCTCTGCAAGGTTTTCTTCAAGTTTTGTCTTTTCGCTGAATATTTCGTTGGCTTTTTCGGCATCGCGGCCTATTTCGTCTGTGGAGAGCTTGGCTTCTAGGTGGGTGATATGGGCTTCGGTTTCTAGGATTGTTTTTTCTATGCGCTCTAGACGAGCAGCGGCTTTGCGCTGGCGGGATTCTTCTTCTTTGCGCTGCCTGTAGTCTAGTTTTTGTGGTTCTTTTGTTAAGGGGGTGGGTGGGTGGTTTTCTTGTTCGGATTTTTTTTCTGTGTAGTAGTCGTAGTTGCCATTGTAGGTGGCTAGTGCGGTGGGTGTTAGGTCTAGGATTTTGTTGGCGGTGTTGTTTATGAAGTAGCGGTCGTGGGAGATGTATAGCAGTGTGCCGGTGAAGTCCCGCAGGGCTTCTTCTAGGATTTCTTTGGAAAAAATGTCTAGGTGGTTTGTTGGTTCGTCCAGCACTAGGAAATTTGCGCCTGTTAGCATGATTTTTGCCAGCTGTACCCGGCCGCGCTCGCCGCCAGACAGAGTAGCGATGGGCTTAAACACATCGTCGCCAATGAACATGAAGGCCGCCAGGGTGCTACGGATGGCGGTTTGGGTGAGGCGGGGGTAGCTGTCTGCAAGTTCTTGGAATATTGTCTTTTTGTTGTCTAGGGCTGTGTTTTGGTCGTAGTAGCCTATACGCACGTTTACGCCTGGGCGTATATGGCCGCTTTGGGGGGTGAGTTGGCCCACTAGAATTTTTAGCAATGTGGTTTTGCCTGTGCCGTTTGCGCCTATCAGGGCGGTTTTATCGCCTTTTTTAATGTCTATGCTTAGGCCAGAGAATAGGGGCTGGCCGTGGAAGCCCATGGTCAGCTCTTCTGCGAAGAGAACATCGTGGCCGGAGTTTAGGGTTGGGGTGAGGCGCAGCTTCATGGAGGCTGGGTCTTGAGCTGGGGCATCTATGCGTTCGATTTTGTCTAGCATTTTTTCACGGCTTTTTGCCCGGATTATTGCGGCTTCTGTTCTAAAAGAACGGATGGTTTTTATTACTTCTTCGTGATGTTTTATTACTTTTTGTTGCTCTGCGAATTGCTTTTCTGCCAGGGCGCGGTCGGTGGCTTTTTTTTGCACGAAAAAGCTGTAATTGCCGCTGTAGGTTTTGGATTTACGATGCTCGATTTCTATTACTTTTGTTACCACTTTGTCCATGAAATATCTGTCATGGGAGATTAGCAACACGGCTTTTGGGAAGGTTTTTAGGTACTCTTCCAGCCATTTTACGCTTTCGATGTCTAGGTGGTTGGTGGGTTCATCTAACAGCAACAGGTCTGCTTGGCCCAACAGCAGCTTGCCCAGCATCGCACGGGTGCGCTCGCCGCCGGATAGAGTTGCGAAATCTTGCACCCATTGGCTTTCTTCAAAGCCTAGGCCTTTCAGCACGCCTTTTAGGCGGCTGGCCATCTCGAAGCCACCTTGGTCTTTAAAATCTATGGATAGGCGGTCATATTTTTTCAGGGCGGTTTCTAGGGCGCCGTCGGTAAGGGCAGCCATTTGGCTTTCTAGGGCGCGCATGTCTTGTTCCATCTGCTTTAGTGGCGCGAACACAGCGTCTAATGCGTCGTACAGGGTCATGCCTTCTGTGCCCGGTTGCGTATCATGCGCTGAAGCTTCTTGCGTATTTTCACGAAGCGGTTCGCTGCCAGGCGCTTGTGGCAGGTAACCCAATGTCATACCCTGTGGCATAGTAATATGCCCCTCGTCTGGCTGCCATTCTCCAGTTAACAACCTGAAAATGGAGGTTTTACCCGCGCCGTTAACGCCCACAAGGGCAACCTTCTCCTTCTCTTGCACCATGAAGGAAATATTGCCCAAAATTTCGGTAACACCTATGGATTTGTTGATATCTTTTAGCTGTAGTAGCACGATTTCCTCCGGGATGTGAAGACAAAACCGTCAAAGGCTTCACCTCCGACACCTCCACCAGCTTTTTTAAAAAAGCGGGGCGAAAAACTTTAATTTTTATGGGATGTGGGGCGAAGCCGAGACGGTTTTTAGCTTTATACTACGAAGCCAACGGCTTCTTTTACTTTTGCTAGGGTGGGTGCAGCTGCGGCAGCGGCTTTGGCTGCGCCTTCTGCTATTATTTTGTCTAGGTATGGTACATCTGCCATAAGCTGGGCGTGTTTTTCTTGGTAGGGGCGGAACATGCTTACTACAGCCTCACCCACGGCAGTTTTGAAATGGCCGTAGCCCATGCCTTCAAATTCTGCCTCACAAGCTGCAATGGTTTTGCCTGTTACAGAGGAGTAGATTGTAAGCAGGTTGGTTACGCCTGGCTGCCCTGGCGAGGCTTTAACCACACCTAGGCTGTCTGTTACGGCACGTTTGAATTTTTTTATTACCACATCTGGCGAATCTGACAAGAATACGCAGTTGTTCACATTTTCGTCGGATTTAGACATCTTTTTGTCCGGTGCTTGCAGGCTCATTATGCGCGCGCCCACGGGGGGTACATATGCATCTGGAATGGCGAAAACATCGCCGTAAACGGCGTTAAACCGGCCGGCAACGTCTCTGGCCAGTTCAAGATGCTGGCGCTGGTCGTCTCCGATTGGTACTAGGTTTGCCTGGAAAAGCACAATATCTGCGGTTTGTAGCACTGGGTATGAGAAAAGGCCTACATTGATGTTTTCTTCGTGTTTGGCAGATTTGGATTTAAACTGCGTCATGCGGCTAAGCTCGCCCATGTATGTGAAGCAGTTTAAAATCCAGGAAAGCTCTGCGTGGGCAGGCACTTGAGATTGCAGATAAAGGGTGCATTTGGCAGGATCTAACCCCAGGGCTATAAGCCATGCAAGCATTTCGCGGCTGGCCTGGCGCAGCTTTGCAGGGTCTTGCCGCACGGTGATGGAATGTAAATCCACCACGCAGTAGAAGCAGTTGTAATCTGCGCTAAGCCGTTCCCAATGCTTGATTGCGCCCAGGAAATTGCCAAGCTGCGGTATGCCGGTGGCCTGTATGCCACTAAATATCGTTTGTTTCATATAAAAACTCCTCTCTTGGGGTGATTTTATACTTTTGGCGGGATTTTTGCAAGGGGATGGGATGGCTGTAGGGGTGGATGGGCGGGAATCGGTTGGTACGGTTTTTTGGTCTACTAGATTTTTTTGTGATTTAGTAGACTTCTTCCGAAATTCCCGCAGGGGGTTTCGGAAAAGTTACATTTTCAATCTTTCGCATCTTCTGAGGTAACCCGGAAGACACCGGGCGGCACGAAGTGCCGGGTTCGCCAAGCGAACCTTATGAAATTGCGTTTTTTGCAATTTCATAAGAATTCTAGTGAAGTAAATGGGAAACGGTCTCGCCAGAGCGGCACCTGCAACGCCGAGACAAGACGATTCAGGCGTTTTGCCGCGACAGGCGAGACCGATTTCGAATTATTTCACTATGGGCGAGAAAAATTTCAGTTGGTCGGATTTTCCGACCAACTGAAATTTTAGCCAGCGGTGGATGTTGCATTTTACAGTTACGATGCGTGCAAAAGCAGGACGCGCGGGGGGGCATACCCCCACAAAAGCTACGATGCTGTACTCCGGGTAGGCTTTTTCCTACTGTAAAAAGCGGCTAGGCAATTGAATGGAGTGCCCTGTGGCTTCCATACCCCCGCCAAGCCAGCAAAGCCTCAAATATTAAAGTTTTTTGCTTCTTTTTTTCAAAAAAGAAGGAGCACTCAACAACTTCCACAATGCCCATTGCAAAATTGTAATATATTTGTTATATTGCACATAATAAACAACATGACATATGGTCATATTTAACAGAGAGGAAGTGTAGACGTGGACAGATTTGTGAAATTTGTCAAAAGTCAGAAGATTTTATGTGTTGCGGTGGCGATGATTGTGCTTGGCAGTTTTTTGGCTGGGCTGTTTAATTCGTCGTTTTTTGGTGTAAGGGTTTCGCAAGTTTCATTTGAAACAGAGCATGGCACGCTTACGGGGCTGCTGTACATGCCGCGTGGGGCTGGGGCAGATGACCCCAGGCCAGTTATTGTAACCACACATGGGTACTTAAACAGTAAGGAAATGCAGGATTTAACAGCCATAGAAATGTCCAGGCGCGGTTATATCGTGCTGGCCATTAGCATGTACGACCACGGGGCATCCCGCTGGGATGCAGATATCCCGGTGGGCACACAGTTTGCCACGTTTTGGATACAAGCTCAAATAAATGCGGTGCGTTATATGTTTGCGCAGCCGTTTACGGCCAAGGATGCAAATGGCAATGGGCTTATCGCGGTTACCGGCCATTCTATGGGCGGTTTCTCTAGCATAGTAGCAATGTATTTTGATGAACTGCAATACCTAGAAACCGGCGTGCGCATGATAGCTGCCGGGCTGCCTGTGGGCTCTGACATGTCACATGCGGCATTTTTTGTGGCACCAATGGACCAGCTGCGTGCTGGTTTCGGCAGCCGTCCAGTTGGCTTTATTGCCGGGCTTTATGATGAATTTTTCTTCAACAACCCTGCGGCCGTAGCCGAGGCCGGAGGCTCTGCACAAAGGTCTTACTGGCCAGAAGTGCCAGCAGGCATGCTGTTCCTTGGGTTAGACCCTGAAGGCCCAGCCGGCGAAAGCAACCGCCAGTACCTGGCAGAATCTGGCGAGCTAATTTTAAATGAAGTAGCTGTGCGTGCCTCCCAGCCTGGCCGCCGCATAATCTACGTGCCGGAAGAAATCCACCCATGGAACCATTTCTCCGCCACATCTGTGGCCTATATGGTAGATTTCTTCGAATGGGCGCTACCAAACTCACATAACAATGTGGCTGCTGGCAGCCAAATTTGGCAATGGAAAGTTTTCTTTAATCTTGTTACCCTCGCGGGCTTCTTCTTGCTAGTAGTGCCTGTTATGGCGCTGCTGCTAAAGCTGCCCGGCCTAAAACTGGCCGTAACAGAAGAAAGCGCCCCCGTGCCAATGGGTGACGCTATTTACCAGAAAGTTATATTCTGGGCGTTTATAGTAATTTCGGCGCTACTGCCCGCGTATCTAATCCCCACCGCCATGGAGCGGCGTGAAAGCAACCTTAACGTACTTGGCTATATCTTCCTGGGGATGGGCATTGCGGCTGTTGTGGCCGGCATTGTATGCCTGGTTCTTGGCAGGAACAAAGAGCAATTTAGGCCAAAACGCTGGGGCGTTGGCGGTATCGTATTTGGCGTAACAAGCGGGCTTGCATGGCTGCTTGTGTTCCGGCACGAAACCTTCCTTACCCTAGGGCCAATCCTATCTGCACCCACAGTTAATGTAATCGCCTACTGGGCGCTAATATCCGCAGCTATCGCGGCGCTTATTACCTTCGCATTCTACTATTTAAGCCGTAAGACCCTAGGCGCCACCCCAAAGAATTACGGTGTATGCGTCAACCCCGTGGCAGTGGTTGCAAGTTTGGCGGTAGCCATCGTTGGCCTAGCCATCTTGTACATTCTACTATTCATCACCCACGCCATCTTCACAGTAGATGCCCGCATCTGGACATTCGCGGTGCGTGTGTTCACCTTCGAACATTTCCTGGCCACATTGCGCTACTTGCCATTCTTCTTCATCTTCTACCTCTTCAACACAATAGGCTTAAACGCCAACGCCCGCGGCCGCAAACTAAGCTACTTGATAGTAATCTGGATGAACATTGGCGGCCTACTAATTTGGCTGGCCCTCCAATACGGCACATTGCTATCAACCGGCGTAGCCCGCTACCCAACCATGGCTCTAAACGCAGTCCTAATAATAGGCCTGTTGCCAGTCCTTGCCATAGCCGCAGTGTTCGCCCGCAAACTATACGACAAAACCAACAATGTATACCTCGCTGCATTCACCAATACGATACTGTTCACGCTTATTAGCATAGCTAACACGGCAGTATTTTGGAATATGGTTTAAGCTTAAGGCCTTGGGCCTCGCCTAAACCCGCCTGCCTTTTGAAAAAGCGGAGCAAAAACTTTAAAATTATTTGCATGATTAGTGAGCCATAAGGCAAAAGCGAAGGAGGGTCGAAAAACACGACTCTCCCTCGCTTTTGCCTTCACTTTTTTCAAAAAAACCAAATTGTACGGACAGCGCCCATAGCCTTGAAAAAGTTTTTTAACAAATTCGTAATATTTTTTACATAATACATGCCAAAAAGCCAAAAATATGATATAGTGCTATGGAAATGTCGTAGAGGAGGTATAAATGGCTGTTAAGCAGAAGGATTTACGTATTGGAATATTAACGAGTGGTGGCGACGCACCCGGCATGAATGCGGTTATTCGTGCGGTGGTGCGGGCAGCTACGCATTTTGGCATAAGAGTTTACGGCATCAAAACGGGTTATGACGGGCTTTTTAAGGGCGATATAGAAGAAATGACCCCGGCAGATGTATCAGATATTATTTATAGGGGCGGCACTATTTTAAAGACAGCCCGCTGCCCAGAGATGGTAACCGAAGAAGGCCAGGCCAGGGCAGCCGAGGTTGCCAAAGTGCTAAGGCTAGATGGGCTTATTGTGGCAGGTGGCGACGGCTCGTTTAAAGGGGCCCAGGCGCTGTCTAAGCATGGGGTGAATGTAATGTGCATCCCCGCCACCATAGATTTAGATATGGACTGCACAGAATACACCATAGGCTTCGACTCTGCGGTAAACACTGCGGCAGACGCAATCACATGCATAAGAGATACCTCCAGCAGCCACGAAAGATGCAGCGTGGTGGAAGTTATGGGGCGCAACGCAGGCTATCTAGCTCTATGGTGTGGCATCACCGGCGGCGCAGAAGAAGTGCTAACCCCAGAGCACCCCCTAGATACAAAATCTGTAATAGCACAAATACTAAAAAACCGCGCACGAGGCAAGCGCCACAACTTGATAGTAGTAGCCGAAGGTGTAGGCGGTTCAGACGCCCTGGCCAAAGAAATAGAACGTGTACTGGGCATAGAAACCCGTAGCACCATACTGGGCCATATGCAGCGCGGCGGCATGCCCACCGCAACAGACCGCATGCATGCCTCTGTAATGGGCTACATGGCAGTAAAAGCCATCCACGAAGGCGAAACCAACAAAGTAATAGCCTACAAAAACGGCCGCCATACCCTACTAAGCCTAAAAGAAGCCCTAAGCGCCAAAACAACCTACACCCCAGAAATGTACGAAATCACAAAAATACTAGCGATATAAACGTTATAGTTTGTCAAACTTTTTTCAAAAAGTTTGTGGGGTGTGGGGGTAAAGCCCCATGGCCTTGAAACCATAAGGAGATGACATATGCGTAAAACGAAAATTCTAGCAACAATTGGCCCTGCTTGCAATAATGTAGAAACGCTGATACAGATGATAGAGGCCGGGATAGACGGCGCCAGGTTCAATTTTTCTCACGAAACCCACGAGTACCACGCGGGTATGATGAACCAGCTGAAGGAAGCCAGGGCAGCCACAGGCAAGCATATCCCAATAATATTGGACACCCAAGGCCCAGAAATCCGCACAAAAACCCTTAAAGCTGGCAAAGTGTACCTAGAGCAAGGCCAGGAATTTGTGCTAACCACAGAAGATGTAGAGGGCGATAACAGCAAAGTTTCTGTAACATATGAGAACCTGCCAAGGGATTTAAAAATTGGCAGCCGCGTGCTGATAGACGACGGCCTGATAGAAATGACCGTAACCTCCAAAACAGATACAGAAGTCAATTGTACGCTGGTGAACTCAGGCTTTTTGGGCAACCGCAAGGGCATTAACGTGCCGGATGTTTTTGTAGAGCTACCATCTCTTACAAACAAGGATATAGACGATATCGTGTTCGGGATAAGCCAGGGGATAGACTATGTTGCGGCGTCGTTTGTACGTGCCGCCACTGATATATTGAACATTCGCAAAGTGCTGGAGAAAAACGGCGGCGCCCATGTAAAGCTGATAGCAAAAATAGAAAACCGCGATGGCGTAAACAATCTTGACAGCATACTGGAAGTGGCAGACGGCATAATGGTAGCCCGCGGCGACCTAGGTGTAGAAATCCCGCCAGAGGAAGTGCCAATTGTACAAAAGGATATGATTCGCCGCTGCAACCAGGCCGGTAAAATAGTAGCCACCGCCACCCATATGCTAGAATCCATGGTTAACAACCCGCGCCCAACCCGCGCAGAAGCAAACGACGTAGCCAATGCAATCTTCGATGGCTCCGATGTGGTGATGCTGTCTGGCGAAACCGCAGGTGGCAAATGGCCGGTGGATGCCGTAAAAATGATGGCCAGGATAGCCAGCATGGCCGAAGCCAGCATAGATTACGCAGAAAAATACGAGCATTTGCGCAAGGCCAGCAAGAACATAACAAACACAATAAGCTCTGCGGCAGTGGCAACAGCCGCCGCCCTAGAGGCTACATGCATAGTTACCATAACAGATTCAGGTTTTGCAGCAAAAATGGTGAGCCGCGCAAGGCCAAGCTGCCCAATACTGGCAGTAACGGCAGACCCATCTGTATGCCGCCAGCTAAACCTGGCCTGGGGCTGTACGCCCATGCTGGTAGAAACCCCATTTGAAGGCGACAGCGAAGTATTCGATATAGCAGAAGAAATGGCCCTAAAGTCTGGTATAACAAAAAGCGGCGACACAATAGTGGCTCTAGCGGGCGTGCCAGTGGGTTCTGTAGGGGCAACCAACACCCTGCGCATACGCACCATAGGTGATGTTCTGGCCAAGGGCGAAGGCAGCCAAAACGGCATAGTAAAAGGCATAGCCCGTGTGCTAGACCCAAACAACGCAGACGAAAACGTATTCTTCGAGCAAGGCGATATTGCCGTATGCACCCACACCAGTGACAAAATAATGGAACAAATAAAAAAAGCAGGCGCATTGGTAATAGGCTCATGGGAGAAACAAATCAATTTCGACCACGCCAAAACAGTAGCCAAAGCTCTAGACATCCCAATGTTGCAGGTAGATGTGCGGGCAGTAGACTACGTAAAAACCGGCACAGAAATAACAGTAGACACCAACGAAGGCCTACTATTCATAGGCTATAAGGATTAAATTTTCACCAAATTTGGACATCAAATCTCCAATTAAAAAGTTAAAGTTTTGCCAGCTTTTTGAAAAGCTGGCGAGGGTGTGGGGCTTGCCGGGCGCTGTTCCGGGACAAAGTTACCATAGTCTTGTCTAAAAAAGGAGGCGCGGTATGATTTCTAACCAGAATCTTCAGAATGCGATTGACGGCTTGAAGGGTCTGTTACGCAAGGATATTGTTGTTTTGGACAGGGAGGGTAAGCTGGCCGCCACTACAGATGTAGAGGGCGCGTTGCCGCCGGCCAATTTTGTGGCCAGTGTTATGCAGTCTCCAGCGGAGAATCAGCTGATTCAGGGGCATCAATATTTTAAAGTGACGGATAGTGGCATACCTGAGTATGTGTTGGTTGTGGCCGGGGATGATGAGGAATCTTTCCGCATGGGCAAGCTTGCGGCGTTCCATGTGCAATCGCTGATGGCGGCGTACAAAGAGCGCTACGACAGGGATAATTTTATCAAGAATCTGTTGCTGGACAACCTTCTGCTGGTTGATATCCATAATAGGGCAAAGAAACTACGCATAGAAAACGACCTGCGCCGTGTGGTTTTTCTGGTAGAAACCCAGCTGGACGCAGATATGAACGCAATAGAAGTGCTGCGCGGCATCTTCCCAGACAGACAAAAGGATTTTGTAACAGCAGTGGACGAAAGCAGCATCATTTTGGTAAAAGAGCTGGACGAGCGCGAAGGCACAGAAGAAATAGAGCAAATAGCCAATGTGATAGTAGACACCCTAACCACCGAAGCCATGAACCATGCCTACGTGGCCATTGGCACAGTAGTTAACGACCTGCAAAGCGTCTCGTCTTCCTACAAAGAGGCTCGCCTGGCACAGGAAGTTGGCAAAATTTTCGAGGAAGAAAAACATATAGTAAACTACGAACGCCTAGGCATAGGCCGCCTAATATACCAGCTACCGCTGCCCCTATGCAGAATCTTTATAAACGAGATGCTGCAAGGCTTTAGCATAGATGACATAGATGAAGAACTTTTCGCCACAGTAACAAAATTTTTCGAAAATGACCTAAATGTCTCTGAAGCCTCTAGGGAGCTATTTATCCACCGCAACACCCTAGTGTACAGGTTGGACAAGTTGCAAAAAATGACCCGCCTAGACCTACGTAAATTCACAGACGCCATCACCTTCAAAATCACATTGATGGTGAACCGATACATGCAATATAGAGAACGATAAAATCCAGTTGGTCGCAATTTGCGACCAACTGAAAAAATAAAAAACAAAGTTTTTTGCCCCGCTTTTTCAAACGCAACCCAAAAGAACTCGGGCGGCAGTTCGTGCCAGGTTCGCGAAGCGGATCTTATTAAAAGCGGGTGAAGATGCCAGAGGCAAAGCCCCTAGCAGTCTTGTATCATACCCAAGCGAGGATAAACATGATTGAGCTTATAAATGTTAATAAAACTTACGAAAACGGCGCCATTGGCGTTTCAGATTTAGATTTACTTATAGATAGTGGCGAGTTTGCTTTTATCGTTGGTTCTAGCGGTAGCGGCAAAACTAGCCTCATTCGTATGCTTATGAAGGAAACAGAGCCAGATAGCGGCCAGATTTTGGTGGACGGACAAGATATCACCAAGATAAAGCGCAAGGATTTGCCGTATTATAGGCGCAAAATGGGCGTTGTTTTCCAAGATTTTAGGCTGCTTAAAAATAAGACCGTTTACGAAAATGTGGCCTATGCCATGCAAATAGTAGAGGCCACAAACCGCGAGATTAGAAGGGCAGTGCCACAGGTGCTGTCTTTGGTTGGGCTGGCAAAAAAGGCCAAGGCGTACCCAAACCAGCTTTCTGGCGGCGAGCAGCAGCGTACTGCCTTGGCGCGGGCTATTGTTAACCGCCCGCCGCTACTTATTGCAGACGAGCCTACAGGAAACCTAGACCCTGTAACCGCCTGGGAGATTATGACCCTCCTGGAAGATATCAACGACAGAGGCACAACCGTAGTGGTGGCAACCCACGCCCACGATATAGTTGACGATATGCGCAAGCGTGTAATCGCTCTCAAAAACGGTGAGCTTATGCGCGATATAGGAAGGAGCGGATACGATGAAGCCTAGGACAATTCGCTACTATTTCCGCGAGGCTTTCCGCAGCGTGATACGTAACAGGCTTATGTCTGTTGCTTCTATTTTTACCGTGGCCTCCTGTATTATGATTGTGTCCGTGTTTTATATACTGGCTGTACATTTCGAATTCTTTGTGCGCCAGATGGAAGAGACCGTTGGCATGGTGGTTTTTGTAGACGAAGAGCTTACCATGAGCGATATAGTAGAGCTGCAGGGTATGATTCAAAACATCCCACAAGTGGCCAACTTAGAATTTATCCACCGGGACGACGCCCTTGCAGATTTCAGGGAGCTAATTGGCGAAGATTCTCGGATACTAATGGGGCTTGAGGATTACAGCCCTTTCCGCCATTCCTTTGCTGTGGAACTTACAAGCCTGGCTTTTGAAGAAGATGTATACATCGCCCTACAAAACCTTGAACATGCAGGGGTGGCCTTCGTGCGTAGGCCATCAGACCTTGGGCCGATACTACTCATGATGTCTAGCATGGTACAAATAATATCAATTTCCCTAATTGTGGTGCTAGGTTTTATATCCGTAATAATAATAACTAACACGATACGAATAACTGTTAATGCCCGCCAGACAGAAATAAACATCATGAAATACGTGGGCGCAACAGACTGGTTTATCCGCTGGCCATTTGTAATAGAAGGTGCGCTAGTAGGCATGATAGGCGGCTTTGTGCCCAGTGTGGTAATATGGCTAACCTACGGCCGTACCGCGGCTGCAGTGGGCGGCATCCCAGAACTGCAGTTTATCGAGCTTATTCCCTCCGACGAAATTTTTACAACCCTCTTGCCCTTCGCCGTACTCTTAGGTACAATCATAGGCCTGGCAGGGTCGATTACTGCCGTACGCCGTCATTTGAAGGTGTAATTTGTATAAAAACCGCTAAAGGCTCCGCCATCCATACATCCAAAAACGTTTCATAAGATTCACGTCTCCCGATTTCTTTCGGGTTTATATTTGGAAAAGTTCTACAAAAACTCAAAATTGGAAGGAGATTTTTTCTTTGAACCGTAGGAGAATTTCTTTGTTTGTTTTGGTGGCTGTGTTTATCATGCCGCTGTTGCCTAGCATACATGTTAGGGCTACCCAAGCCACCCGCGATAGGGTACAGCAAGCAGACCGCGACCGCCAGCGCGCCCGTGACCAGGTGCAAGATACACAGAACTTATTGCAAGGTGTGCGCTACGAAATGGGCGTACTTATGGAGCAAATGCGCGAGCTAGACATGCGCCTTGTAGATGCTGCCGAGGCTTTGGAAGATGTGGAAATGGCGCTGGTTGGCACAGAGGCACGCATCACTGCCGCCGAGGCAGATTTAGAGCTTGCCCAGCAGGAAAGCGATATCCAGTACGAGCTGCTGCGTGCGCGCTTGCGCGCCATGCATGAGGCCGGGCCTATTGGGCATTTGGACGTGATTTTCCAAGCTGAAAGCTTTGTGGATTTCCTTATGCGTATGGAAAATATCCGCACAATATCCGAGTTTGACCAAGAAGTACTTGACCGCCTAGAAGACGCAGAACGCCGTGTGGCAGACAATATCGAGCTTCTGGACCGTGAGCGCCGCCTCATTGGAAACCTCTACTTAGCACAGCAAGACGCAATGGCGCAGGTTGAAGCCGCCCTGGCAGAACAGGCACAATGGTTTGAAACCCTCGCAGAAAACGAAGAAGCAACAGAGCTACTATTAGAAGCGCAGCGCGCAGAACAACACGCGCTAGATGTAATATTTGGCCAGGCACAAGCCGCCTTAAATGCAGAAATAGCAGAAGCCGAACGCCGCCGTATTGCAGACGCTGCAGCCAGAGCCGCAGCAGAGCAAGCAGAACGTCTGCAAAGGCTTGGCAGTTTAGACGGGCCTTTCCACTGGCCTACTCCTGCATCTGCACGCATCACTAGCAACTTTGGCCCACGCACAAACCCAATCACTCGCCGCTCTGAAAATCACCGTGGCGTAGACATTGGCGCACCTACCGGTACCCGCATTTACGCTGCCCAAGATGGCTACGTAAGGCTGGCGGCCTGGCACGGCGGCTACGGCCTTACCGTAATAATAGACCATGCCGGCGGTTACAGCACCCTGTACGCCCACAATTCCCGCAACTTTGTATCCGCAGGCCAACGCGTAACCCGCGGCCAGCATATTGCCAACGTAGGCTCTACCGGCCAAAGCACCGGCCCGCATCTGCATTTCGAAATCCGCAGGAACGGTTCGCCTGTGAACCCTTTGCAGTATTTTAACTTTTAAGGCTGTTAGAACCTTTCCGCTTTTTTGAAAAAAAGCTTGGCAAAAAACTTTAACTTTTGGGCTTATATAACATCATTGCTATTAGACAAAAGCCGAGGCCGTAAGAAAGTAACCCACTTTCTTACGGCCTCGGCTTTTGTCTAAAACTTCGTTTTAATAAAAGATCACAATGCCAAAGTTTTTGCCAAGCTTTTTTCAAAAAGCGGGAAGGCTCTGACGGTTTTGGCTATAATATGATATTATATTATAAAAATGTCAGGCTAGGAGATTCGTATGCATAAGGTTAATGGAAATTTGGATGGTATCCGGCGGTCGCTTATTGATAGGCTGCTGGGGATATATGAGATGGAGATAGACCGGCGGCAGTTTGCTACTGAAGAGTTGCTGGAGGTTATGGCGCAGTTTACGGGGGTCACCGGGCGGGAGGTTATGGTTTATTTAGACCGTTCTGGCCGGGTGGAGGATGTCTCTGTAGGGGAACATGATAGGGTTAGTTTGCCTGTGCTGCGCAGGCGGCGGTCTGAAAGTAGGCTTAGCGGGCTGCGTTGTATCCACACGCACCCAGGGGGCAATAGTACGTTGTCTACGGTGGATGTACAAGCTTTGAAGAATATCCGGCTGGATGCCATGGCTGCCGTGGGTGTGCTAGAAGGGCGGCCTGTTTCTGTGCAGGTTGGGGTTTTGGGGGAAATGCTGGAAAATGACCAGCTTACGGTTAATTTTTTTGGTCCGTATGCGGCGAATGCTTTGCCAGATGATATTCTTTGGGAAGAAATTGAGGCGGCAGATATTCGTATTCGCCCGGCGGAATCTAAAAAGGCCGAGGCGGAGATATCCCGGGCTATTTTGGTGGGTATTGACGCGAAGCAGGTGCAACCGCTGGCAGAATTGCAGCAGCTGGCGGATACTGCCGGGTTTATCACTGTGGGGCATATGTTCCAGGCCAGGCCCCGGGCAGATAGAAGCTATTATCTGGGCCATGGTAAGCTGCAGGATTTGGTTTTGGAAATTCAGAAGCTGCAAGCAGATACGGTTATTTTCGATGACGAGCTTTCCCCGGCACAGATACGTAATATTCAGAAGGAACTGGGCAAAAAAACCGAGATAATTGACCGCACCTTGCTTATTTTGGATATTTTTTCTAGTCGGGCGTCTACCCACGAGGGGCGGCTGCAGGTGGAGCTTGCCCATACAAAGTATATGCTGCCACGGATGACTGGATTTTGGGCGCATTTTTCCCGCATGGGTGGCGGCGGCAGTGGTGGTGGCGGCGGTGGGGCGCGCCGCGGCGAGGGCGAAACCCAGCTGGAAGTAGACCGCAGGCTGCTGCGGCGGCGGCTTACAGAGCTAGAGAAGGAGATAGACAAGGTGAAATCCCGCCGGGATGTTCAGCGGGTGGCACGGGAGCGTTCGAACATTCCCGTGGTGGCGCTGGTGGGTTACACCAACGCTGGCAAGTCTACGCTTATGAACCGCCTCTCTGGCAGCGATGTACTGGCCGAGAACAAGCTTTTTGCCACATTGGACCCGAAATCCCGCAAGGTGAATTTTGGTGGCGGGGAGTTTTTGCTGGTGGATACCGTTGGTTTTATCAACAAGCTGCCCCATGACCTGGTAAATGCCTTCCGCGCAACCCTGGAAGAAGCCCGCTATGCAGACCTTCTGCTACATGTTGTGGATTCTTCCCACGATAGCCGGGACAAGCAGATGGAAGTGGTAACAGACGTGCTAACCCAGCTTGGCGCGGCCGGCAACCCTACCCTAACCGTGTACAACAAATGCGACCTAATAACCGACCCCATAACCGGGCCAGACAATATAGCAATATCCGCCGCAACCGGCCTGGGAATGGAAAATTTACAGGATTCCATCACACAAAAATTGGCCACGCTAAAGGCCCCGCTATCGCTGCTGCTGCCGCTAGATGCTGGGGGGCTGCTGTCTAAAGTGTACGCCAGCGGGCAGGTGCATAGCTGCGATTACCTGGAGAATGGGATACATCTGGTGGCGACGGTAACGCCAGAGGATGCCGCGCGGCTGAAGGCTGTGGCGGTGGAGATTTACTGATGCTAATCTCAAATTAAAACAACGAATTGGAGCGCCCTAAAACGCTGAGACAAGGCGTTTTAAAGCGCTCCTGCCGCTAACAATGAGACGATTTCAATTGAGATTGATGTAAATCAAACGATAACCCGCCGGGAGAGATTTCTTCCGGCGGGTTTCATTTCAACTTATTACAAATTGTAATAAGTTGAAATGCGACTGGCATTATCTGGCTGAAAGCCCACAAATCTGTACCTAGCATGGGCGGCAAAGCATCCTATTCGCAGCGTATGAAGGCGCGGCAGGAGATTTTCGCCGCACAGCCGGAATAAGCGGAGAATGGGATGCTTTGCCGCCCACCCCAGCACAAAAACGCCAACTTGACAACCCAACTTCATCATGATACATTGTACATATTATACCAGCACACTATACCCACAAGGGAGGGCTAACCATAGACATAATAATAAGCAACAGCGCAAACAAGCCAATTTACGAGCAAATTACCTCGCAAATAAAAGCCATGATACTAACCGGCCAGCTTGCCCCTGGCGCGCCACTGCCATCTATGCGGGCGTTGGCGCGGTCTATCCATGTTTCGGTAATAACCGTGCAGCGGGCATATGAAGATTTGCAGCGCGACGGCTTTATAGACACCACCGTAGGCCGCGGTAGCTTTGTGTCTGCCCAGAACATGGATTTTATCCAAGAGGAGCAGCAGCGCAGGGTGGAAGCTCACCTGCAAGACGCAGCAGATATCGCCCGGGCATATGGGATTCCATTGGCCAAAATGCAGGAATTATTAGGGCTTTTTTACGAAGGGGAGGCATGATTATGATTTTGGAAGTTAAAGGCCTACGGAAAAAATACAAAAAATCGGATTTTGCCATAGACATGACCTTCTCTGTACCCAGCGGGGCGATTATGGGCTTAGTGGGTGAAAATGGCAGCGGCAAAACCACCACAATAGGCTGCATTTTGAATACTCTGATAAAAGACAGCGGCAGCGTAAAAATCTTTGGCCAAGAGATGGCAGACCACCGCAGCGATATCCGCGATGATATTGGCGTGGTGTTCGACACAAATCATTTCCCGGGGGAGCTAACGCCCTTGCAGATATCTTCGGCCATGAACCATATCTATTCAAGATGGGATGGCGCGCGTTTTCTAGAAAATTTGGAAAAATACAAGCTACCACATAAAAGAAGCTGAAGACATTCTCACGCGGCATGGGCATGAAATTCAGCCTTGTAGCGGCGCTGGCGCATGCCCCGCGGCTGCTGATACTAGACGAGGCCACAAGCGGGCTAGACCCAGTAGTGCGTGATGATATCTTAGACGAGCTGCTGGCTTTTGTAGGTGACGAAAGCCGCTCTGTACTGTTCTCGTCACATATCACCAGCGACCTACAGAAAGTGGCGGATTACATCACCTTCGTGCAGAACGGCAAAGTGACCCTAACAGAAAAAAAGGACAGCCTAATATACGACTACGGCATAATGCGCTGCACAGCGGCGCAATTTGCACAGCTTAACCCCGCAGACATGCTGGCCCACAGGAGGCTACCATACCAAGTGGATGTGCTGGTGGCCAGCAAAAAAGCCGCCCAGGCAAAGTACAGCGGCATCCAAATAGACAACGCCGGCATAGAAGCAATCATGCTGCTGCTGGTAAAAGGCAGAAATGTTGTGGAGGTGGCAAAATGAGAAAAGCAAACCCCATACGCGGGCTTATCCAATATACGTTTTGCACAGAATGGCTCGGGTTTATCTGCAGCTATGTATGTATGACAATAGGCCTTATCTTGACGCATTTTGCAATAGCCTTCTTTAGTGGCGATTATGACAATGATATAACCGAGTACATGTTTACGGTTACGCTATTTATAGCTATGTCTGGTTACTATTTCACATTGAAGGCGCCCAACCTACAATGGAGAAAATTACAACTGACAATGCCCATAAAACGTAGCGAAATGATTGCAAGCCAGTATTTAGTGATAATAATTATGCTAGCAGTGGCGGTTGTTGTTACCGGGATGGTACTTGGGCTTATGGCAATTTTTTATAGCGGGATTAGAGAGCTTACATTGCTAGATATTACTCTTGCAGTTGTTCGTGGCGTAGGCGTAGTGTTTTTTCAATTTGGCTTGATGATATCATTGACCAAGGTGACCGCCAACAGTACCTACCAAACTTTTTTGGCGCTTAGCGGTCTTACAATGCCCATCATTCTTGTCGTTTCTTCGCAAGCACTTACTTCCCCACAGGCATTAAATCTATCCTATAGTGTTGCTGCGTTAATATTTGCGGGCTTAGGCGTGGTTTCGCTGGTGGTGTCGTATCCGGTAACATTAAGGCTGTTTGCCAAATGTGATTTCTTCAACAATTGACATATGACATTTGTCACTTAAACTCCTTACAAAATACACTAGCCCCAAACCCAGCAACCCGGTATAATTCATTTATACAGACGCACAAAAGTTGACAGAATCGTACCAAAGGGTTAACATTTTTGCTAAAAAGAGTATGGGCGAAACCCCATAGGTTTTCAAAAGAGGGGGTAGTGAAATGTTGGATGCGTATAAATTGAAGTGGATTGCTATAGTCGCCATGTTTTGCGCCCATATGGTGATTGCCTGGTGGGAGATTATCCCCGCGTGGCTGCGGTACCCTATGTACGGCGTGGGCGGCGCAGCGTTCCCGGTACTGGCATATTTTGTGGTAGAGGGGTATAGGCATACGTCTAGCTTGCGGCGATATTTGCTGAGGCTGCTGGTTTTTGGGGTGTTGGCCGCGCCGTTTCATATTGTGGCCACTAGTATTCCTATAGGGGGCGGGCATCCGCTGGCGTACCCTTGGCTTAATATCATGTTTGCAATAATGACCGGCCTTGTAGTGCTGGTTTTATACGATAGGATAAAGTCGCGGCTGGTTTTTTGGCTGCTGTATATACTGGTGATTGTGCCAGTTGCGCTACTTTTGTTGGAATGGTATGTTATGGGCGTAACGACGGTACTTTTGTTCCATATAATTAAGCCGGAGGGTTTGCGGCGTGTGCTTGTGCCGGTGGTAGCCGGGGCGGGCTGGCTGATGGCGTCTTTTGCGCATACGCTTGTGCCTTACGAGATACTGGCTGGGGATTATGGCCCGCTGATTGTAAACCCGGATTTTATACGAATGATGCCCACATTTGCCGTGGGCTGCGTGGTGGCGGCATTCTTGCTGCGGCGGTACAATGGCCAGCGCGGCCGCGGGAATAAATGGCTGTTTTATGTAATATATCCGTTGCATTTTATGGTGCTGGCAGCAGTTGCGCTGGTTTTTGGCCTTGTGGAATTAAATTTCTTTTAAAGGAGATGGCAAAATGAACGAGAACAACAAAGAGTATGAAACTCACGACGACGAGGAGCTAATGCTGGGCAAGCGTTATCGCTTCAACTTTGAAAGCGGGCTGTACCCGCTGGCGCTGCTGATTTATTTGGTGCTAGGTTTTATGTTTGGCTTATGGCACCCGGGCTGGCTGGTGTTTGTGGGTGCGTGGCTGGTTGAAGAACTTATAGAATGGCAGCGCACAGGCAAGCCTACCATTTCTATTTACACCGTGGCGGCTGTTGTGTTTTTGCTGGTTGGTTTTTTTGGCGATGGCTGGCGCTTTGCATGGCTGGTTTTTGTGGCCGCCTGGGTGATTGATGAAATGTTTGTGCCCGAGAAAAAGATGAAAAAGAAAGATAAGAAGCGGACGAAGAAAGAGGCCGCAGAGCGCGAGGAAGCTTCTGAATGGGATGATAGAAGGAATTGATTTGGATTGATACAAATTCCAACGAAACTCGCCTCATTGTTCGCGGCGAGTTCGCCTTAAGACGCCTTATTCAGGCCCTTTAGGTGCCGCTCAAATTCGTTGTTTTAGTTTGAGATTAGTATGAGCTGACACAAAGAGGGGCGTGAAGTAGCGGTTGCTGGCAGTTATCACTGCAGCAACCGCCCTTTTTACATATATAGCCAGTTGAATTCTTATCCTTGACCTTCAAGTCCATCCAAGTTACAATTATGTTACAAAATTTTTGGAGGTAGATATGAAAAAACGAGTTCTAGCGATTCTGATGGCGTTTGCCATTGTTTTCAGCGGGTTTCAACCATTGGCGGCCAATGCACAAGAGCAGGTTGTCTGGTGTTTGGACACTCATCTGATGTGGTTTCATTTAGGCAACGAGCATTTTAGCCAGTCTGGGTTGCCGGCTGGCAGTGTCACTGTGATGTATTTGGATGACACCCGTGGGCTGCATGTTACTGGCATAAGCGGAGACCATCAGGGTGTGGACATGCGCTTCCGCCCGGTGGCCAACCATATGCGCGACGGCGACAGGGTTGTACTTACCGGCCGGGTGATAGACCCGGCAGATGACGCGCAAATTCTGTTGCGCCGCCAGCCTGGCAACGCGATTATTGGGGAATTTGATGTGCCAAGTGACGGCAGGTTTATTTTGGCGCATACCCTAACAGAAGAGGATGATTTCTTGGATTCCATCCGGGTTAGCGTTGCGGGGGCTTCCGAGTTTTATTTGTACAGCTTCCAAGTAAGCCGTGATGCCAGCGCGCCAAACTGGGATTTGACGCTGCCGTCGCTTGCAGATATCTACCGCAGCCACTTTATGATGGGTAATATCTGGAGCTGCAACCTGCAGATGGCAGACCCTTCTACGGTAGATAAATTCCTACACCATTATAATACAATAACGGCCTCCAACTGGCATAAACCGTCGTTTTTGATAAGCAACACCCCAAATGACTGGAATTTCGACTTCCATGCGGCAGACAGGATTGTAGACTGGGCAGAAGAAAGCGGCGTGGCTATGGTTTGGCATACACTAATATGGCATGCACAGTCTAGGGCATGGCTAAGCAATGTGCCTGGCACAATCGAGCCTCTAACCAGGGCAGAAGCTATCGAGAATATGCATACGTTCATTAGCACAGTGGCCGGCCGTTATTCCGGGCGCATTCATTCCTGGGATGTGGTTAACGAGGCCATCACGCCCATGGGCTCGTGGGCGGCCAACCCAGATTGGCGCTTCCATATTCGCAGAACCGGCAACGGCCTAGACCCAGAGCGCGCCTACCTAACCCGCTGGTACGATGCCTTCGCCAATGGCGCAGACATTGAAGCCGGGGAATGCGGCACGGATTATATCTTCTACGCCTTCCGCTTCGCCCGCATTTACGACCCATATGCGATTCTGTATTACAACGATTACAACGAGCATGTGCCGGTAAAACGTGACGCAATTGCAGATATGATTGAATCCATAAACGAGCGCTGGCGCAGCGACCCTCTATACGACGGCCGCCTGCTGATTGAGGGCATGGGAATGCAAAGCCACCATTCTGTGCGCGGCTGGATGACCAACCCAAACTATGTACGCCAAGCCATAGAGCGCTACGTCCAAACCGGCGTGCGCCTTAGCATGACAGAACTAAACATGTATATAGCCGGCGATGGCATAGACAACTCGATGGAGGGGCTGCCAAACCATTTTGATGAACAAGCCCGCCGTTACACCAGCATTTTCCTTATATACATGGAATTTTCTGACTATATAGAACGCGTCACCTCATTTATATGGGTGGATTTCCCGCTGCCAGGCTGGACAAACAGGCTAGACCACCCTGCGCTGTTTGATATCCAGCGCCAAGCGAAACCTGCATTCCACGCAGTTGCAGAACTGCCTGGTTTTATAGGAAACCCCGGCACGCAGCTGCTGGCGTCCAATATTTCCCTGCCGGAAATTGTAACGGAAGAACTACCAGCGGCACAGGCCGGGGAGCGATTCTCCACGCAATTTACTGCGGTGCAAAACACCGTAGCGCCAATGACATGGCATATACGAGATGGCGAATTGCCCGAAGGGCTGCGCCTGGTATCCACCACAGGGGTTATCCTTGGCCAGCCGGAAGAAGAGGGATTATTCTCCTTCACTATTGCCGTGGAGAACGCCCTTGGCAGCCATGAACGCCGCTATCACCTAGCCGTTGGCGATACCGCCACGGCAGAGAAGGCCACACTGGCCCCAGAACCCGTGGGCGCGCCAGAGTATCATGTTACGCTTGCGGCAACTGATATATTTCCAGATGAAGCCGAAGGTGCCAGCGAAGAACCCACACCAGAGCCAACACCAACCGCCGCGGCAGGCGCCAACGCAACAGACGCGCCTGTTCCTGAGGAAACAGATGACGCTGGTGTGAATTGGGTTATTATCGTGGTAGTTGCCGGGGTTGCAGTTGTGGTAATTGCGGTAGTTGTGGTATTTGTGGTTAAAAAGAAGTGATAGGATAAAATAAGAGAACGCCTGGGTTTTCCTGGGCGTTCTTTTTGGTTTTAGGCGGAGCGATGATATATAGCCGCTCCAACTAAAAACATTCGCATAGAACTTGTAAATTTCCCGCAATCCTTCGTCGCTGAAAACCTTGCGCACCGCTAGTGCGCGGCGGTTTTCAGCTTCTCGCCTTGCGAAAAATTTCCTGCGCCCTATG
>WQVK01000029.1 GCA_009784025.1 Defluviitaleaceae bacterium
ATTCTTCGCCAACAACGTCCGCACCTGATGTTTATAATCACCATTCACCGCATCGCCGACTTGCGTATAGCCAAGCGCGTTAACTAAAAACACTGCCAACCCCTCACTGAAGGCAGACACGCTTTTTCCGTACAAAAGCCCTGCGATGACGTGAACTAATTCGTGGACAGGGTTCATTTTCTGTTTGTCATTATAAATTTCCACCATCACCTTGCCGAAAGCCCAACCCGCGCCCGTGTGTCCTGTTTCGGCTGTTTTGGTGTCGCTATCTTCGTAAAGGTACAAGTCAACAGTGATGTCCTGCGTGAAGTCAAAGTATTTGGCGACTTGTTCATATGCTGCTTCACGAGCTTCACAAATTGCGTCAATATCTTTCGCAGCCGTCGAATTTTCTTCGTAATATATCGAAAAATGCTGTGTATGGCGCACCACTCTTTCTCTGCGAAACAATTTTTCAAAAGGTAACCGAAAAGTAAACGAGTTTACGTTGTCCATCGAAAAGGGTGTTTCGATTAAAAAATGCACGAAATCTTCATCCAATCCGTATATCCCAAATTGGTCATAATAAGTGGGTTTATCCGGTATTAATTCCTTTGTCAAAAGTTGTTTGTAAGCCTCTATTGCTCGCGCTCGCTCACCCTTCAAATCACATGCAACACCTAAAAACAAGTACGCCGTATAAGAACTTGCGTAATGAGCGATGATACCTTCTGCCAACGTAATTGCATCATCAAAACAACCTTCATATACGAGGCACAGGAGCAATTTCTCTACCTTGCATGGCATGGAGTAGTCCGGTGCAGTTGCAAAAGTGTTATAAATACTTTTTGCTTCATCCTTTGGACACCAAGACAATGCGTCAATTTGATTGTAAATATTCATATGATAATCCTCTCTTGTTTGGACTTATGATATGAAGGGTGGAAATAACGCTGTTAATGTTCGTTATCGGTATTTGCTTATTGTTTCATCGCTCCACACCTGTACTTCGATGTAGCTTGGCTCTAACCACGACATATTCTCATTCCGCGCAGGAGGCATACCACGCTTCGCTATGACTTCTAGAATTTCGTCATACAAGAATAAATCGTACACAGATGCTTCATCAAAAATCGGCTTAAAAGTTGGGAATGAATCACCGTAAGTGAATGATAGCGTGTTTTTATCAAACTCATTTAATGCTATTTTTACAACAGCACAGTCAAGAAACCACGCTTTGCATTCTACCAATTCCGTTTCAGCCAATATCATATAGTGAGGTGCTTTTCTTTGGGGCTTGCCTCCTTTTCTGACGAACATTGAATAGGCACGTTCTTCAACTATTCGGCGTTGGTGCATATACTGTCCATCAGCATCACGCCTTGCAAAGATGTCATTTTCGGTTGTCAGTTTTGTATGAAGTTGTATCGCTTCTTCATTGGTTAAATCTGACAAAGTCATGAAAGGCGTTCTTCCTTTTTCATAATAATGATAGAGATTCATTCTTTCCTCCTTTCTTCCATAAAAATTCATTTTACGCACGTACCGCTCTCGTAGTGGTACATAAGTGCGCCCTTTGGATTTTGGTTTTATATCAGCTTTTCAGCCAGTCCGTGCGTTATTTCCATCCTTCACAGCCACATCCTATAACCTGCAAGTGGGTGTTTTAATCTTCGAATTACCACAATTAATGCCCCCACGGCACTCGTTGTTACAAATCCCCTGCGCGAAGCGCCATTGGCCGCCCGCCGAGGGCCTAGGATTCGAAGAGGGTTATTAGTTGGGCTGGGGTTAAGTCGCTTTTTTGTTGGCCGGATACGTCCATTACTATTTCGCCGCTGTTTAGCATTAGTAGACGGTCGCCGTATTCTATGGCGTCGCTCATGTTGTGAGAAATCATTATGGTGGTGATTTTTTGTTCTTCTACTAGCTTTTTGGTTATGCTCATTACTTGCTTGGCTATGCGGGGGTCTAGGGCTGCGGTGTGTTCGTCTAGCAGTAGCAGGCGTGGCTTTTGTAGGGTGGCCATGATTAGGCTTACTACTTGCCGCTGGCCGCCGGATAATAGTGATGCTTTTTTGCGCAGCATGTTTTCTAGGCCTAGTTCAAATTCTGCCAGCCTTTCTTCAAAGAAGGCGATATCTTTTTTGCGAATGGCCCAGCGGAAGAACCGCCACTTGCCGCGAGAATTGGCTAGGGCCATGTTTTCTGCCACGGTTAAATCTGGGCAAACGCCGGTGTTTGGGTCTTGGAAAACCCGGGCAATCAAGGCCGCGCGCGCGCTGTGGCTGGTGCGTTTAATATCCTTGCCGTCTATAAGAATAGAGCCGGATGTGGGGTACAGGTTGCCGTTTATAATGTTAAAAAGCGTGCTTTTGCCCGCGCCGTTGCCGCCTATGATGGTGACAAACTGCCCCTCTGGTATGTCTAGGCTTAGGGATTTTAGCACATAGTTATTGTCTACGCCGTTGTCGAAAATTTGTGAAATATCTTTTAGCGATATCATCTTGCCACCTCGATTCGCTTTTTAAATAAATGTTCATGTAGCTTTGGCACGCAAATGGCCGTAAGGGCGAACACTGCCGTAAGCATCCGAGTCCACTCTGGGCCAAGCAGCCCGGACACCAGCACCAAGGTGATGCACGTAAAATAAATGAGCGAACCCAGCGAAATAAATATCAACCGCGCCAGCATTCCTGCATGCTTTGGCGCAATAATTTCCCCAATAACAAGCGAGGCAAGCCCAATAATAAGCACACCTGCGCCAGAATGAACCTCTGCACCGCTTTGCTGCTGGGCAACCAGCGCGCCCGCAAGCCCCGTAATCCCGTTGGAAACAACCAGCGAGAAAATCTTGCGGCTATCCACATTAACGCCAATGGCACAGGCCATGCGCTCGTTATCACCTGTGGCGCGTATAGACAGCCCAAATGAAGTCTTGTAAAGCATAAACAGCACAAAAATAACCACAGAAAGCGCAATAGCCCCAATAATTATGTAGGACCACAAAAGTGCATTAAACGGCTGGATATCCAGCCTCAAAAGCCGCTCCCTAACCGGCGCAAAAACAAAACTACCCAGCGGCGCGGAAATTGTACTGCCACCCATAACAAATAAATTAACAGAAAACAAGGCCATAGTGACCAACAGCCCCGAAATAATCCCGTCAATTTTAAGCTTGGTATGGATAAGTGCAGTAGCGAGCCCGGCCAAACAGCCCCCCAAAGCCGCCAGCGCCAGTGCCACCATAAAATGCACACCATTGTGCAGCAATGTCATAGCAATAACAGCCCCAAAGGCAAAAGTACCCTCAATAGTCAAATCTGGCCGCTTCATAATCCTTAAAGACATAAAAACCCCAATAACAACAGGGGCATAAAGCAACCCCTGCCCAAGGCTTCCGTACATACTGGTTAAAAACATATCTGCCGTCATTTTGCATACCCCTTTTATTATAAAGACAAAACCGCCAGAGGCTTCGCCTCCGGCACCTCCAAAAACTTTTTGAAAAAAGTTTTACAAAAAGTTCAAAATTTTGCTTTTTTCAAAAAAGAAGGAGGTGCCGGGGCGAAGCCCTGACGGTTTTAGAATATCCTTGTTGCCCGTGCTTCCATTGCTGCTGGTATTGTGAAGCCTATTGTTTCGGCTTCGGTTTTGTTGATGTATAGGGATAGGGATGCGGCGGTGGGCGAGTAGAAGCTGCTTGGCCAGATGTCGTTTACTAGTATGTTGAAGGCTATGTCTGCGGCGGCAGCACCGTTGGCTGCAAAGTCCACAGATAGGGAGGCTACTGCGCCGCCCTCTACTATCGGTAGGTCTGCCACTACTATGGGTAGGCGACGGTCTGGGTTTTGATGTTGGTTTAGGTTTTGTACCATTTGCATCTGCCCGGTTATTTGATTGTCTTGCGGGATGTAGATTGCTAGTATTGTGCTGTCTGCGGCTATGTTTATGAACTGTTGGGTGAGTTGGTCTAGGCCGTTCGCTGGTATGCCAAATGGTACGATTGTGCCTTCTGGTGACACATCTTGCAGCCGCCCAAGGGATGCTACAGAGTTTGGCTCGTCAGTTGTGTAAAGAAATGCCACGCGGTTGTTGGCGTCTAGGCTGCTGCCTATTAGTTCTTCTAGCAGGCCCACTTGGGTTTCCATGGGCAGCGCACTGGACGCACCTGTAGAAATATCTGAAACCAGCCCAGCGCCCACAGGGTCTGTGATTATGCCGTATACCAGCGGGATGCCCGCACTGGTGGCTACTGGCAGCGCGCGCTGTGACGCGCCCGTGCCAAGGGTAAACATTAAATCCACATGCTGTGATGCAAATGTGTTGGCAATTGTGGTAGACATGGCAGGGTCGCCGGCTGCGTTTTGGTAAATAAAGCGCACTTGCAGGCCTTCTGCCGCCATAAGCTCTGTTAAGCGGTTTTGAAACCCGGGCGTGCCCAGCTCGAATGCCGGGATTTGCGCGCCGGATAATATCCCAATGGTGAAATCATACGAATCATCCCTGGAACATGCGCTAAGGGCCACAATGCCCACCGCAGCCATAATAAGTACAGCAAAAACAACTTTCAACTTTCTCATATTAACCACTCCTTTAAAATTTTGACCCCTTCGGCGGTTGCCGAAGATGGTATAGGTCAAATATATGAAAGCCGCACCGATAAAACAAAAACCAGCAAACGCTGGTTAATTTGTAAGGGTCGCTTCCAGTCTGTAAAACCCAGACGGCGCGAAGCGCAATCGCCGCCCGCCAGGGCTGCAGTAGACAGGACTTGAACCTGCAAGGTATTTCTACCACTAGATCCTTAGTCTAGCGCGTATGCCAATTCCGCCACTACTGCATTTTTGCAACTACAAAAAGCATTTTATTACATTATCCTCAGTCTTGTCAAGCTCCTTGGCAGAGGGCCGGTTCCGTGGGGGGATTTTTGGGGGCTTTGGGGATGCGTCTTGTGTCAGGTTGCCGGGGAGGGGAGGGGGGATGCTGTTTGTACATTTTTTCCGGGTTGGATTTGAGGGAATGATGCGAAAAACTCTGGTTTTGGAGTGAAGTAACAAAAAAATGGTACCATATGGTACCATTTTCCCGTGATTATGGTACCGTATGGTACCATTTTTATGGCAAAAAACGCATGTTTTAATGCTGTTGCCACAATCAAACCCGCTAAACAAGCCATTTTTTCAAAAATAAATTCCCCGAAAATAAAAAAACACAGGAAAATCGCAAATGTTAATGCAAATTTTCCTGTGTTCCACAACTATAGTGAAATTCTACCGTACCCTCTCCAAAAACCGCGCCATCTGCTCTGTGTTTGCCGCCGAGGCTAGGGCGGTTTCTTTGGTTATTTCGCCGGATTGTACCATGGACATTATGGAAGCGTCCATGCCTACCATTCCTAAGTTTCCAGAGGTTTGTATTACATTGTCTATCTGGTGGGTTTTGGATTCGCGTATTAGGTTGCGTATTGCGCTGTTTACGTGCATTATTTCGAAGGCGGGAGTTATGCCGCCGCATGTTCTTGGTAAAAGTTGTTGGGTAACTACGGTGCGCAACAGCATGGATAGCTGTACACGCACTTGTGGCTGTTGGGAAGGCGGGAAAACGTCTACTATACGGTCTATCGTGTTTACTGCCCCTACGGTGTGCAGGGTAGAAATGATAAGGTGGCCGGTTTCTGCTGCTGTCATGGCGGTTTTTATTGTTTCGTGGTCGCGCATTTCCCCTAACAAAATTATGTCTGGGGCTTGACGTAGGCAGGCGCGCAGGGCCGCAATGTAAGATTCTGTGTCTGTAGAAATTTCTCGCTGGCTTATTATGGACATTGCGTCGCGGTGCAGGTATTCTATTGGGTCTTCTAGGGTTATAATATGGGCGTTGCGGGTTTTGTTTATGGCGTCTATTATACAGGCCAGGGTTGTGGTTTTGCCGCTGCCTGCGGGGCCTGTTACAAGTACAAGGCCGTGTTTTTCGTTGGCTATTTTCATCACTTCGCCTGGTATGCCAAGGTCTTGGTGGTTTGGCAGGCTAAACGCAACCACGCGAATAACCGCAGCATAGCTGCCGCGCTGGTTGTAGGCAGAAACTCTAAAGCGCGCTATCCCGGCAATGGTAATGGGAAAGTCGTCGTCGCCGGTGGCCTCAAACCTGGCCATTGGGCGGTTGCCCACGGTAAACAAAGCCACTAGCATTTCCCGGGCTTCGTCGGCATTGATAGGCGCATCGCCCTGTTTTTCTATAGTTCCGTCAATTTTAAAGGAAACATGCCGCCCCGCCCCGATAAAAATATCAGATGTTTTCCTTTCCACAGCTAGTTTCAGCCATTCCTGTATTGTCATTTGCGCCTCCATCATTGCTTCATTCTACCAGCTAAAGCTGTATTCTCCCTGCCAAACATTAAGGCTCTCGTCTGCAATCCATTCCCCTGCAGAATGCATTCGCCAGGCCAGAATTTCGTAAGATTCAATCTGTGCGGTAAGCATATCGTATTCAAACCTTAAAGACACATACAAGTCCACATTTTCAGATATGGGGTGCACAAATGTAACAATCCCGTGGTCCAAATCCCAATAGGAATGTATTTGTATACCATTAACATATTCGGGTACATATCCCGTGGCCAAAATTTCTGCAAGGATTTTTTCTGCAAAAGTATCTGCCTGGTAGTATGCCTGCACAAGGTGCAGCTCGTTACGTACTAGAGTCTGCTCATTTAGTGCAGAAACATACGAAACCGCAGTAAAAATAGCCAAACATAAAACCGCAAAAACCAAAACAGCCGAAGCCGCGCCACCTCTACTCATTCTGCACCCCCCTAGTTGCTACTGTAAAACTAACAAGCTCTTCGCCCCTGGCCATATCCGTTACAGAAATATCAGAAAGGATTATATTAAAATCCCCGTGCCTGGTGGCCATATGAAGCACAAAATCAGCAGCCTCGCCCGGCCGCCAATCGCTGTCAAACGAGATGAAAACATCCCCATTGGCCTCTGGCGCCGTACCAAAAAACTCTGCCACTCGGTTAGTATCGCCAGAGAAGGCCTTAAAGCTTTCTGCGGCGCTTTCTGCGGCTATAAGGGCGTTTTTGGTGTCTACCGCATTAACTGTCTGCAAGTAAGAAGTAGCCAAAATGCTAACGCAAATCGCAGCCGCAAAGGCAAATACTGCAATTACAATAATTTGCTCCATCAAAAAAAGCGTAGATCTAGACCGCATCAGCCAGCACCGCCTTCCGTAACCGAGCTTCTAGGGTGTATCAAAATGCTGCCATAATCAGTGGCAACCCGTATAAGCCCTTCTGCCACATAGGAAAAATACAGCGATTCTGCCCGCACCATGGGCATACCGTCGCTAGGGTTAAATTCCATAAAGCCAAAATGGAAAAGCTCATGAACCCAGCCATCGTACAAGTAAATTAGCGTAACAAAGCTTTGCCCGCCAAAATTCTCTTCAAAGCGTAGGGCATTTATGCCGTCAAAATACCCTACAGAAACCTCATCGGCCCTGTCATTCGCGCGTATTTTGGTTCTTACATACGAAAGTGCAATGCGTTCGTCGCTGCCTTCGGTTGAAACTTCAATAATATCGCTATAAGTGCTGCCTGCATGCATTATCACCATAAAAACGCTAATAGCAAAAACGCAGAAAACCAGCAGCACAAAAACCGTATCAACTCTATTCCTGCTCATACAATCACCTACGTTCAAATACTAGAATATTAGGCGGCAGGTTTGTGGCAAAAACATCGTAATGGACTATAAACCGGGTATGGTCTATAAAAATATTATAATTTTCTACCAAAGCCTCCAGGCTTTCCGGGAAAAACCCTTCCACCGCGTAGCTGTGAACAGCCGCACGCATTAGGGCTTCTTCCAAAAGCCGCACACCTTCGGCACGGCTGGCATCCTCTGCCTGCCGTATGCCAAGCACAACCATGACAACAATAACTGCAGTAAAAATAATGGGCCTAATCCCTGTTAAAACTAGTGAGAAAAAATTCTTCTTAAAAACTCGTCTGTTTTCCATTATATCACCCGATTGTGTTCATGATATTAACCAGGGGCAGCATTACAGAAAGCAGGATAACTCCCACAATAACCGAGGTTAATATAACAAGGGTAGGCTCTATCCTGCCCACAATGGCAGAAATTTCATCTTGTACGGTAAGGTCGTTGCGGCGGGCAATTTCTGCCATGGCGTTATCTGCCATGCCGCTTTGCTCGCCTAGGGATAACATTCTGCTGTCTCGGGCGGTCATAAGTTCGGAATCTCGCAGGGCGTTGGCTAGGTTGCTATCATTTTCCAGCAGGGTTTTTAGCTTTTTGTATTTTGAGTTTAGGGCTTTAGAATCGCTGTTGATGGAGGCCGCCATATCTGTGGCATCTTCAATGCTAAGACCGCTGAAAAGACATAGCGACATAGCCGACACAAACTGACATGCCGCCGCACGGCCAAAAACGCCGCTTCCGCCAAATTTATCCCTAAAAAATTTGCTGGCCGCAGCCCTTACCCCAGGCACAGCCCAAATTAGAAACGCCACAAGGAATATCGCCAAGAAGATAATGGCAATAACAAGTGCCGCGCCCCTAAACCAGTTGCCAAAACGCATTAACGTAACGGCAAATGTTGTCATCTCTGCGCCCATGCGGGCAAAAACATCATCAAAAATAGGCAGCACCTGCACGATTAGCACCAGCACCACCGCAACCATAAGCCCCAGCAAAACAGCAGGGTAAAGTGTTGCATTTTTTATGGAAATCGCAAGTCGTTCCTGCCTTTCGTAATGCTCTGAAAGTCCTTTTAAAGTCTCGGAAAGCCTGCCAGCCCTCTCGCCGATTTCAATCATATTAACCATGTAGGCCGGGAAACATCTGACCCCGTGCATGGCTTCAGAAAGGGGCACGGCCCCTTCTAGCTTGTCCAGCAAGCTTTGAAAAACCTTCTTGCCGTCTGGGTCTTGCTCGTCGTCTAGCATCATGGCTACGCCATTGTGCACCGTAATCCCTGCCTGCAAAAGCATAGAAAGCTCCAGCGATAGTGCAGACAAAAAATTGTTGGTTAAACTTTTCCCCATGGTAAAAACCCCTTCTATTTTGTGCTATAAAACCTGCAAGGCTTCGCCGCGGCGCTAACAAAACATGCCGTAACGAAGCCCCATAGTTTAATGGACTTCTTCCGAAGATTATGCTTTTTAATTTCGGAAAAGTTACATTTTCAATCTTTTGCTTCTTATGAAATTGCGTTTTTTGCAATTTCATAAGAACTCTAATGAAAACTTGTTGGATTATAATTTGTACCATCGCCGATAAATGCCTGGAATGTAGGGCTGCCGTTGCTTGTAGATGAGAATGTTGGGTCCATAAGATTCCAGGTGCGGCCGTTAAATTGTATGATGCTATTTATCCAGCCAGTCTCTGGCGAATACACGTTTATCCATGCATGAAAAACATCGCCAGCATAGCCAATCACAAGCCTTGTGGGTATCCCCTGGCTTCTAAGCATACCAGTCATGAGGGCGGCGTAATCGAAACAAATGCCCATGCGCCTTTGCAAAATCCGGTCGAGGTCTGGCACATAGCCGCTTTGAACTGTGGCCGCTAGCTCGAAATCATATGCAATATTATCTATAACAAAATTGTACACCGCGCCTACGATATCAAAGATGCCAGTTAGGCCATGGGTAAGCCTTTCTGCCTCACGCACAACCTGCGAGCTTGGCGTAAAGTTAACAAATTGGTTTGGTCGCAAAAACGGCTCAAATTCGTTGTCTAGCCGCACATTTGTGGTAACGGTGTTAACCATGGCAAATCTATTGCCCTGTATTTGCTGGAACACACCAATGGTATAGCGCCCATTGCCGTCTGTTAACGGGAAAACTTCCCAGTCGCCGTTTGTGCTAAGGCGATACTGATGCCTTTTGCCGCCGGGGGCTTCAATTAGCACCCGAACGCTGGCAGTTGTTCGCTGGAAAAACCGCACTTTTACATAACCAAGATGCACATGGGAATAATCAATCTCGGCCAAATCGTTAGCGCGGGCGTTAACCCCGGCTGCCTCTGGTATAGGAAACCCTGCCGCAAATCCACTTGCAGCAATAGTGTTGCAAAAAATAAGCACCAGCATAAATGCAAGCGCAACACTTCTCTTGTAACCAATTCTCATAAAATTCCCCCCCTCAGGATTTTTACGACAGAAACAAGCCAGCAGCCAAAATAATTTGAGCGAAGGACATGTAGTATGAATCTGTCACATATCTAGTACATTATAATGTCGAATGTGGCATTTTGCAAGTATTGTTATGGTTGCTATTATTTTTTTGTACATAACTGCTTCTTGACATGTGACAGCGCCAGACGAGTGTGTAGCATGTTGTGAGACAGAGTGTAAGACAGAGTGTGGCCAAAAAGTATTTGACAAGCATGTGCAATATGTTATAACATCAACTAACATTGTTGCGCCACAGCGTTAAATATTATTAAGGGGATGATTAGAATGCGTAATAAAATAGGTTCATTCGTTTTGTTGCTAGTATTGATTGTTGGCATGTCTGCTCCGTCAGCCACTTTTGCAATGTCAAGTAGTGCAAATATCGAGCATTCTCATATTGAATGTTGCTACGATTGCGTTGACTTTACTGATAAAACACTAATGGTTGTGGAGAGAACTTTTAAAAATACACAAGATGGGCCGCAATTGATAGAGGTGGCAAGGTTCTTTGCAAATGCCGAACAAGAAGAGATATGCCCAGAAGAGATTCTTCAATCGCGGCAGATTACATGTTGCTCTTTTATGTTTGTGACAAGTGGAATACAGGTAGTGTGCCAAGTAAGCGTTTCTGGCATATGTAGGTTTTCTGAATACTTTAATGTTATGCGATGCCTTAGTTGTAGCGCAGTTCACAGCAGAGTCTTATTACGAGTCCTTCCAGACGGACATCGTACCAATTGTTTCTAAGTTTCATTGAGGCGCACAGAATACTAAATTGATTAAGGTTTGATTCTTTCATAAGCGCATAGTGGTATATAGTGGTATAACAATGAATTTTTTATTTTTTTAGCTAAGGTTGTTTTGCAAGGGTGATTTCTTATAGCCCCCAGTGAAGCAACCTTAGTTTTATTTTCGTATAAGGTGATTATATCGATACCGCTTTATAGCCGCTGCACCTAAAAACATTCGTATAGAACTTGTAAATTTCCCGTAAGCCTTCGTCGCTGAAAACCTTGCGCACCGCCAGTGCGCGGCGGTTTTCAGCTTCTCGCCTTGCGAAAAATTTCCTGCGCTCTATGCGAATGTTTTTAGGTGGAGCGGCTATAATTGATGCGATGAAAATGAATTGCGACATATTTTCCGAAAAATGATGTTTTTTCCGAAAATGGTACCGTATGGTACCACGTTTTAGGCAAAATGATGCTATTTTTAAGCCTGGAAAACGAAAAAACCCCGAAAATTCGGGGTTTTTATTATATCATAAGTAAAAAAATTAACGGTTTGCATAATTTTCGAAACCATTATTATGCTATTCAACAAAGGCGGGCATGTGAGTTTCTGCCGCAGCCGCACAAAGCCGCAGCCGCTTAGGAAACTCACATGCCCGCCTCTGTGCTAGCCCAATAACCAAAAGCCTGCAAAATATTTTTTTAAAAGGAAAGTAGCATTATTCTAACATTAGTTCCAATATTAAAGTTTTCAACAACCTAATCCTCTATAGCCAAAAATTTCTCCAAATCCAACAACAATTTCACTTCATCATTAACCATGCCAATATTCCGCACAAAATGGTTAGAATTATTTAGCTTAGCATTTGGCGGCGGGGCGATATTTGCTTCAGATATGAAAACAGTCTCTTGGATGGCGTCTACTATCACCCCTAAAGTGAAATCCCCAAAAACAATTACAATAATGCAAGATTCTTCGTCGTATTCTCTAAACGGTTTACCAAAGCGGGTACGCATGTTTATTACGCCAATAAGTTCGCCACGCAGGTTTAATATTCCCTCAATGTAATCTGGCATTTGCGGCACTTTGGTTATGGGGATCATTTGCTTTATTTCTTTTACATATGCTACTTCCAGGCCGTAGTCTTCGCCATCTATTGTAAAGGTGAGAAATTGGTTGGCCAAGGTATCTTCGGCAGTTTCGTTTAATCTGTCATATGAGCTTAATGCCATGATATTCCCTCCTTTAATTATCGTAGAACCCAGCAACATCTATTATCAGGCTTACATCGCCGTTGCCAAGCAGGGTACAGCCCCCAAGGCCACGTACTTTCCTGAAATAGCTTGGTATGGGTTTAACCACTACTTGTTGCTGGCCAACCAGCTTATCCACCAGCAGGCAGATTACTCTTTCGCCGTTTTCCAGCATAACCAGCATACCTTCTTCAATATCTGTGATTGCGCCTTGTATATTGAAGAATTCGTGTAGGCGCACCACATTGAAAACATCGCTGCGGTTTGTAATCATTTCGTTGCCGTCTGGGTCTTTAAACAGGTCTGCCGCGTTGGCCTTAAATGATTTTATTATATTTGCAATAGGAATCGTGTACTGCACCCCAGCTACCATAATGCCCATGCCTTCGATAATAGCAAGGGTTAGTGGGATTTTTAGGGTGAAGGTTGTGCCTTCACCAGGGGAAGAATCCACAAGAACCGTGCCGCCCACAAATTCTAGGTTAGAATGCACCACATCCATACCCACACCACGGCCAGAGAACGCCGTTACCTCATCGTTGGTGGAGAACCCCGGCACGAATAAAAATTGTTGTATTTCCTTGTCTGTATATTCGTGGTCTGGCTTGTTTGTTAGCCCGCTTTCTCTGGCTTTTTTTAACACTTTCTCTGTATCTATGCCGCGGCCGTCGTCTTGGATTGTTATAACTACATCCCCGCCGGCGTTCATGGCTTCTAGGCGCACGGTGGCCGTAGGAGGCTTGCCTGCTGCTATACGTTCTTCTGGCGATTCCACACCATGGTCTAAGGAATTTCTTATTATATGCAGAATCGGGTCTGCCATTTGTTCTATTATATTTTTGTCAACTTCGGTTTCTTCCCCGGCTATCTCTAGGTCTACTTCCTTGTTAAGCTGGCGGCTCATGTCACGCACCACCCGGCGCATCTTCAAGAAAGTGGCCGAAAGGGGTAACATACGCAATGTCACGGCTATCTGGCGCAGCTCAGAGATTATTTTATTTAAATTGCTGGCCTCTTTGTGGAAGCTGTCTAGCTGTAGGCCTTCAAGCTCAGAATTTTGCGTTACCATAGCTTCGGCTATTACAAGCTCGCCCAGCAGGTTTAATAGGCTATCCAACTTGTTCACGTTTACGTTAATCATCTGTGATGTGCTGCCTGCCTTGCGTTCTGCTTGCTCTGTGGAGTCTGTGCTGGTGGTTGCTACGGGGAAGGGGTCTATGGATGTGATTACGGGTTCTTCTATTGGTAGCGGGGCAGGTGCCGGCTTTGGTGCTGGTGTGGCTTTGATAGTTTCAACCGAGGCAGTGGCTGAGATTGTCTCTAGGGTGAAGCTTTTAAGGTAGATGGTTTGGGCAATATGCTCGCTTATGTGGCTATGGCCAAATATGCTAGAAAACTGTACGCCAAAACCATTTTTACGGATATATGCGATTGCTTTTTCATCTATAACATTTTCTGGTGTATGCTCTATGTCTGTAGCTACTTCCTGCAAATTGTGTACGAAGGTGAAAGCGCGGATGTTTTCCATTTCGCAGCCGTCTTGGAAGTGGATTTTGGCTTGGTATTTATGGTTGCCGCCCACGGCGGTGTCGGTTACTTGTTGTACGCGCTCTGGGGCAGGGGGTGGTGTTGGGGCTGGCGCTTCTTCAGGTGTTGTATGTTCTTTAATTTCCACCAAATAATTTTCTATAGCTGTGGATAGGGCTGTGCCATCGCCGTCGGCAGCGTTGCCGCCTTGGATTTTGCCCAGCTCTGCCTTGATAAAATCCATGCCGCTTAAAACATAGTCGCTAAGGCGTGCGTAGTCTATGTCTGTGGGGTTTTCTTCCCGCAGGTAGTAAAATAAATCCTCTATAGAATGGGCAACGCTTGCTATGCTATCGTACATCATCATGGCGGAAGAGCCCTTGATGGTGTGCATTATACGGAATATTTCGTTAATTTGGTCGCTATTATATTCCGATTCGCTTTGGACAATAGTACCTTCTAGCTGGTCAATTTGCTGAGACATCTCGAAAATAAACATCTCTAGCATGGAGTCTCTATCAAAGTCCATCATGAGCAGTCACCTCTCTTGGATTGTATTAAACTACAACTATTTGCTGAATACAAATTTAAACTTGTTAAATGCAGGCTTATAGCGGTTTCCTGTATATAGCCGGCATTACATATTCAAACCCTGAAGCCGCGTTTGAAATAGATTCGGAATGGCCAATAAACAGGTATCCGCCCGGCTCTAGCACATCGTAGAATTTTTTTGTTACATTCTTGCGGGAGGCATTGTCGAAGTAAATCATCACATTGCGGCAGAAGATTATATGAAATTTATTGCGAAAATTATAATTGTCCATTAAATTAGATTTGCGATATATGATTTTTTTTCTTATTTCGTCGCTAACTTGGCTGGTGTTGGCGTCTATTTTTGTAAAATAATCTTGCTGCCATTGTTTTGGTATATTTACCAGCGATTCTGTGGGGTATCGGGCCGCTACGGCCTTGGCCAGCGCATTGGACGAAATATCTGTGGCCAAAATTTCTGTATTCCAATCGCCTTTTTGCTTAAAATATTCATGGGCAACTATCTGTAAAATCACCGCTTCTTCGCCGGATGATGCCGCCGTACACCATAGCCGCAAGTCTTTTTCGTTCTTGTAGCTTTCTTCAATATATGGCAGCACATGTTTCTTCAAATACTCAAAATGTTCTGCCTCGCGCATAAAAAATGTATGGTTGGTGGTTATTTTATTTTCAAAAATGACCATGGCCTCGCCAGTTTTATCATTTACAAGAAAGTTGAAATAATCAGAAAAACTCTCCATTCCAAGTTCGGCTATGGTTGTCCTTAGCCGTGAGAATACGAGAGTTTTTTTTTCATCACTTAATGAAATACCAAGATTAGACCTAATATAATCTCTAATCTTGCTAAATTCGGCATCTGTGATATCTTTCACAATAAATGCCCCCTGAACCCTCAAAATTTGTGTCGGATGTAATTTCCGTATATTATAACACTAATCTTTGACAAAATCCAAGTATTTTATTTAAGTCGTGGGGGTTTCGCCCCGCACTCCATTCTTTTTTGGAAAAAAGAAGCAAAAAACTTTAATTTTTAAGGGTGATTATTGTGACAGCTGGGATTATTGTGGAATTTAATCCGTTTCATGTGGGACATGGGGTGCATATTGCAAAGACGCGTGAGGTTGCGGGTGATGGTGTTGTTGTAGTAATGAGCGGGAATTTTGTGCAGCGGGGCGAGCCTGCCCTTTGCGATAAATGGCGGCGCACCAAAATGGCGCTTTTGCAGGGCGTGGATATTGTGGTGGAAATTCCGCTGCCTTATGTGATTTCTGGGGCGGATTATTTTGCGCGGGGCAGTGTGCAGCTACTGGCGGCTATGGGGGTTGTGGATGTAATTAGCTTTGGTAGCGAATGTGGGGATTTAGCGGCTTTGCAAGCTGCCGGGCGGGTACTGGCAGAAGAGCCAGAAGCGTACAAAGCTGCCTTGCAAGATGGAATGAGGCAGGGCTTGTCTTTCGCGGCGGCTAAGGGGCGGGCTTTAGAGGCTGTGCTTGGGGAAATGCCAGATGGGCTTCTTGCGCGGCCTAACAATGGGCTGGCCATGGAATATTGCAAGGCATTGCATCTGCTGGGTAACCCGCTGAGGGTGATAGCCACCCATAGGATGGCCGGTGGCAGCAGCGCCACTAGGCTGCGGCGGGCTGTGCATGGGGGCGAGTTTGCCGGGGAGGATATGCCATGGGAATGCCGGGAAATATTGAAGGAGGCTATTCGCTTGGGCGAAATTGCCCATATTGACCAGTTTAGCGATATCTTGCGCAGTTTAATTTACAGCAAAGATTTAACGCTTGGCGAAGGGCTGGAGAATCGCTTCCGTAAATATGTAGGGGAGTTTCGCAGCATAACCGAGTTGCTAGATGCGGTAAAAACCAAGCGCTACACCTATACACGGCTACAAAGAATAGCCATGCAGGTGCTGCTGGGGGTGGATAATATAGACGAATACGAAGCCGCTGGTGGCATGCAGTATATAAGGGTACTGGGCTTCCGCAGGCAGGCGACGGGGCTTTTGGGCGAGATGGTGAAACGGGCGAATTTGCCCGTGATTACCCACGGTAAGGCCATGGACGAGATTTTGGCCGCCGGGGGGGTAGCCGGAAAGATGTTGGCGGCAGAATTCACTGCCGGGGATATTTATAGGATAGCCACCGGCGCGCCTGGCGGGTACCATAGCGAGCGCGGGGTAGGGGTTGTGGTGGTTTAATGGGCTGGATATATGGAGGGTTGACGATGGAAATTATTTATAAAAATTTGCTGGCTGTAGATGAATACAATGCCATACGCAAGGCTATGGGGTGGCGCAGGCTTCATCCAGAGCAGGCGCAGGGTAATATCGAAGGCAACGCATTTGTTGTTTCTGCCTACGATGGGCCAGATGCGATTGCAATGGCCGGGCTGCGCTGGAATGGCGGCAGCTTTGCCTCGCTAAATATCTTGCTGCACCCAGAATACGAAGACTGTGGCATCCAGGAAGAATTTACGGCGCGTGTGTTTGATTTCCTTAGGGGTAAGCTAAAGCCTGGGTTTGGTATCCAGGTGGATATCTGCGTGCGGGCGGGGCAGGAAGGGTTGTACGAAAACCTTGGGTTTGAATATATCACGCCAGAAAACCGCGGGGTTCCTATGCATATTTGTTTGACTAACCAGGTTGAGCTTACGGATAAGATGTTTGGGCAGATGGGGTTTTAGGTGTCACTCTGGCGAGACAGGTTCTCATTAGAGTTCTTCTGAAATCACAAAAAACGTGATTTTAGAAAGAAGCAAAAGATTGAAAATGTAACTTTTTCGAAATCGAAAGGCGTGATTTCGAAAGAAGTCTATTTACCTCACTATATCATCCAAATACCGCAAAAACGGATAAGGGTTTATCCAAAACTGCCCGCGGGTGAAGCTTACATCTGGGCTAATGGCCAAATGCAAATGCACAGGAAATGTCTGCGCGCCGCGGCCACCGCCGGTGTTTCCCATCTGGCCAAGATGATGCCCGGCAGAGATATTTTGCCCGGGGGCAAGGCCAGGGGCGAGGCTGTGCAAATGTGCGTATAGATAATAGCTGCCACTGGGCGTTACCACCCCTACAAAATACCCAAGCTGGTTGCACCAGCTTGCATCTTGCACCAGGCCGCGTGTCATGCTAACAATAGGTACGCGGCCGCGGATATTCTCCCGGTCTACAATGGCCGTGCCCATATGCATGCGGTTTCCCTGGAAATTATGCGCCACCCCCCAGGAATTGCCAAACATTACCGATGGCTCGTAAAGATACCAGCCAGAAGGCACAGGGAATGTCTCGATTTCCCCAAACAGATTACGAAACATAGCCACATAGGGCGCGATGCTGCGTGAATTGTACCGCCGCATAATCCTGTTAAAATCCTGTACATATAGTTCTTCCAGCCCACTAATGTCATGGACGGCGGATTTTTCTGGGAAAAAATCATTCTCGGCTACAAATATCGCGAAGAGCTCTGCAAAAGGAATCCCGTACCGGGCGGCATAAACCTCCAGTAGCCCAATAGCCCTGTGTGGCACACGAAAAGCCGCCACGGTATCTGCATGAACCCGCACGCGCATCCCGGGCTGCAGCAACCGCCACCCACTTACCAAAACGGCCAGCAAAACCGCTACTACGCAAACCCGGTAAAAAAATTCTCGCATTCGGCGGATATTAACCCGGGGCAAAAAAAGTTGCCGCCCAGCCCGTATCCCAAGCCTGCGCTTAATCTCACGACTACGCGAAACCATAAAAACACCCCCGGAAGTATATCTCATTTATTTCACCATAGAAGAACTCTAATCAGTTAAAATTATGCTAAACCGGGGGTGTTTATGTGTGGAGATGCCAGCTGAAGCATTTAAAGACTTTCCGTGTATCAGGCCGCAAAAAGACGTGAACACTGCATGTACACAGTGTTTTAGCTCCGCGTCTTGAGAATATGTAAAAATATTGTATTTAACAAAAATGGTACCATACGGTACCATAATTCCATAAAAATGGTACCATACGGTACCACATTTTCAACAAAAACAAGCCATTTTTCACCATTTTCCCCAAACGGAAAAATAAAAAAGCCCAGAAAATCGGGCTTTTTAAAAAATCAAAAATATAAAATTAAAGTTTTTGTAAAATTTTTTTCAACGATAACCCGAAAAAAATCGGGCGGAATGTCATGCCGGGCTCGTGAAGGAAAGTTTTCGGAGATATGGCCGGCAAAGCCAGTGACGGTTTTAAACAAGAACTTCTTTTATCGATTCAGGCAGCTTCTCCCTATCGTAATGCATAGAAAATGTGATGTCTACGTGAAATTCCTCGGATAGAGCCTCTAGGTTTGTTCTAAATTTTGTTAAGGCCTCGTGGGAAAGTTCTTCGCGTACTATGTTTGGCAGGCCGTCTACGTAGATATGTTTGATGTCTGCGTTTTGAGTTAGCATTCCCCAGATGAAGTATGCAAGGCCGCGGCAGCTAGATAAGCTGGCCTTACCGGTGTCCACAAAGCGGATATCCCTGTGGATATCGTGGATATGGCGCTTGTCGTCGTCGATAAAAACTAGGCTGCCATCGGTTTGTGTTGCTTCGGCGTTGGCCATTTCAATTAGCTTACGTGTTTTGCCCTCGCCTTTGAATCCTACTAAAAATTGTACCATGAAAATCGCCTCCTTGAGAGTGTTTGTGAATAATATAAGAAAATAACTTGCGAATCTGTCCTTATTATAGCATAATCCTACAAGAAAGAAACTCATGCGAGGAAAAATTTTTTATGTACCTAAAAAGACTAGAGCTATCGGGCTTCAAGTCCTTTGGCGATAAGGTTCAACTGGACCTGCTAGAAGGGCTAAACTGTGTAGTTGGCCCAAACGGCAGCGGCAAATCCAATATTGCAGATGCCCTACGCTGGGTGCTGGGCGAACAAAGCGCCAAGCAGCTACGCGGCGGCAAGATGGAAGATATAATTTTTAATGGCACAGCGCACCGCAAGCCCCTAGGGTTTGCGGAAATTACTATGCGTTTAGATAATTCTAGCGGCAAGATTCCGCTGGATTTTAAGGAAATAACCGTCACCAGGCGGGTGTATCGTTCTGGGGAGAGCGAATTTGCAATAAATGGTACAGCTTGCCGGTTGAAGGATATTCAAATGCTGTTTATGGATACGGGTATTGGCCGTGATGGGTATTCCATAGTGGGGCAAGGGCGGATAGACGAGATTTTAAGCCTAAAGTCTGAAGATAGACGCCATGTTTTTGAGGAAGCTGCAGGTATTGGTAAGTTTAAATCCCGCCGCAACGAAGCCCTAAGAAAACTGGAAGACGAGAAGCAAAACCTGGCCCGGGTAGACGATATAATCGCAGAACTAGAGGAGCAAATGCCCACTCTAAGCCAGCAATCGGAAGAAGCCCGGCATTTTTTGGCGTTGCGTGATAGGTACAAGACCACCCATATAAATATTTTTTTGAACGAAGTGGCAAAAATTGAAACAGAGCTGGTAAAGCTGGAAGAAACACTGCAAAACGACATAATACAAGCCAATGAAAACAAACGCCTGCTGCAAGAAGCCAGAACCGCCAGCGAAAAGCTAGAAGCCCGCGCGGCAGAATCAGACAGGCAATACCGCCAAACCAGCGAAAGTTTGCTGGAAACCACCACCAATATAGAAAAAAAAGAATCTGACGATAGGCTGCTGCAAAGCCAAATAATGCAAATGGAGCAAGAAAAAATAAGGCTCCAAAGCGAAATAACCAAGCGCGAAGCCAGCCTAACAGAGCGAAGCGAAGAAATCACCCAAGAGCAGCAAGGCAAGGCCGAAACCGCCAGCGAATTGGCCAAACTAAATGACGAATTATCCGAGCATATACAAATATCAACCCAGCATGACGAAGCCCTAAAAGAAAGCAGCGCCATGTTGGCAGGCCTAAACCAGGCCCTGCTAGATGCCATCAAAACTTCCACAGATGCCAGCGCCTTTGTGGCAGAAGAAGAAAGCACCTACAACCGCCTAGAAGACGATACAGAGAGGCTAAACACAGAAATATCCGAACTAGAAACCAGAATAACCGAAACAAAATCCACCCAAGCGGCCCAAGAAACAACCCTAAAAAACAGCAGCAGCGCCCTACAAAAGGCCAACAACAGCCTAGCAGCCTACACCAAAGCCCACGACCAGCTAATAGAAGAAGGCCAGCAGTTAGATACACAGCTGCGCCAGTCAAAAGAAAATCTAACCGCCACCCGTGGCAGATACCGTGCATTAAGCGACCTAGACGCCCAGCAAGAGGGTTATTTTCGCAGCGTAAAAGCCGTGCTGCGCAAAAAAAACAGCGGCGACCCAAATTTTGCAGGCATATGCGGCGCAGTAAGCGAGCTACTGGCCGTAGAGCCAGAATACGAGCTAGCCATAGAAACAGCCCTGGGCGGCAGCGCCCAAAATATAGTAGCCAAAACAGAGGCCGACGCAAAAACTGCAATAGAAATGCTGAAGCAAACCAAGGAAGGTCGCGCCACGTTTATGCCGCTGGATGCGGTGAGGGGTAGGGCAATTCCTACAGATAAATATTCTGCCCAGCCGGGTTTTATTGGGCTTGCCGCAGAGCTTATAAGCTGCGAGGCCGCCTATAGCACGGTATTTGACCAGTTGCTTGGGGATGTGCTTGTGGTGGACAAGTTAGACAATGCTCTGGCGCTTAACAAGCATTTTGGCTATTCCCAAAAAATCGTGACACTAACTGGCGAGCGGCTAAGCCCCGGCGGCTCTATCACCGGAGGCGCGGCCAGCCGCCAATCTTCGCGGATTATAGGCCGCAGCCGCCAGGTGCAAGAGCTAAGGCAGCAAGTGGAAGCCCTAGAGGCCGAGTTCGCTAGGCTAGAAGCCCAGGAACGGGCCTTCGAGGCTAAACGCCAAACCACAGACGAAGCCCTTAACAAGGCCCGCGAAACCGCCCAAAGCCTGCAACTAGAGCAGCAACTTCAAACAGATAAGCTAAACCAAGCCAAAGAAACCATGGCCACCCTAGGCCAGCAAATGAACAAATATAATGAAGAAAACCAACGGCTAATGGCAGCCATAATGGCGCAAAACCAAGCCGTGCGCGATGCAAAAAAGGCCGTGCTGGCCACGGAAGAAGCCATAAACAAAGCCCGCCAAGCTATAGAAGATTATCAGCACCAAATGGAACAAAGCCGCCAGGAGCATAGCGAAGAATCAGATATACTAACCAACCTACGGGTAGAAATAAGCCGCCGTGGCGAATGGCTAACGCAGCGCGAAACCAATATCCAGCGCTTGCAAAAGGAAATTGAAACCCTAAAAAAGGAAAAATCCCAGCTGCAAAGGGAAACCATTAATGCAGACAAAACCATAACCACCGCCACCACCGCCCAAGCCGCCGTGACGAAGGAAATATCAACCCTAAAAACCAGCTTAGAAGAAGCCCGCGCAGCCCAAGCCCGCGCCGAGGCAGACAAGGAAACCATAGAAACCGGCATGACCCACGCCAAAATAGATGAGCGCAGCTACGCAGACACAACAGCCCTAATGGAAAAAGAAATCACCCGCCTAGAAATGCGTAAAGAGCAGCTAAACTCCACCAGCCACCGCCTGCATAACGAAATATGGGAAGAATACAGCCTAACCTACCAGCAAGCCCAAGAGCTAAAGCAAACCGACATAAACGAACATGCCCTGCGCCGGGAATGGCAGGAACTACGCAGCGAGCTGGCCAAGCTGGAAAATGTAAATATAGGTGCAATAGAAGCCTATAAGCAAATTAAAACCCGCCATGATTTCTTAACCACCCAGCGCGGCGATATAGAAACCGCCGAAGCAAGCCTAAACGAGCTTATCACCAGCCTTACGCGGCAAATGGAAACCCAGTTTAATGAAAAATTTCAGCAAATAGCCATGCATTTTACAGATGTGTTTAGGGAGATGTTTGGCGGCGGCAATGCGGGGTTGCGGCTGCTGGATGTGGACAATGTGCTGGAATCTGGCATAGAGATTTCTGCCCAGCCACCGGGTAAGGCTTTGCAGAATCTAATGCTGCTATCTGGCGGGGAGCGGGCGCTTACGGCAATTGCGCTGCTATTTGCCATATTGCGCATGAAGCCATCGCCGTTCTGTGTGTTGGATGAGATTGAATCTGCCTTGGATGATGCTAATGTGGTTAGGTATGCCAATTTCTTGAAGGAATATGCCAAGGGTACGCAGTTTATAGTAATCACCCACCGCAAAGGTACTATGGAAGCCGCAGACAGGCTCTACGGCGTAACAATGGAAGAGCAAGGAGTGTCTAAGCTGGTTAGCGTCAGCTTTATGAAAGAGGAGGAATTGATATGATTAAAGTGATGTCTGTTTTCGGCACTAGGCCAGAGGCCTTGAAGATGATTCCGCTGGTGTTTGAGCTTGGTAAAGCCCCAGGAATCCAATCAAAAGTATGTGTAACTGCCCAGCATAGGCAACTGCTGGACCAAATGCTAGTACCCTTTGGCATAAAGCCGGATTATGACCTGGATATTATGGCAGTAGGGCAAACCCTTACAGATGTGACGGCTCGTGTGCTGGCAGGGCTTGCTCCTATTTTAGCGGCAGAAAAACCAGATATTTTACTGGTGCATGGTGATACCATCACAACTTTCGCCGCGGCGCTGGCGGCTTTTTTCGCGCAAATCCCGGTAGGTCATGTGGAGGCAGGCTTGCGCTCCTACGATAAATACCGCCCATACCCAGAAGAGATAAACCGCAGAATGACCACCGCCCTGGCAGATATCTACTTTGCCCCAACAGAGGCCTCTAGGGATAATCTGCTAAAGGAAAACATTCCGGCAGAAAAAATTATCGTAACAGGCAACACGATAGTAGACTTGATACCATATGTAATCAAAGAAAATTACTGTTTTAGCTGCGAAGCCCTAAATAGCCTGGATTTTAGCAAAAAAATAATCCTACTAACCGCCCACCGCCGCGAAAACTGGGGCCAACCCATGGAAAATATCTGCCGGGCAATAAAACGCCTGGTGGCAGATAACCCGGATATTTCTGTAGTGTGGCCGGTTCACCCTGGCCAGGCGGTAAAAACCCCGGCGGAGGCCATACTGGGCGGAATGGACAGGGTGCTGCTGATAGACCCAGTAGATGTTTTTGATATGTACAATCTAATGAAGCAATCCCATTTGCTGCTAACAGATTCTGGCGGCCTGCAAGAAGAATCTCCATCTTTTAACCTGCCCACCATAGTGTTGCGGGATGTAACCGAGCGCCCAGAAGGCCTAACTGCAGGTACGCTAACCCTAGCAGGCACAGAAGAAAACGCAATCTACAACGAAGCCACCCGCCTGCTAACAGACAAAACAGCCTACAATAAAATGGCCTCAGCCCAAAACCCCTTCGGCGATGGCAAAGCCAGCCAGCGGATTGTAAACGCGATACTTAATTTATAGTCCGTTAAACCGAAAGCCATCCGCTGGAGTTTGTGATTTTACTACACTGCTTTGTTAGCGCCTAATTGCATTACAGCAAAATCACTTGGCTATAGCAGGCGGTTTTAAATTTAATTGACTGCAGCAAAATAAAATTCAGTTGGTCGGAAAATCCGACCAACTGAATTTCACCAAAATTGAAATTTTTGAATGTGCCAGATATAAAGGAGCGAAGCAATGATAACCATGAAATTTTTCTTCGGTGAAACGGACGATCTTGCCGATGCATATAAAATCCGCCAAGAAGTTTTTGTGGATGAGCAAAACGTAAGCGAGGCCGAAGAATATGACGGCACGGATGGTGCATGTGTTCATATTGTGGCCTACGATGACGATACTCCGGTGAGTACAGGGCGCATTATGATAAGCCCGCCGGTGGGCAAGCCTGATCCATATACCGGTGAGGTTTACACCCACGACGATTATATAATTGGAAGGGTGGCTACTTTAAAAAGCCACCGCGGCCAAGGCCTAGCCGCCGTGATAATGGACGCGCTAATAGACTCATGCCGCAATATGGGCGGCAAAAGGGTGATTTTGCACGCACAGCTTACCGCCCGGTCTTTTTACGAGAAGCTGGGGTTCATGCCCTATGGAGAGGAATTTGAAGAAGCGGGCATCCGCCATATTTCTATGGAAATGTTCCCGACGGCCGGATGCAAGGGGTGCAAAAAAGATTGCGGGAATGCAGGTTGCTCGTGAGATTAGTATTGCTGCCTTCGAGCATTTTGAGAAAAGCAGAGTTATGGGTTTTAGAATAGAGTTTTATATCGCGGTAAATACAAATATCTCCGAATACACAAAATGTGCATGCTTTTTCGGCACTGGCTGCGCTTGACATCAAACTTGCTGCATGATACTGTTCCGTCGAGGGATGGCGATTAGGCACTTTTTATTGTAACAAATGATATTTTTTGGCGACCACCTCATCATGTGTTTAATCAGGATGCGGAAGGTCGCTTTTTTGTATCAGCAAGAGCCAACCATATAGGCAAACCCCATAACTGACGAAAGATAAAAGGGAGGATTTCAATGTACCGCAGGAAAAATATTAGTAAATACGTGGTGTTTTTGCTTGCAGTTGTTCTGGCTGCCAGCCCAATTTTTATCACGGGGGTTGCGCCAGAAGCCGACATATATATTCAGTTGGCGGTAGCAGAACAGCCAGAAGAATGCGACATTGATGGTTATGTAATCCCAATCGCACCGCTCAGCCTTATGTTTGTTACGAATATATATCAAATCCGGGCGGCAATAGACTATTCTGTGGCGAACGGAACCCACGTTACAATAGGCTTATTTGCCAATATATACGCCGGAACAACGTCAATAATCATACCCGCAGGTGCAAATATAACAATTCAGCCCGGGCCGTTTGGCGATAATACAATAGCGTTTACCCCGCAGACGCCAGCCGTTGTTGGGTTTAAAGTTTACGGCGCATTAACACTTGGTGCGCCAGGAGGGACGCCACTGTCTGTTTCGGGTGGCAGCATTCATGTTGCCAGCGACGCTACCCTCAATTTGCAAAACAGCAACATGCCATACACTACATTTTCTGCCGCTACTAGAGCCGGCTTGCAGGCAGCCATTGATTTTTCGCAAGCTAATGGGATTCCTGTTACGGTAGCCTTGGAAGGTGATATAGATGCCGGCGCAGAGTCAATCAATATTGCCGCCACCGCAGATATTACTATTTTAGGCGGGTACAGCATCGGGTTTGCAGCCCCGCAGTCCCCGGCTGCCGCAGTGTTTAGCGTGGAAGGCGCGCTAACCCTTGGTGAACCATCTTCCCCCGGCCCAACAATTTTTGGCGGCAACAACAGCGGCATACATGTGACATCACCCACGGCCAGCTTGCATATGTACAGCGGCAATATCGCAAACAACTACGGTCAAACAGGTGGTGGCGTAAGGCTTAGTGGCGGCGTGTTTAATATGCACGGCGGTTATATCCAGCAAAACCAAGCCCAAAGCGGCGGTGGGATATATGTGAGCGACAGTGCCGTGGTTACTATTTCCGGCGGCCATATTGCCCATAACAATGCAACCGCAAGCGGCGGTGCAATCGCCCTGGGCGCGGCCTTTGGCATGTTAACTATCGCCGGCCAATGCGCGGTCAACTTCCCGCGCATAACAAACAACCAAGCAGAAAATGGCGGTGCAATATATACAGCCGTAGCAAATATATATCCAACCGCCGCAGAAGCCATTTATATCGCAGAAAACGCGTATTTTGCCTATAACTATGCCCGCCAAGGCCTAGTTATAAACCAGCTTGCGGCATATCGCAATAAGGATGTAATCCGCCCCGCCACAACTTCTGCAGGGTCTCATACTTTCACAAACCACGACATCTTCGCCCCAACATTTATATCCCTGGGAATAGAAAAAACCGTGATTAACCCGCCAGAGCCTATACAATACGGCGATATTTTAAGATACCGCATTACAATAACCAACCTAAACCCCTATAGCCCCGCGCCCAAGGCTACTATTGTAGATAGCCTGCCGGCATGTTTAGAGTTTATTTCCTTTGCAGGATTTTACCCCGCAACAATCCCGCCAACACAAGGCGTCGATGGTGTTGCGCCAGCTTTCGCCCAAGAAAATAATGTGATTACCGCAAATATTGAATGGCTACCGCCAGCCTTTGTATTCTATTTTGACTTTGATGCAAAAGTAGTGGGTGCGGGTGATGTAAGTGAAGGCTCTGGAAACCAGATAACAAATATTGCGGAACTATCATTTACAAGCGAACGAGGCCAAAATGTAGCCAAAGAGGCTGCAAAATCTATAACAATATATACCCCAACCCCCACGCCAACCCCAACCCCCACGCCAACTCCAACCCCAACCCCAACCCCCACGCCAACTCCAACCCCAACCCCCACGCCAACTCCAACCCCAACCCCAACTCCGACGCCAACTCCAACCCCAACCCCCTCGCCAACTC
>WQVK01000030.1 GCA_009784025.1 Defluviitaleaceae bacterium
CCAACACCCACGCCAACACCGACGCCAACTCCAACTCCAACCCCCACGCAAACTCCAACCCCAGCCCCAACGCCAACCCCCACGCCAACGCCAACGCCAACGCCAACCCCAACCCCAACCCCTGCATCACCTCAAACCCAAACCCCACCCTCCATACCGCCACTCCCGCCTATACAACAACCGCCACGCCCAACATTACCCATCATGACAGATATACCGCCAGCCCTAGCTCCACCCCCAGCCGCGGATACATCCATAATCACGCAATATCCAACGCAAACTCCACCATTATTCAACTTGCCATTTCCGGGCTTTCCGCCGCTGGCGCACATGTATGGTGATGGGGAAATCCACATTGCGTATATGATTGGGGATGATAGCGGTAAATTCCACCCAAACAGAAATCTCACCCGTGCAGAGGCTGCTATAATTTTGGCAAGAATGCAGTTGCTTGGGTTTGAGCATGGTATCGGTAGCCTGCCGCCAGGCATGGCAAGCTTCAATGCCTTTGCAGATGTAGGTGCCGGGCAATGGTTCTATTACTATTTGGCATGGGCTTATGACGCAGGGCTGGTGCAAGGCTATGTCGGAAACTTCAGGCCTCACGATCCAATTACCCGGGAAGAATTCGCAGCCCTGATAGTACGCGCAGGCCCTGGCTTAAAACCCTACGGCGGCCTAGCTTTCGCAGATGGCCATGCCGTAAGCGAATGGGCTCTGGCCTATATCTTCACCGCCCGTAGCGAAAACTTGATGGTTGGCGACCCAAACGGCAACTTCCGCCCACAGGAATACATCACCAGGGCAGAAACCGCAACCGCCATGAACCGCCTGCTAGGCCGCATAGACAGCAGGGCAGCCATGGACGCGTTAGACATACAAAACAATAGCAACATGCGCCATTTTCCAGATGTGTCAACAGATGCCTGGTACTTCCCGGCCATAATGGCCGCCACCAACAACCATATGCTAATGCGAGACAAATCCGGCGTAATCGTACAAAAGTCAATTATTGAAATATAAGACCGCTAGAGGCTTTGCGAACCAGGTATTTCGTGCCGCTCGATTTCTTTTGGGTTGTTATCTAAAAAGCATTAGTAAACTGCCAGACAAAGGTTTGGATGCTGTGATTCCGCCCAGCAAACACTCTCTTACAACTTGTAAATTTTCCGAAAATATATATTGCCAAAAGGTTTGCATGTTGCTTACGTGCGGCGGCTTTTCGCATCTTGTCTTTCGAAAATTTTCCTGCGCGCTAAGGGAGTGTTTTTGGTGGAGTTGCAATATGCTGTAGGAAATTGACCATTTCGTAGCGATTTGCCATGATGACTTGCAAAAAAGGCTTGAAAGATGTTAATTCATCTCTCAAGCCTTTTCTTATAGATATATAGTAATTCCAATCAAGAACAGTTCCAATTCGTTGTTTTAATTTGAAATCAGTATCAGCTACTTGTGCAAATATGCCAATGCACCCCAAAGCGGTCCTGCACATCTCCGCATAAAGCAGCCCAAAATTGCGGAGCTAATGCTCCTATAACTTGCCCTCCATCTGCCAGTTTATTAAAAACAGAAGTCACCTCTTCGGCAGAATCAAGTGATAACATTAGCGAGAAATAATCGCCTGTTACCGGCGCTGTTCCGCCATCTGTCATTGTAATTTTTGTACCAAAAATCAGTACCTCGGAATGCATTACGAAATTTGGGGGCAAAGATTCATCCATGCCGGAGTCTGGCGGGGCATCGCGAAAATAAGCGACATCTTTCAGTTCTGCGCCAAGCGCCTCTTTGTAAAATGTAAGGGCTTCGTCGCAATTACCTTGGAAACTAATTGTTGTGATAAGCATTTGTATATTTTCCTCTCATATTTTTTCTTGATTATAACAAAGCTCGATCGTTTTTGGTAGTGACATAATTCCATTATACATGCTACAATCACCGCAACCAGCGGTTGACAGGTGTCGCTAAATTGCCAACCCTGGTTGGTAGTACCTTGTCAAGTTTTGGGGTAAAATATACGTGAAGGTGATTTCATGGGAGTTGGCAAAAGAATACAAGCCCTTAGGGTTGGCAACGATATGTCTCAAGAGGCGCTGGCGTACAGCCTTGGCGTTACTAGGCAATCGGTTTCTAAATGGGAACTGGGGCAGGCCATGCCAGATACGGATAAAATAATCCAGCTAACCAATATATTTAAAGTAAGCACAGACTGGCTTCTGCTGGGGAAAATCCCCAAGCCACCCAGCCCCACCAGGGCCGCGCTGCGTTTTGGCATGTATCTAATCGTGAAAAAATTTGCCCAGTCGGCAAATTTCTATGAACAGCTGCTTTGCATCAGAGCTTCTGTAGTTGGCCACAACCGCTTTGCGCAGTTTTTCTTCGACGGAATTACCATGTCTATAATGAACGAGCAGCATCTACCCGGCCACGATTACACCGGCTGCGGGGACCATAAATTTGTCCTCAACTTTTGGGTGCCAGGCCTGGCCGCAGAACATGAACGCCTAAAAGCCCTGAACATAGGCCGCATAACCGAAATAACCCGTGCAAACGCAAGCTACTACTTTTTTAATGTCTATGACCCCGATGGGAATGTTATAGAAATAACCGGCGGATACTCGCCAGAATAGGAGAAAACAAATGCCAAACACCCCAATCTGCCAAAGCTGTGCCATGCCAATGGACGAGCCAGCAAAATTTGGCAACGAACCAGACGGTAGCCCGAACAATGACTATTGCTGCCATTGCTGGAAAAACGGAAAATTCGCATACCAATCCACCCTAGAACAAGCCGTAGAAAACAATATCCCGTGGTGGCGCGGCGAAGGCGAAAGCGACGATGTAGCCCGTGCGCGCATAATGGAAGTGTTTCCTAAGTTAAAGCGTTGGGCGGAGTGATAAAACCGCTAGAGGTTTTACCTTAGACATCTCCAAAACTTTTCATTAGGTTCGCTTCGCGAGCCAGGCACTATATGCCGCCAGATTTTTTCGGTAATTAAAATAGCGTACCAATATGCCACGAACGAGTGTGGTATGTGCGTTAGGTTTAAATCATTGGAGGTATGAGAAATGCATGAGTTTTTATGTCAAAGCTGTGGAAGCTATTTTTCAATTGAGGGTAATTACGGCACAAATGCAGATGGTTCGAAGAGTGAAGATTACTGCAAGTATTGCTGGGTTGACGGTGCATTTGGAAAACCTGACGAAACTATGGAAGAGATGGTTGATAGTTCTGTTCCTTGGCGAATAAAAAGCGAGACACTTCCTGACGGCTATGCTGATGCAGAAACCGCTAAAAGCGAAATGATGAAATTTTTCCCTACATTAAAGCGCTGGAAAAAGCATTAGTATAGCGAAATAAATGAGAAACGGTCTCACTAGAGCGGCACCTGAAACGCTGAGACAAGGCGACTTAGGCGATTTGCCGGGACAGGCGAGACCGTTTTTGAATTATAGCCGCTCCACCTAAAAACCCTCACATAGAGCTTGTAAATTTCCCACAAGCCTTCGTCGTTAAAAACCTTGCGCACCGCTAGTGCGCGGCGGTTTTCAGCTCCTCGCCTTGCGAAAAATTTCCCGCGCTCTATGCGAATGTTTTTAGGTGGAGCGGCTATGTTTCACTATACATTTGGGAAAAGTTTTATCAAAAAAATTTAATTTTCAGTATTCAATTTTTGAAAAAAGCCCTTGTTTTCGGGCTTTTTTTATTTTGAACTTATGAAAACAGGGTGTTTTTTGCGAAAAAGTGGTACCATACGGTACCATAATCACCGAAAAATGGTACCGTATGGTACCACTTTTAAATAAAAAAAGTGAAATTACATAAAAAATATGCTATAGTTAAATAAATGAGAAACGGCCCCGGCCGAGCGGCATCTGAAACGCCGAGATAAGGCGTTTCATGCGTTTTTGCCGCGACAGGCGAGACCGATTTCGAATTATTTCGCTATATCTTAGTGTTAAAGTTTTTGCCAAGAAAGAAATCGGGCGGTAGGCCGTGCCGGGTTCGCGAAGCGAGTCTTATGAAAGCTGTGGAGCTGTGATTGGCGAAACATCTGGCGGCCTTGGAAAGGATTTAACCAAAATGCGATTAGACAAATACCTAAAAATTAGCAGAATTATAAAGCGACGCACCGTGGCCAACGAGGCCTGCGACGCCGGGCGTGTAGAAATCAATGGCAAAGTGGCCAAAGCATCCGTAGATGTTAGGGTAGGGGATGTGATTTCTATCAGATTTGGTGATAAAGTGACGGCGGTTGAGGTGCTACAGGTAAAAGATATCGTGCGCAAAGAAGAAGCCACAGAAATGTACCGGGAAGTTATATAACCCACCACATCAAGAAACTACCCTCTAAAACCCGAGCTTATGGGTAAAGGGCAGTTTTTTGCTACGGCGGCATAAATTAGAATAACCATTGGCGGCATAAATTTCATGGTTTTTCTAATGCCCCGCCTCCAGCTTCCAACCTCTATTTTTTTACCATTTGAAGGCTTGACATCATCCAAACTTTGCGATATTCTTTTTCGGATAAATATGCATGAGGAGCGGATTATGACAGCCTATCTTATTCTTGAAAATGGCAGAGTTTTTCAAGGGGAATTCTTTGGGGCAGCTGGCGAAGCTGTGGGCGAAGTTGTTTTCACCACCGGCATGACCGGTTATTTAGAAACGATTACAGACCCTGGCTACCATGGCCAAATCATTCTTCAATCTTTCCCTCTTATTGGCAATTATGGCGTTATTCCAGCAGACTTGGAAAAAGACAGCATATCTGCCAAAGCTTATATTTGTAAATATCCGTGTCAAGAGCCTTCCAATTATCGTAATGAAGGTGACCTTGACACTTTTTTTATGTCCAAGGGGATTGTGGGCGTAAAAGGGATAGACACCAGGGCGTTGGCCAAGCTGATAAGGGATAATGGTGTGATGAACGCCAAAATCACATCCCAGCCGCCCACAGAAGCAGACAGAGTCCAGGCGGCGGCCTATAAAATAGAGGCGGCCATACCGGCGGTAAGCTGCAAGGAAGTTAAAACCTACGGCAGCGGCAACCTGCATGTTGCCCTGCTGGATTTTGGCATGAAAGATAGCCTGGTAAAATCGCTGATGGCACGCGGCTGCAAGGTATCTGTGTTCCCACATGATGCTTCGCCAAATATGATTATGTCTATGCGGCCGGATGGTATTATGCTCTCTAGCGGCCCAGGCGACCCTGCAGACCCTACCAACCAAGTGATAATAGACAATTTAAAAGAGTTGATAAAGCTGGACATCCCTATGTTTGGCGTGTGTATGGGGCATTTGCTGCTAGCCAGGGCAAAGGGCTTTGAAACCACAAAAATGAAATTTGGCCACCACGGCAGCAACCAGCCCGTGAAAGATTTAAAAACCGGGCGGGTGTATATTTCAAGCCAAAATCACGGCTATGCAGCAGTGGCGGCCAGGGAAGATTGCTATTTTGTAAATGTAAACGACGGTAGTTGCGAAGGGATGGATTATGGCCGTTCATTTTCTGTGCAATTTCAGCCAGAAGGGCGCAGCGGGCCTACAGATACGGCGTTCTTGTTCGATAAATTTGTGGAAAATATGAAGGAGGCGCGCAATGCCTAGGGATAAATCCATCAAAAAAACCATGGTAATAGGCTCTGGGCCTATTGTAATAGGCCAGGCCGCAGAGTTTGACTATGCAGGAACCCAGGCCTGCCGCGTGCTTCGCGAAGATGGCATTGAAATAGTGCTGGTTAACTCCAACCCCGCCACTATCATGACAGACAACAACATAGCCGACCATATTTACATCGAGCCACTAACCTTAACCACCGTAAAGCGCATAATAGAAAAAGAACGCCCAGACAGTATCCTATCCGGCCTTGGCGGCCAAACAGGGCTGACGCTAAGCATGCAGCTGGCAAAGGATGGTTTCCTGGATAAAATGAATGTGCGCCTGCTGGGCTCGCTGCCAGAGACTATAGACCGGGCAGAAGACAGGCAGATGTTTAAAGATACAATGGAAGAAATTGGCCAGCCATGTATCCCATCTGTGATAGCCAACGAGCTGGACACAGCTCTGTCCTTTGCAGATGATATGGGCTACCCGGTGATAGTGCGCCCGGCGTTTACCATGGGGGGCAGCGGAGGCGGCATAGCAGGCAATGAGGAAGAGCTACGTGAAATTGCCACCCTGGGGCTGTCCCTTTCCCCCATCCGCCAGATCTTAGTAGAGCGTTCTATCGCGGGCTGGAAGGAAGTTGAATTTGAAGTAATGCGCGACCGCGCCGGCAATGCCATCATCATATGCTCTATGGAAAATTTCGACCCTGTAGGGGTTCACACCGGCGACAGCATAGTAGTTGCACCAACAGTAACCCTGGCAGACCGGGAATACCAAATGCTACGCACCGCTTCGCTAAATATCGTGCATTCCCTTAAAATAGAAGGTGGCTGCAATGTTCAGCTGGCCCTAAACCCCCACAGTGACGAATATGCCGTGATAGAGGTAAACCCAAGAGTTAGCCGCTCTTCTGCCCTGGCCAGCAAGGCCACGGGTTATCCCATTGCCAAGGTAGCCACAAAAATAGCCATAGGTTACACCCTAGACGAGATTATCAACTCTGTAACTGGCACAACTTACGCAGCTTTCGAGCCTACATTGGATTATGTGGCAGTAAAATTCCCAAAATGGCCGTTCGATAAATTTGTATACGCAGATATGAAGCTTGGCACGCAAATGAAGGCCACCGGCGAGGTAATGTCCATTGCAGACAATTTCGAAGAAGCCCTGCTAAAAGCCGTGCGCGGCGCAGAAATTGGCCTAACAACCCTAGACTTGCCCCGCCTCGCAGACAAAACCGACGCCGCCATCCGCAAGGAACTGTTGCAGGTAACAGACCAGCGACTTTTTGTGCTGTATGAGGCCATAAAGCGTGGCATAAGCATAGACGAGCTTAATCAAATAACCAAGGTGGACAAATGGTTCTTAAACAGCCTCTTGAATATTTACAAAAGCAGCCCCCGCCTGCAAAAGCCACTGGTGTATAAAAAAGTTGACACCTGCGCCGGGGAATACGAGGCAAAAACCCCATATTTCTACTCCATTGAAAACGCCGAAGAAAACGAAGCCCTACCATATGCCCAAAAGAACGACAAGCCCAAGATAATAGTGCTGGGCAGCGGGCCTATCCGCATAGGCCAGGGCATAGAGTTTGACTACGCCTGCGTGCATTGCGTATGGACGCTGCGGGAAATGGGCTACGAGGTTATTGTAATAAACAACAACCCAGAAACCGTAAGCACAGACTTCGACACTGCAGACAGGCTGTACTTCGAGCCGCTGCATATAGACGATGTGATGAGCATAATAAACCAAGAGAAACCCGAGGGCGTGATAGTGGCCTTTGGCGGCGGCACGGCTATTAAGCTAACCAGGGAACTGGCCAAGCGCGGCGTAAATATAATTGGCACATCTGCAGATAGCATAGATATCTGCGAGGACCGCTCTCGCTTTGACGAGCTGCTGGAAAGCCTGGGTATAAGCCGCCCAGCGGGCTTTAGTATAATGAACACAGACGAAGCCCTGGAGGCGTCTGCAAAGCTGGGTTACCCGGTGCTTTTGCGGCCTTCGTATGTAATTGGCGGGCAGAACATGATAATTGCCCACCAGCCAGAAGATATTGTGGAATATATGAAAATAATCCTACGTAGCAAGCAGGACAACCCAGTGCTGGTAGATAAATACCTGCAAGGGTTAGAAATTGAAGTAGATGCCATATGCGACGGTAAAGATGTGCTGATTCCCGGCATTATGGAGCATATAGAGCGCACAGGGGTGCATTCTGGCGATAGTATTTCTGTGTACCCCATGCGTAAGGAATCACAGTTAAAGACCCTGGGCGGGTTTTCCCAGCTTAAAATCAGCAACGAACCATCCATGGTAGCCGGGCAGGAAACGGACGAGCTTTCTGCAAAGCTGTACAATTTAACGGAAAAACTATGCTTAGCGCTGAATGTGAAGGGATTAATAAACATTCAATATGTGCTGTACAATGGAGAAATATATGTAATCGAAGTTAACCCACGGGCATCCCGCACTGTGCCGTATATCAGCAAGGTTACGGGTATACCCATGTGCGCCCTGGCCACCAAGGTGAGCATCGGTAAAACCTTGGCAGAGCTTGGTGTGGCGCCGGGTATTGGCAAGGTGCCGGATTATGTGGCGGTTAAAGTACCGGTGTTCTCCTTCGAGAAGCTGGCTGGGCTGGATATCACCCTAGGGCCAGAAATGAAATCTACAGGAGAGGTGCTGGGTATTGGGCGTAGCCTGATGGAAGCTTTGTATAAGGGGCTTGTGGCCTCTAAATGCAACCTAAAACATGAGGGCGGTATATTGCTAACCGTAAGGGAAAGCGACAAGCAAGAAGCCCTTGGCATAGCGAAAAAATACAAAGACCTTGGCTTTAATATATACGCAACCGGCGGCACAGCGGCCTTCTTGAAAGCGCATGATTTCGAGAATGTGGAAGTGGTAGAGAAAATCCAGAACAATGCGGAAAATAACACCGTTACCTTGCTGGAAAGCGGTAAGATTAGCTATGTAATATGTACCACCAGTAAAGGCCGCGACCCGGCGCTGGATGAAGTGAAAATACGCCGCAGGGCTTGCGTGCTTGGGATTCCGTGCCTTACTAGCCTGGATACCGCCATGGCGCTGGCAGATTGCTTGTTGTCTGGGTTTAATGAAGAAACTACGGAGCTTGTGGATATCAATAATTTTTAAAGGGGCGAGGGTAGTGAGGTTTGGGTATTGTATGGGTTTTGCTGTTATCTTTGCGGTTGTGTTGGTGTTGTCTTCCTGTGGCCGTGAAGTGGAGCAAGCAGAGTATTATCGCCAGGAAGTGACGGCAACAACACCCACCGAAAGCTCAGCGCCCGAAGCCCCATGGGCAGATTTTGCATGGGATGAAACCCCTTACGAAGAAACGACGCCAGAGGCTTTGCCGCTGGCGTCGCTTGTGTTGTATGAAGTGGCTTACCGCGACGGCTTGATTCATGTAATGGACAACCACGGGCGGCGCGGCTTGCTGGACGGCAGGGGCAATATGCTTTTGCCATTCAAAGACAATGTGAGTTTTGGGGAGCATAATGAGGAGCGCATTGGCATTACCATAGGTGCAGATACTGGGTTTATGAACACGGCAACGGGAGAGTGGGTGATTCCCCCCAGCCTTTCAATTGATAGCAGGTTTAGTTCTGTTGGCACTTTCCACAATGGGGAAGTGATGCTTCACCTTGCAGATGGCTGGCGGGGCATAGCCAACCTTGATGGGGAGTGGGTTTATGGGCCGGTGCAAAGTAATAATTGGGGGTTTGCACAGCAGGATGATGAGTTTAGAGTCGATAGAATAGATGAGGGCGGCGTTGTTGTTAATGCAGAAGGCGAGATAGTTTTCCCGCTGGAACATATGGAGGCTTATCATCTTGTAGACCAGATTGGATGGGATTCTCGCTGGGGCATTAGTATGGTGACAGATAATCTGATATTTTTTGGCAGCAGGTTATTTGACCTGGGAGGTAACCAACTTTTTTATCCTGAAGACGGTGCTGTTTTTAATCATTCTCATGCCTGGTTGCATGAAGATGTGGTTGTTGCGTTTTTCACAGATGTGCTTTGCCAGGTATCGGTTGACAATACAACAGAATACCGCCTGTTTGACTTACAAGGCAATCAAATTACCAGCCGCTATTACACCAGCATAGGCCGGTTTGCGGAAGGGTTGTTGCCTGTTCAGGTTGGGCGGCCGGGCTGGAATGGATTTTGGCCAGAAGAACATGAGATGGCAGATGTGATTGCCTGGGATGAGTTTTATATTTGGGATGATGTTTTCTGGGGGCTTATAAATGCCCTGGGGGATTATGTTATTCCACCTATGTATTGGTACGTAAGTGCGGTAAATAACGGGCGGGTGCGGGTGTTTTCCCCAGAAGGCTTTGCCCTGTTTAACACTGCTGGAGAAATTGTAATCCCTTTTGAGGAGTATGGCAGCATTGCCATATGTGACCAGGGTTTTGTTATTGTGGGGGCTGGCGGTATTGAAACACCACCAAGCGACCAGTTAAAAGGGCTTGTAGACATTGATGGCAACGAGATAAGCCCCCTGCGGTACAATATAATCCGTAGCTACCGCCCGGATTATCTGTTTTCATGGGGATGGGAGCATTTGCTTATAGAGGCTGGAGTTTTTGCCACAATCCCGCCAAGATGGCTTCATGAAGATGTTAACCCAGAGACTGTTTCGATATTTAAAGAAGGGCGCGCGGCGGTTGCCTATGGCGGGCTTTGGGGTTATATAGATATGTATGGCTACGAGATTATCCCCACGCAGTTTGTATACGCAGGCACTTTCATGGATGGGGTGGCTTTGGTAAATGTAGGCGGCACAAGGGCGCGGCCCCATACATGGCAGCAATTTTGGCGCGACCATATTGCCGATACTCGTCATTATTCTGCATTTGGCGGAGTTTGGCATTTAATTGACATCTATGGTAATATTCTTGACACATTTGAACATGAGTATATGGTGCGGCTGAACGCGAATATTATTGTGTACTCAAATAATGTCTCTTTGGGCGATGTGTATGATATTACAGCCGGGTGGAGAAACGACCCTATGCATGTAGGTGGCAGGTTTTCACCCCTATGGGATGAAAATGGGTTTATTTCTTTAGTTAATGAATGTGCTTATATTACCTTGGTGCAAATGGATATTAGGGATTTTGGTATCATATTATAGTAGAGTTCTTCTGAAATCACAAAAAATGTGATTTCAGAAGAAGCAAAAGATTGAAAATGTAACTTTTTCGAAATTGAAAAGTACAATTTCGAAAGAAGTCTAGTGAAATAATTCGAAAATGGTCTCGTCTGTCGCGGTAAAAACGCCTGAAATGTTTTGCTTTGGCATTTCAGGTGCCGCTTGAGTGAGGCTGTTTTTCATTTGTTTCACTGTCACGGAATAATTCAGTTGGTCGGATTTTCCGACCAACTGAATTATTTTTGCCAAAACTTCTGTATGGCTGCATACTTGCATTATTATAAACCCCAAAAATCATTGGATTTTTGGGGTTTTATTTTGCTGCGGGAAGGGGTTTTTATAGGAAAAAATATCAACCCCTGCGGAAAAAATTGCAATTCTATAAGCCTGTAACTGTTGTATAATGGGTGTGCGCGTTGTGTGGCAACCAACATAATGCGGAAAAATGGAAAAGAGAGGGTATGTTATGGCTAAAAAATTGATATTGTCTGTGGCAATGGTTTTGCTTGTTTGCTTTATGCCTGTTTCAGTTGCATTGGCGCAAAACCCGATTCTTCCCTTATGGGAGCATGTGCCAGACCCAGAGATGCGGGTTATCGAGTATCCGTATGGCTCTGGCGAGTATCGCCTTTTTGTTATAGGCTCACATGATGTTAAGTTTGATTTACCAGGGGATAGATTCTCCTACTGTGGGCCAGATGTAAGAATGTGGTCTGCCCCGGTAAGCGATTTAACTGACTGGCGTGACGAAGGGCCGATTTTTACATTCCAAGACCCAGTAACTGGCCTATGGGATACCATGTTCGCGCCGTCATTCGTCGAGGTTAACAGGCGTTCTGGCCCAGATGCAGGCAGATGGTTCTACCTGTATCCACACAGCCGCGCCCCTGGTAGGGAAGCAATGGTAGCGCGTTCGCGCTATCCGATGGGCCCTTACGAAATAGTAAACCTTAACCCAGACGGCAGAACCCTGCAACAGGGCAGCATTATTGGTTTTGACCCTCATGTATATGTTTATCACATAACAGACCCCAATGACCCAGACTATGAAATTGGGTTTAGAGCTTTTGCGTATTGGGGTTTTGTACGCGCCTTCGCTGCCGAGCTTGACCAATCCACCATGTTTTCATTACGCCCAGGAACAACTGTATTCCGCGACATGATTCCGGCAAGCTCTGCTTTTGGGGTGTTATACAATAGGGGTGACGAAAACCCTGACTGGCCAGGGATAATGCTACACCCGGGCGAAGAGCTGTCTGATGTTTTGGGGCAGTTTAATTACTTCGAAGCATTTTCTATCGAGCGCTATGAAGATGAGCGTGGGCATGTTTATCTTTTAATTTTCAGTGGCCGCTCTGGCCCAGATTACGGTATTGGCGACACAAACTCTGCAAAACGATTCGCCTATGGCGATACCCCTCTAGGCCCATGGCGGCCAGGCGGCGTTCTTGTTGACTCACGCGCCCCTGTTCCAAACCGTGGTGGCACAGGTATAACCACAGTCCACAGCGGCCACAACACTCATGGCGGGATTAGGCAAATAAATGGCCATTGGTACGCATATTATCACCGCCCGCCAAGAGGCAACTCTTCCACCCGCCAGGTAATGGTAGCACCCATACAAATAACTTGGGATGGGCAAAGGATTGCCGACGGCGGCACAGTAACAATAACCGGTTATGACGCCTGCCGCGGCGAAGCATGGACGGCAACAGGCGGCGCACATGAATTCACCGGCGTGCAGGTAACTTCAGAAGGGTTTCAAGTATATGGCCTAAACCCATTCCAGTATTATTCTGCCGGTATTGTTAGCTTTATGTATGGCGGCAGCTGGCCGAACAATGCACAAAGCACATTGCACAGTGCATGGAATATTTGGGATAATCACCAGCCCATTATCGGTGCCACAGCGTCTATGATTTACGGGTACAAGCATTTTGCTTTCGGCGGCGTTACAGCTGCCCAAGGCGCAGGAAGAGGCGTTCCGTATTTTGAAGGGGTGCAAGCGGGTGCAAACACACAGTTTCACCTATACCTTGCCCCAAGGGTAAACCTGGCTTTTACAGTTGATGTATGGTTAGACGGCCCATGGGCAGATGGCGCGTGGAATGGTATATTGCTGGGCACGATAGAAGTTCCCGCAGATTCCGTGGACGGCGGGGTGCAAAGGTTTAGCATAGATGCCTCCGCTGTTGAGGGCCTTACAGGGAAACATGCTATTTTTATAAGGCCACAAGGGTTCACCGGCCAGTTGCTTGATATTATGGGGCTTGGGTTTAGCGATGATACCCGCCCGCTGGTTCGCCCATATGTGCCCACAGTTAGCATTTACTACAATGGCATTGCGCTAGCCCTTTCCCCAACCCCCCTAAGGTCAAGGCCTTATAACGGAATCACCAGCGTTGACATATATGAATACCGCAGGGTTATTTTGCCTGGTGCGACGGATATCCCCACCATCACGGCAGCGGTTAGCGACCCAAATTTAGTAACCATAGAAATAGAACAAATGACAGATCCCCTTGGGACAGCATTTGTTAGGTTTGATTTTAACGGGATGGTAAAAACCTATAGAATAGTGCATGAGGCTTGGTCACCTTGGGAAGAACCAGTCCGCCATGTTATGCGCGACAGCAGCCCACAGTTTACGTACCCTGCACGGGTTGCGTGGGGCGATGTGATAGGCGGCATAGACCCGCCAAATGGTGCAGTAACATTTACAATAAATGTAGAAGAAGCTGGGCTTTACAGGTTAAGCGTTTATCATACCTCTGCCTGGGGCGAGGCTACCCACAACTGGCAAATTAACCAGGGCGGGCAGGTTGCGTTTGACTACCCTACCGGCGGATGGCAAGTGAGCCAATTCCCAGAATACATTGAGCTTAACGCCGGAGACAACACGATAACTGTATCAGCAGAAAGTGGCATAACAGAGCTGCGTTGGATAGAGGTCGAGCGCTATTTAGAAATGCCAACGGAAAATACCGCCACCAACACAAGCAATACAGAAGAATCCTCTCCCTCCTCAGGAGTTGCGCTGCTGACGGCAGAGCCTCCGGCGGCCGAAACCCCCGAAGAAACCGAAGAACCAGAGGAACATGACGAGCCAGAAGAGGCAGAAGCACCCGCCATGCCCGAACCGCCCGCCGCAGATGCTGCGGATGATTCTGGCATAAATATAGTCGTATATGTTGTAATTGCGATTGTTGCCATAGCTGGCATTGGCTTTCTTGTAGCAAAGAAAGTTAGAAAAAACTAAAAATTGGCAAACTCACGGCAGCCTTGACGCACTCTTGCATTGTGTCAAGGCTGCGGTTAAATTGGACGTAATGGCGTTAGTGTCAATGCATAGCACCCTTTCAAACGCCTTGTTGTTTCGTGTTGACAAGTCATTTTTTTGATTAAATTGCTGCGAGTAGCATTTTATTTCGCGCCCTTAGTAAAGAGTGTGGCACACTCTGAGTGTTGCAAAAACAGACAGAATTAAAAACGAGAAAGGTGATGGTTATGTTCACAGTTTCAAAAAGGTGGCTCCTTGTTTTACTTTCTTTGATAGTAGTGTTTTCACTGCTGTCACATGCAATTTATGCAAGAGAATGGGGTCGTGACCCCACAAACCCGCTGTACTGGGGCAACCAGCCGTCCCTTCACGAAGCTTTTAGTGAGTACTTTGTGATTGGTATCGGCTACGCCAACCATCGTTATGTTTGGGATTACCCAGGTGTCGAAGATGGCGTTTTCCTGCATTATCAAGCCGTAACAGCCGGAAACCGCCTCAAACCAGGTGTATTGCTAAGCTCAAACAGGCCGAATGATTGGGTTTGGAACTGGGGGAACATCCCGTGGGCTGGGGATGCCGATGGCCTTGTCCGGCTCGCAGAAGAAAATGAAATGGCAATGATTGGGCATACTTTGGTATGGCACGGTCAGTCCGTGGCGTGGCTTACTACCCAAACCGATGCGCAGGGGGTTCCGCTAGAAGGCGCACCCCCTGTCACCCGTGAACAGGCGATTTACAATTTGCACCGTCACATCAGCACGGTGGCAGGTCGTTACAGTGGGCAAATTTACTCATGGGACGTGCTGAATGAAGCCGTATATGGTGCAGGTAGCGGCGATTGGCGCAGATTTCTGCGCCGTGGGCGCACTTCTCCCGGTGGACCCGGTGGGTTTAGCCCCTGGTATCGCGGCGACTCCCAATGGTATAACGCTTTTGCAAATGGTGCCGTCGGCGACGAATGCGGCTCGGACTATGTTTACTACGCCTTCAAATTTGCACGCAGATATGACCCCTTCGCAGTACTGTACTATAACGACTACAACGATGAACATCCCCCCAAGGCTCGCGTTATTGCGGATATGGTAATAGCCATTAACAACCGCTGGGCACATGACATGGTAAACAACCACGAAGCGGTGCCGGAGGGGCAAGAGTATACCGGGCGGCTTCTTATCGAGGGTATTGGTATGCAAGGGCATTATTCTATCGACCGCTGGACAGCCGGCGGGCTACTGAACCCCGCTTTTTACACTCATATAAGAAACGCAATTGAGGCTTACAGGGATACGGGCGCAAGGATCAGCATTACCGAGCTTGATATAGCCATAAACTCCGCCGGCCCAGGACATCAGGGCAACGCCCTTACAAGAGACATACCCAACTTGAATCAAGGTTTAATGCCAGACCACCCCGACTGGATTCGCCCCACTCCGGGCTGGAACGCCGACCAGGCCTACGCTGCCGGCTTCCCACGCACTCCTCGTCTTGGCGAGCCGCATCCAATGCAATTGGAATGGCAGGCGCAAAGATATGCGCAACTGTTCCGTATCTGGCTAGAAAACCAAGACTATATCGCACGCATTACATTTTGGAATATAAATGACTATCATAGCTGGATAAGACCTACTCATGGCGAGCATGTTGACGAAAATTGGAACATTAAGCCCGCTTGGACTGCAGTTATGGAAACGCTGAACGATGCGCCTACACCGAATATCGCCCCGCCCGTTATCGGAACAGCCATTATCACCCAAGATGGCACTACAAGCTCCATCGACGCCATCCCCGCAGGCTTTGTAGGTGAGCGTTTTGGCTCAATCCAGTTTACTGCTGCAAGGAACAACTGGGCACCCATACGCTGGCGTGTGATAGATGGCGAGTTGCCCGTGGGTATGGTACTTAACGCTGCAACAGGCGTGCTTCGTGGTACGCCTCGTCAAGCCGGTGAGTTTAATATTACCATAGAGGCAAGCAATGCAAGATATGCCGAGACAAAAAGTATTACCTTGACCGTTGATGCATTTGCTCCTCTTCCTTGGGACTATCTTGAATCCCTTGATTTAATCCAACTTGGTGGCGTTCATGGCGCGACTCACGAAATCACATACAATGGGCTTGAGGTGTTGGCAAGCGCATATTATGAGGGTGTTGGCGTAAACATCGAGGGACTTAGGGAGCTTGCGAGAGGCGACGACCGCGACATCCGCTTTTACTTTTTGTCCCTTGATCCCGACGTTGCAGGCAGATGGCAATTTATGCATCTCCGTTTCGGGATGAGCTTCGATGTGGGCTCAGGCGTATCCATTTCGGCGGCTACGACTACACGGGAAACGGGTGTGTTGACAATATCCGCCAACCATACGTACCGGGGTGCCTCGGGGGCGCTTCCCCCCGAAGGCGGCTGCGGGATTGTATTCAACCACATTGATTCTTACGCTGATGGCGAGCAGGTAGGCTTTATAATTACGGATATTACCGTAGGTGGCGAAAGTGTCTTTCGCCTGATTGTTGAGCCGCCGGTGTTTGGTTCATCCGACAGAGGTGATGGTACTTTTACCAACCCTGTAATTTGGGCGGATGTCCCCGACCCTTCAATTATTAGGGTTGGGGATACGTTTTGGATGAGTAGCACAACAATGCATATGAACCCTGGCGTGCCTATTATGCGATCTTTCGATTTGGTAAACTGGGAAACCGTAAGCTATGTATACCATGTAATGGAAGACATGGACGATATGAAATTGCAAACAGGTGGGTATGCTTATTCTCATGGAACATGGGCAAGCAGCCTCCGGTACAATTATGACACAGGTACATTCATTCTTGTTGTGCATTCGTGGACATCAAGCAAAACATACATTTTTCAAACAGAAGACCCCATTACCCAACCTTGGCGGAGATATGAAATCCCGCGAGTATTTCACGACAGCGGGCTTCTTTTAGACGACGATGGGCGCAATTGGCTTGCCTGGGGCGTGGGTAGGATTTATATTATTGAGCTTAACGAAACCGTAACGGGAATTAGGCAAGGCGCATCTCAAAGACTTCTTCTGCCTACCATGCACGCCCCCGACCCGCATACCGGTATCGTGCCAGAAACAGGCTTAGCAGAGGGCACGCATCTGCAAAAAATTGATGATATGTACTTCGTTTTTGGCATTACATGGGCGCCCGGGCAGCCGCGCACACAGGTTGCCCACCGCTCCACAAGCCTTGAGGGCCCGTGGGAATCCAAAGTAATTGGGCGGGAAAATATAGTTTTTGGTAGTGGCGGCGGCGTTGCTCAGGGCGGCATAGTTGACGACGGCAACGGAAACTGGTTTGGTTTCGCGTTCAGAGACAGCGGCTCGGTTGGGCGCGCGCCATGGATTGTACCTATCACTTGGGTAGATGGCTGGCCTATGTTCGGCGAGGATGGTTCGTACACGAATTTGCAGAGGGAAGGCCCGATTCCTATTCAATCGGACGCTGGTTTAAAAAGCGTTGTTGCAAGCGACGAGTTTAATAACGATGCACAACGCCCTGTTTATTTGGAGTCTACGTTGTTTGTAAACCCGCCGCGTTACCCGGACGGTTCGCTGTATAGGCCACAAGCCCCGCAAGCAGAGCAGGAACAGGAAACAGATATACTTGCCTGCTACGACGACAATGGTTCGCATTTGAGCTTGGTATGGCAATGGAACCACAACCCAGACAATCGCTTTTGGTCAATGACCGAACGCCCAGGCTGGCTTCGTTTGCAAACAGGGCATCTTTCTACAAATATTATTGACGCGCCAAACACCCTTACGCAACGTACTTTTGGGCCGCAAAGTGCTGCTGTAGTTAAGATAGACGTATCTGGCATGAAAGACGGCGACGAAGCAGGTCTTTCGCTGTTTGCCGCCCGGTACGGTTCTATTGGCGTGCGAGTGGAAAACGGCAGGAGGTATGTTGTTACAACTTTGTCCAATAATTGGACTACTGCTGATGGCAATATGGGCAATCGCGGCGAGGAAGATGCCCGTGTGCCGTTGCCGGGTTATTTGGTTTATTTGAAAGCCGAGGCAGACTTCCTTAACCAGATTGACAGAGGGCGTTTCTTCTATAGCCAGGACGGCCTCGTGTGGAACCGCCTTGGTGGAGATTTGATTATGCAATATAGAATCGAAAACCATTTTATGGGCTATCGTTTTGCGTTGTATAATTTTGCCACAGAAACCACAGGCGGATATGCCGATTTTGATTTTTTCCGCTTAACAAATGTGCTTGGGGGCGAGGGGCGGATTGCAAGGGACGCGCTGTACGGCCCTCTTGAAACCCTTGTGATACCACGCTTGGTAGTGCTTCCTGAAATCCAAGAGGTTGATGAGCTCACTGAAGATGAAACCACTGAAACACCCTACGAGCCGGAGATCCAGGAACCTGAAACGCCATATGAACCTGAAGTTCAAGAACCTGAAACACCCTATGAGCCTGCTGCCCCCGAGGCACCTCATGAGCCCGCGCCTGAAAGCGAAGGCAGAACCAATATCGGGCTTATTGTGGGGATAGTTTTGGCTGTGTTGGTTGCGGGGGCGGTAGTGTTTTTCGTATTGAAGAAGAAGTCGTGATTTAAGTAAGGTCGGTCGTCACTTAAAATATTACCATCAAAGTTACACAATTGAAATTGAGCAACCAACATGATTAAAAACACGTTGTTACCAGCCAAAAGTATAGTCTCTCCACCTAAAACACTCACATAGAACTTGTAAATTTTCCGCAAGCCTTCGTCACTAAAAACCTTGTGCACCGCCAGTGCGCGGCGGTTTTCAGCTTCTCGTCTTGCGAAAAATTTCCTGCGCTTATGTGAGTGTTTTTAGGTGGAGTGGTTATAAACCCATGCCATCTGCTGTCCAGCCGTTTTCGTCGTTTTGGTCGAGTTGGGTTATTGCGTAGCTTCTGTTGATACATGCCTGTTGCAAAGCCATAAAAATGCTATGCAACAGCCCATTTTTTGCGAAATTACAATATCCTTTGCGTAGCCAGGCAAAATGTGGTACATATTATACTAACTTGCGCGTTATCAAAAAATTCAGTTGGTCGGAAAATCCGACCAACTGAAACTGGAGGCAATATGAAGCTAGCCACGCTATGCTATTTAGAAAAAGACGGCAAATACCTGCTTTTGCATAGAACAAAAAAAGAAAACGATATGCATGCAGGCAAATACATTGGCCTAGGCGGCAAAGTAGAACCCGGAGAATCTCCAGAGGAATGCGTGACCAGGGAAGTGCAGGAAGAAAGCGGCCTGGCGGTAAAATCCCCAAAGTTAAGGGGAGTGCTAACCTTCCCGGCTTTTGCTAAGGAAGAAGATTGGTATGTATTTCTGTTTACTGTCACGGAATTTACGGGCGAAATCCAGCCCTGCCCAGAAGGGGAGCTGGTATGGGTAGACAAGGCCAGCGTGCACAACCTACCAATGCACGAAGGTGACTATATCTTTTTGGGTTGGCTAAATAAGCATGAAAACGTATTCACCGCAAAGTTTAACTACAAAAACGGCAAGCTGCAAAACTACAAATTAAATTGTTAGATTCTTGGAGGGGTGGTCGGCAATGCCTCTGATGGTTCTAAATAGAAGGATGCGATACCATGGACATTTTCTCAAGATACGCGCCGTTTATTCAAGATTATATTTATCAGAATAAATGGGAAGAGCTTAGGGGCGTGCAGATTGCGGCTGCAGAGGCTATTTTTGATACTGAGGATAATTTGCTGCTGTCTTCGGGTACGGCTTCGGGTAAGACGGAGGCGGCGTTTTTGCCGGTGCTTACGCTGTTGCATCAGCAGCCCAGTGCGTCGGTTGGTGTGATTTATATTTCGCCGCTTAAAGCGCTTATAAATGACCAGTTTAAAAGGCTGGAAGGACTTTTGTTAGATTCCCATATTCCAGTTACGCGCTGGCACGGGGATGCTTCCCAGGTGAAGAAGAATGAGCTGGTTAAAAACCCAGAAGGCATTTTGCAAATCACGCCAGAATCGCTGGAAAGCCTGGTAACAAGCAAGCGCGGCGCATGCATAAATATGTTCCGAGATACTCGGTTTATTATAATAGACGAGGTGCATTATTTCATGCGGGATGCAAGGGGTGCGCAGCTGTTATGCGTGTTAGAGCGTATCCAGGCACTTACGGGCAATGTGCCGCGGCGTATTGGGCTGTCTGCCACGCTGGGCGATATTTCCTTGGCAGAGAAATGGCTTAATTCTGGTACAAATCGCCTTTCCCAAGCCCCTATTACAGAAGAGGGCAAAAAGCGGATGCGCCTGCATATAGAGGGCTTTGTTAATATTGCAGACAAGCGGGATATGGAAGAGCGGGATGGTAGCGGCAATCTGATAAAAACCATATCTGGCGATTTTGGCAACCGCGAGCATTTCGACTATTTGTTTAAGATGACCCTAGACAAAAAGACTATAATCTTCGCCAACAGCCGCGAAGAAATCGAATTTATAATGGCCAACCTGCGTGAGATTGCATTAAAGAACAAATCCCCAGATGTATATCGTGTCCACCACGGCAATGTATCGGCCTTCCTGCGGGAATCCACAGAAGACGAAATGAAATCTGAAGACGAAAAAATAGTAACCGGCGCAACGGTAACCCTAGAGCTTGGCATAGATATAGGCGGCCTAGACCAAGCCGTGCAGGTGGGCGCGCCCATAAGCGTGTCCAGCTTTGCCCAGCGCCTTGGCCGCTGTGGCCGCCGGGGGCAAGTGCCCCAGTTGCTGTTCACCTTCGTGGAAGATTTGCAAATAAACTCTGCAGATGTGCTTGGGCCAATAAACTGGGAGCTAATCCGCACCATAGCTATAATCGAGTTATACACCCAGGATCGCTTCACAGAGCCAATCCACCCGCGCATGCATATGTACAATCTGCTATACCACCAGACCCTAAGCCACCTAAAAAGCTGCGGGGAATCCAGCCCCCAAGGCCTAGCCCAGGCCATGTTAACCATGACGCCATTCAGCCAAATCCCCCAAGAAGATTACAAAACCCTACTGGCCCATTTGATAGAAATAGACCAGCTAGAGCGTACAGAGCATGGCAGCCTGATAATAGGCCGCGAGGGCGAAAAGGAAGCCAATAGCCATAAGTTTCTATCCGTTTTCGTCCAGCCAGAATATTTGCTGGTAAAGGACGAAAACCGCACCATAGGTACAGTAGACAAGGTTTACCCCGTGGGTACGCGCTTTGCCCTTGCAGGCATGACCTGGGAAACCCTAGATGTAAACGCCAAAAGTAAAGTAATATTTGTCAAAAGAGTGCCGGGCATATCTCTTGTAGACTGGGATGTAGACTTCGAAGTAGATATCCACACCAAACTAATGCAAAAAATCCGCAGCGTGCTAGAATCCACAACCCCATACCCCTATCTAAGCGACCGCGTACAAGCCCGCCTGGCTGAAATCCGCTACATTGCCCAAAACAGTGGCATCTTGAACAATCTAGTCACCCCGTTGGATATAAAACACACCCGCTACGCCATATTCCCATGGGTTGGCACAAGGCAGCTAACCACCCTGCATCATCTGCTAAAGCATCACGGCATAAAAAACAAGCTACCCTGGATAACCAGCCCCTATCTAGAAGCCCAATTCGACGGCAGCCCACAGCAGCTAGAGCATGTAATCCACAGCATAATCAAAGAAAACTTCGACCTGTACAGCCTGCGCCTGCCAGACAAAACTCAGGTAAAGGGCAAGTACAACGAGTTTATCCCACAAAAATTATTGCATAAGCAGTTTATCGAAGATTATTTAGATTTAGAAGGTTTGCGGATTTTAATGGACAAACCGCCTGGTATGAGTTAAAATCTTAGAATAAGTCACCGTATGAAATTACAGGTGGCCCGCCAACCGCGCCAAAACGTAAGGAAAACGCGGCATTTGGTATGTTTCTGGGAAGCGGATAACCAGTAAATTCCCCCGAGAAGGAGAACAAAAATGAAATTATACGATTCATGGCGGCGTCTAGCCTACGACACCCAAGGCCAAGCCGTAAAGCATGTATGGGATGAATACCTGGCCAAGGAAGAAAAGGTCTATGTAAGCCTGCTAAAAAACAAAACCGATAAAATAGAAGGCACAGTGGCAGAAGTAGCTGAAGAATTTAAGCTAACAACCGCCCAAATGGTGGCCTTCCTAGACGGCATCAACGAATGTGTAGACAAAGTGCCAAAACTAGAAACCTTAAAAGAATCCAGCAAGCTAAAGCTAAAAATAGAATTCGACCGGCTGTACAAGCAAATGGTGGAATACAAGGCAGACAAGCTATACAGCCTGCCAGAATGGGAAAATATCTTCACCAAAGAAGAGCAAAAAGAACTGTACGTCCAACAAAAACGCTCCCACACAATAGTCCGCAACGACGAAAAAGTAGGGCGTAACGACCCATGCCCATGTGGCAGCGGAAAGAAATACAAAAAATGCTGCGCTGCGGCATAGATGAAATCTTCAAAGCCGGCGCAGCAATAAAAGCTGGCCGCCTAGTAGCCTTCCCCACAGAAACCGTGTATGGACTGGGCGCAGATGCATTTAACCCAAGCGCCGTGGCCGCAATATACGCAGCCAAAGGCCGCCCCGGGGATAATCCTCTAATCCTGCATATAGCAGACCCATCAGATTTTTATCGCCTGGCGGCAAGCCCGCCGGCATACACCACAAAGCTAATAGAACAATTTTGGCCAGGGGCGCTCACCTTAGTTGTAAGAAAGCAGCCGCAACTGCCCCCATGGGTAGGCGGCCACCCCTTAGGCCAAACAGAAACCATTGGCATAAGAATCCCGGCTAACCAAGTAGCCCGCGATATAATCCATGCCTCTGGCTGCGTAGTTGCCGCCCCCAGCGCCAACACAGCAGGCCGCCCAAGCCCCACAACCGCCCAACATGTGCAAGATGATTTCCAAAGCCTAGATATAATGGTAATAGACGGTGGGGCAGTTAACCTAGGTATAGAATCCACCGTGCTAGATGCCACTGGGGAAATTCCCGTCATACTACGCCCGGGGCAAATTACCGTAGCCATGGTTGAAGCGGCTACGGGCATGCGTTTATCTGCCGTTAGCCAACCAGCCGGCGAAAAACCCCGCTCCCCAGGCATGAAATACCGCCACTACGCCCCCAAAGCGCCAATGACCATACTAACCGGCACAGACGAAGCCATAACAAACTACCTAGCAAACAAGAAAAACCCCCATATACTAACCATCAACAACTCGTTCCCCCAATACAAAAACAAAATCAATCTGGGCAATAGCCTAGATGAAATAGCAAAAAACCTATACGCCGCCCTTCGTAAATGCGACCAGGATGGCGCAAGGGAAATTTACGCCCAAGCCGTGCCAGAAGAAGGCCTGGGCATAGCGATAATGGACAGAATGCTAAAAGCTGCTGAAGGAAGAATAGAGAATGTCTGCTAAAAATGAAAAGTACATCTTGTTTGTATGTACAGGCAACACATGCCGAAGCCCAATTGCAGAGGTAATTGCCAGAAGCATTTTTAAAAAAATGGGCTTAAACATAGCCGTACATTCTGCCGGTGTTAGCGCATGGGGAGGGCTTGGCGCGAGCATAAACGCCATAGCCGCCATGAAAGAAGAGGGCCTAAACCTTGGCTCTCACAGCACGAAACCCATTTCGCCGCAGCTGCTGAAAGACGCCACCATCGTGCTAACCATGACACTGGCCCATCTTAAAATGGTAAAGGCCTTTTACCCAAATGCTAAGGCTTTCACCCTAAATGAGTATGCCAAAAACTCTGCAGAAGATATTTTCGACCCCTTTGGTGGCGATTTATTCATGTATCGCCAAACAGCCGAGGAAATTAGAAGACTGATTCTGCTTAGCTTAGAAAAAATTTACGAGGAAATATAGGAGGAGAATATGAGTATTGCTGAATGTATCAAACAGCGCTTGCATGTTAACGACCATCCTCTTGTAAAAGCCAAAATGACAATGCTACGCAACGAAACCACCGGCAGCAAGGAATTCCGCGAGCTGGCCGGCGAAATTGCAGCCTTTATAGCCTATGAAGCCACAAGAGATGTAGAGATTGCACCAGCCAAAGTTAAAACCCCAGTGGCAGAAGCCGATGGCTGGAAATGCGTAAGAAAATTTAGCCTAGTGCCCATACTTAGGGCGGGCGTGGGCATGGTAGAGAGCATATCTAACTTGCTGCCTACCGCCAAAATTGGCCATATTGGCCTGTACCGCAACCCGGACACATTACATCCTGTAGAATATTATTCTAAACTGCCGCCAGAGCTGGCAGAATGCGAAGTGCTGCTGCTTGACCCAATGCTGGCCACCGGCCGCACCGCAGCCCAAAGCATACAGCTGCTAAAGAACGCCGGGGCGGTTCATATCAAATTCTTATGCCTGGTGGCCGTTAAAGAAGGCGTGGAAGAAATCCTTAGCAATCACCCAGATGTTAATATATACACCGCCGCATACGACCAGCACCTAAACGAACACGGATACATTGTGCCAGGCCTTGGCGACGCAGGAGACAGGCTGTTTGGCACCAGATAAAAAGATAAGGAGGGAGACAGCATGGATTCCATACAGTCCAAGAAAAACAGCGTTCTTTTAGTGGACGACGAAATAATTAACCTAACCGTACTAGAAAAGCTATTGGCAGAGGAATACATCCTCCACAAAGCAAAAAACGGCAAGGAGGCCTTGCAGCAAGCAGTTGCTAACAGGCCAGATGTAATCATACTAGACGTTGTTATGCCTGGCATAGACGGCTATCAGGTTATTGAAGAACTAAAACAAATCCCAATAATCCGAGATATCCCTGTAATTTTCTTAACAGGGCTAAGCGGCAAAGGCGACGAGGCCAAAGGCCTTGCCCTAGGCGCTGTGGACTATATTCAAAAGCCATTTAACGATGTTATTGTAAAACTGCGGGTGCAAACCCAGCTTAAAATAGTAAATGCCATGCGTACAATAGAAAGCCTTAGCAACCTTGACCAGCTAACAGGCATAGCCAACCGTCGCGCTTTCACCGCACGCATGGAATACGAATGGATTCGCGCTGTGCGCCAAAACTCAGAAATTAGCCTAATAATAATAGATATAGACAACTTCAAGCATTACAACGACACCTACGGCCACATACAAGGCGATATGGCTCTAAAATCTGTAGCAGATTGCATGAACAATATAATCCGACGCAAAACAGATTTTATAGCCCGCTGGGGCGGCGAAGAATTCGTGGTGCTAATGCCCCTCACGCCACCAGAAGGCGCTTTCCATGTAGCCGAAGTCATTCGCCGCGAAATAGAAACAACCCAAATCCCCCATGCCGGCGGCAGCCAATCCGTGACCGTAAGCATAGGCGTACAAACCGTATACCCAAACAAAGACAGCCGTATAGACGACCTAATCACCGACGCAGACAGCGCCTTGTACCAGGCTAAACGCATGGGGCGGAACCAGGTGTGTGTTTTTGAGGCTATATAGATGTTTAGGGCCGTGGGCTTCGCCCACACCCACCCGCTTTTCATAGGGTTCGCGAAGTGACCCCGGCACTTCGTGCCGCCCGATTTCTTTCGGGTTACATTTGAAAAAGCGGGGCAAAAACTTTAATTTTTGGTGCCTTACAGATTTGCAATACTATAGGGCAAAAGCTAAGGCCGTAAGAAAGAAGATCGCTTTCTTACGGCCTTAGCTTTTGCCTAAACTTCGCTTAATGGGGAAATTCCAATGCTAAAACTTTTGCGTCTCTTTTTCAAAAAAGGGATGGAAATGATGATGGCCATACCCAAAAATGGTACCATACGGTACCATAATTCCATCAAAATGGTACCATACGGTACCATAATTCCATCAAAATGGTACCATACGGTACCATAATTCCATCAAAATGGTACCATACGGTAC
>WQVK01000031.1 GCA_009784025.1 Defluviitaleaceae bacterium
AAAATACCAGTTTTGTGCATTATGAGAATTGGGGGCAAGCCTTGCCGCTTCTAATCGTTCGTCAACACCTTCGCTAATCTCTTCGAGCACTTTACGATCTGGTTTAGCATCAATGTTACGATATAGCGGCTCGCCGGGCTTTCCAAAAGCCATACAAATTACAAAAGGCAAAAGAGAATCTTCTTTTTCAACTTCTTTTCCTGGTTTTGCTACACCTAGCCAGCACGTCCCAATTCCTATTTCGGATAGAAATAAGTCCAGCTGCTGTCCAATGAACCCAATGTTTTCGTATGCACCGGCCTTTTTTTCACTTCCAAAAATGAGATAGTACGGTGCTTTCACGTTATACATACCTCTTGTCGGCCTATTCGTAATTTCAATAGAGTAGCGTATGTCAGGATAAAGAGGCGCAACATTTTCAATTTTCGTCCTCAACATTTCAAGTATTGCATCATCTAAAGGGTCATGCTCATATACTCTTACAGATTGCCTTTTTAAGATAATTTCGTTCATCTCGGTTTCCCACCTCACACTCTTGTTTACTATCACCATTTTAACTAGTTTGGCAAAATTTGTCGAGTTGCTTTTGCAGAAATTTTTCGCAAGACGAGAAGCTGAAAGTCGCCGCGCACTAACGGTGCGCGAGGTTTTTAGCGACGAAGACTTACAGAAAATTTACAAGTTCTGTGTGGGTGTTTTTTAGGTAGAGCGGCCATATAAACAAGTTGGAATGAATTCATTTTGCAACAAAAAATCGAGATTGGCTCGCGCTTTTCTCGATTTTTTTTTCGGGCTTAATCAGACATCCCCGATTGGACGTTGAGTTCGATACAATAACACGGTGACAAGATTCGAGTGAAAATTTTGCACCCCCCTTGCACCCCCGTGTGCATTGAATAATATAACAGAAAAAAGCCTATTTTAAAGTGGTAAGCAACGTGGAATTTTCTTGGAAAATCACAGCTTTATTGATTAAAAATGCAATCATTGAACACAAAAAGGCCCAAAGAATCAGCATTCTTTGGGCCTAATAGATTGTATCAAAGGCGACGTACAAACGTCCCTATTTTTATCCTGCTGTTGATATTTCGCTTTGAGTTGTATTCTGATATTTCTCTGCAAGTTGTAACGTAAGCGTGTTATTTTCAGTGCAGTGGAACAAGAAAGTATCTCTTTCGCCCCAACCAAGTTTTGCCCTAATTTCTTTGGGAATAACGATTCTCCCCAATTCGTCTAAAGTACGTGTGTCCTTTTTTTCGATTGCCATAGCTGTGTGCCTCCTGTAAAATTGATTTTTTTGGTACATATATTTGCATTGCAAAAGATGTTATCGTGGAATTCTTGCTTGTACAATTTGGGTTCTGAGCTTGCATATTTACAGCAGTTTTCTTGTTTTTAAGTTCATTTCGGCTAAGATGGCTAGAATTTTCAGCGCACTGTCCTGAAAGTCGTGGTCAAGGGCTTCGAACATTCCCATTGCTACAAATTCATGAATCCCTTTGTCCATGACTACCCCTCCAAATATTTTTAAATCAAAAAAAGAAACCCCGTAACAAAGAAATTGCTACAGGGGTTTCCCTTGATATATACTTATGATGAGGATTAAAGAGGCTAAACCTATTACGGAAGCGGAAAGTACGCTTCCTAGCAATGGTTACCTCGCCGCCGACAGTGTTGTCGGCTTTTGTTGTTTTGCTTTGATGTACATAGTCGCTCCTTGATTATGCGTTCGCCCATTCTGTAAGCCATCTGCCGTTAGTCATACTCCATACTCGCCATTGAAGTTGCCCACCATAATTGCGCCAATATGTCCGAGTGAACTCAGTCATTGGAGCAATTTCCTCATACTCAGCCGCTTCATCCATTGGTGCGGTCATAACAAGTTCTGTTGTATTTGTTAGCTCTAGCGTAATACCTTCGGACGCTGCTACGGATACCGAAAAAGACAATGTCATAACACAGACAAGTAAAAACGCTATAAGTCCTTTTTTCATACATACACCCCCTTCCTTTTTGTGGTAGTGTTCAGCAAAGATGGTTAATCATCTGTTCTTATACGGACAGGTAACCACTCGAAGAAATCATGTGTATCCTCCACAAACATCATAAACTGCCCCTCAATATAAAGCGAAAATGTTCCATCACCATTATCTACAATGAAATTTTCTTCTGCACGGAAGATACCTCCTGTTTCAAGATAGTCTTCCATTAAATTTTCGGCTATTACATTAACATCTGTAGCTTCCCAAAACATAGGAACAATCATAAACATATAAGATGCCAAAAACAAAACAACAATTGTAATCGAATAACACACACTTGCAAAGATTCGTTTGACGCGAGATTCACCTTTTAAAGCCAAAACCTTAAGCCGTTCTTCTAAGATAGAAACGCTACCCGCAAGTGCATTGAATCCTTCCAGTTTAACGAATTTTTCCTTTTTTCTTTTTCTCTCTGTGTCCAACACAAGGAGTCCTTCTAAGAAATGATTGAAATCATTGTCTGTGGTAACGGCAAATTGGTCACACTTTAATTCCTTGGCAAAGTGAAAATTTTTTCTTAAAACATATAAGAGAGGATTCCACCAAAACACAAAACAGATTAAATTTATGATAATTTTGGTTAAATAATCTTTGTCCCTGATGTGTTTCCACTCATGCAAGAGGATAACGCGCAATTCATCTGATGAGAACTCGACTTCTGGCAGTATGATATAGGGTCGAAAGTCGGTGGTTACCGCCGTACCAAGGCATTTATTCCGAAACACGCGAAGCTTCTTGTTTGCGCCGACTTCGGAAATCAGCAATGATTCAGCGTATTCATCGCGCTTAGAACTCCCCAGCCAATTCATTATGTGGCGAAACTTGACGATGTAATCATAAAGATATTTTGTAATAAGGCAGAGCGCTACAACAATCCAAACAAAAATAAATATGGTCGCTACGTTAATTGGAATACCAAACACTTGATAATGCAAAATGTCGTGCCTAGCAAGATTTATGATAGTCGGATAAATTATCTCTGAAAAAATGACCACTGCCCACGGCAAATCTATAGCAACAAACATCCGCAAAATGCTAAGTACAAGCAACAGCAATAACGGAACAACTGAAAATTTGATGGGAAATTTCAACTTTCTCATTAACAGTCCCAAAAGGACAAATGCGCTAAACCACAACACGCCCATTATAAACGAATACGGAGAAAAATAATGGTGAATGACAACGTTCATATCCGTTATCCCCCAGCTTTTTTAATAAGACCTTTCACTAGCGTAGGTATATCAATGCGCACTCCCGTTTCCTCGACTGCGGCTATATGCGATAGAATGCAGTCCTCTGATGTGATTGTCGGCGTGTACGCTCGTGCGTTATTTGTCCCCGTTGGCTTATGGTAAACCATTTCTACAACACCTTTTTTCAGCAAAGAATTCATGATGATGTAAATTGACTTTTCTTTCCACGATGGATTGTCTGAGGATTCCACAATTTCTGCCGCTGTAATTGGGTTTTCGCTTTCCCATAATACAGACATTATTTGATATTCTTTATCTGTTAGTTTAATTTTCTCCACCACCTAACCAATCTATTATGATACACAAGAATGACATTTTGCAATGTCGAGCAATAACTCAGGAATTTACTCCCGCTGAAATGCAAGATAACATAAGTTGCATTTTACATATTATGACAACAAATTATCCAGTTAATGGCTATAAATGTTCAAATATCTTCAAGAAATTACCAAAAATAGAATATCACGGTAACTTCACTATGTCAACCGAACAAAAAGTCGAAAAATGCCCTTCTAGCGTCCATTATAAAAAATCAATCAGAGGAAAAGGTAAGTCACGGAACTTGTGCCGTTTTCCAGAAACTACAAAATTTTTGCATGTGACAGATAGGCGATAACCCTTAACAAGCATGAATTCAAAAAAATGGTATAGTGAAACAATTCGAAAACGGTCTCGCCTGTCGCGGCGAGACCGTTTCTCATTTATTTCACTAGAGTTCTTCTAAAATTGCAAAAAACGCAATTTCAAAAGAAGTAAAAGATTGAAAATGTAACTTTTCCGAAATTAAAAAACGTAATTTCGGAAGAAGTCTACTATACGGGGCTTATAAAAACCGTAAATTATGGTTTTGCAAATTGTAATTGTGGCTGCTTTGGGTTTTTTGAAAAGCGTATATAGAAAACAATAACTGATACAATTTTTGCAACCTCAATTGCAATGCCCATGATATTCCAGCGGAAATCACCATATAAAATGTTAAGCGGCGTTTGTGTAAGGATTACTATAATCGCATAAAATGTAACTGTTATGCGTACATAGTGAACCCCCGGTAAATATTGCCCTATAACAAAACTTAAAGCAGCAATCATTCCAAGTGTGTGTAGCCATCTAACTTGTTCTGGGGCGTTAATAATTGAAAGCACACCTGCAACAAGAGCCACACCAATCATTATAAGCAAGAAATTGAGCCCAATTTCCTTGCTTTGCGGGGTGTTTTTGGCAAATATTTTCCAAAACACTAAGTTGCGAACGGTGCTATATGATGCAGCAACCATGAGCGAAATTTGTGTGTCCATTCCGGTTGCCATGCCCACAGAAAAGAACATCGTCAGCCAAAAAAAGCTGCCTATGCCTGTGGTTAGAAAGTATTTCGATTTGTTTTTGATTTGATACGAGGTAAATTCAAATATAATTGTAATTACACCTAAAACTTGCGCTAATATAAACCAGTTATTCATGCCAGCACCCTCCTATTTAACAAATGTTTCATATTTTTTGCAATACGCGATTGCCAAAGCCCCCGGCCCGGCATGTGTGCCTATTGTTGCACCAACCTCTACTACGGGGTTTTCGATTTTTGTACCAAGTGATTTTTCCAGGCTGGCCTTGAAATTGACGGCATCTTCTTCACGGAGAATATGACCTACACTAAGGTTTATATTCTGTACTTCATCTTTAAGGGCCGCTACAATGCCTTCCTCAATTAATGCCAAAACCCTGTCCTTACCACGCACACTATCAAGCTGCTCTACCGCTCCATCTACAATATGCAGTATTGGGCGCAACCCCAAAAGCCCGCCAACCAATGCAGTAGTAGGGCCAACTCTGCCACCCTTTTTTAGATACTCAAGTGTATCTAGTGAAAAATATATTTTAACGGTTTTAATTATTTCTTCTGCAAGTTCAGCGGTTTTGGTTATAGAAAAGCCTTTGTCACGCATTTTTATCATTTCTTTTAAGATAAGCCCCTGACCTATTGCACAATTCAAAGAATCTATTACAATGATTGTTCTGTCGGGGTAATCTTCTTTAACCATGCTGGCAGCAAGCGTTGCGCTATTATAAGTACCACTAAATTTTGATGAAATCGTTAGCGAGATTATATCTTTACCTGCTTTAAGGTGTGGCGTATATATGTCCACATAATCTTGTGGGTTTGGCTGTGCTGTTTTTGGGAAAAGATTTTTATCTTCTTTTAGGCGTTTAAAGTATTCATCTTTGGTTATATCCACGCCTTCTTTTAGATAGGTATTGCCATCCAGCATGACATAAAACGGTATAATATCTATATTGTGCTTTTGCACTTCCTCTTTTGTGAAATCGCAACCACCGTCTGAAATTAACTGAAACATGTGTTACCTCCTGATATTTTTTAATGTCTTACACATATATAGACAGCAAAAAATAATGGTAGGTTGCATTAAAATCACAAAAAAATTTTCCCCTCCACATTGGATGCGAAGGGGAGGTATATGTTGCACTTGAAAGGAGGCTGTAGAGCGTTACTTATTTGCATTCGCATTGATGTACTCGACCGCATCGCCAACAGTTTTCATATTTGTTACCACATCTGACGAAAATTCTATGCCAAATTCATCTTCGAGATTAGAAATTATCTGAAAGATGTCGAGTGAATCTGCCCCAATGTCTGTTAGCAGGGATGTTTCGAGCGTAATTTTGTCCTCAGAAATACTCAGTTGCTCAACAATTACGGTTCTGATTTTTTCAAATACCATGGCTATCTCTCCTTATTATTTTAATGGGGCTCTGCCCCAATCCCAACCGCTATAGTGGGCGTAGCCCACTACGCTATGCGTGTGCCTTTTTCGCATTTATTTCCCCAAGCATCAAGCAAAACTTCATTTTTGTAAACACATATGATTTCGCAGTTGTTGGGGCAGTTTGTGCATTCAACCCCTTTTGTTACAAAATCTGTGTCTGTGATGCTAAAGTCGAAAGTGGTTTCTTCTTTTTCAGCTTTGCACAGAACTGCCACACCAAGTGCGCCCATAAGATGCCCATTTGGGTCTACATACACAGGCAACTTAAGTTCCTTTTCAAACTCCTTTATAACAGCAGCATTTTTACTTACCCCACCTTGAAATACAACGGGTGCTTTTATGTTCTTACCCTTGCCCACATTGTTTAGGTAATTCAAAACTATAGCACGGCATAACCCGGCTACAATGTCTGCTTTGCTATGGCCTATTTGGGCCTTATGCACAAGGTCACTTTCTGCAAAAACAGTACATCTGGCAGCAATTTTTGCAGGATTTTCACTCGTTAGTGCAAGCTCCGCAAAATCTTCAAGTTCTAAATCAAGCCGCTTTGCTTGGCTACTTAGAAATGAGCCGGTGCCTGCGGCACACAGGGTGTTCATGGCGTAATCTATAACAACACCATTGTTTATTAAAATAATTTTTGAATCCTGCCCGCCTATTTCAAGAATAGTTTTTACGTCCGGAACAACTGCAAGCGTACCTACCGCATGGGCGGTTATCTCATTTTTAACAACCCGTGCGTTAAGAGCTACGCCTATGAGTTTTCTTGCAGAGCCAGTTGTTCCTGCATTGACAACGGTGTACTTCTTGTCGAGTTTTTGAGAAATTTCATTCAACACATTTTTTACAGCGGCAATGGGGTTGCCGGATGTCCATAAATAACTGCTTGCTAAAACATTATTGTTTTCATCAATGACAACGCCTTTGGTAGAAATAGAGCCAATGTCAATGCCTAAGTATGCTTTATTCATTTTCGCTCCTCCTTTTCATAACAATCATATCGTGAAACGCCTCTAACCTTGTGTGTACACCTGCCTCGCTTGTTTCTGTATCAAATGTCATGTACATAAAAGGCACATTGGAATCTTGAGAAATGTTTTGCAAAATTGTCATAGCAGTTATTTCCGGGGAGCAAGATGCAGGTTTAACATGAATTATGCCGTCAATGCCGTCTTGTATCATTTGATACGCTTGGGCAATTGCATCGTTGGCGGTACTGCCAATATTGTAATCAACATAGCCGCCGCTATTTTGTACTTGCTCGTCTACTGTGAATATGGCAACCGCCATCTGCGTCAAACTGCCAGAACGAATAATCTCGACGCCATGCTCTGCAAGCCATTTCTCCATGTTGCAGTTTGAAAATGGCTCGACCACAACATATATCTCGCCGATAATCCCTATTTTTACAGGTTTGCCCGGCTTGTTTGTGATGATAGATTCCATTTTCTCTTTGTACTTTTCGCCAATACTCTCGGCTTCGGTTACGTCCTGCGCGCTCTTTACTTCTTGCAAATATGCTTGATAGCATTGTTCAAAATCGCCCTTATTCACTTCAAATGCAATATTCCTTCGCATAAAGTCGGCAAGGTTATCCATATCAACCGTAACTTTAACGACAATTTCAAAAACAGAGTCAAATTCCTCTTGGGTCAAGTCTGGGTTTATGCTGCTTAAAGATGCATATAGCCTTTTCACAGTAGGGATGTATTCAAAAAGCGTAATCATCTCGCAGTCATAACCCAAATCATCTAAAATCTGCTTTTGCAATATGTCATAAAAACCCAAACGGCAACCTACGCCGGGCATAACAAATACATTTGCCCCTTGCTCGGCGGCCTCAATAAAATTACCAAGTGTTGTTTTAAAAGGCGTACATATCATGTCTGGGCTATGTCTTGCCCCAAGTTCAAGAGTACGCTTTGTCATTGGTGGGCAGCGCATTGTTTTGTAATTCAAACATCGTTGCAGTAGTATATCCGCAATAATATGGTAATCTCCTATTTGGGGCGCACATGCTACTTTTTCGGCAATTGCCATTACAACTCACCTCCTGATTGCCTTTTTGCCATGATAATATCTGTAAAACTCTCTAAGCGTGTTTGGATACCGGCACTGGCATCTTGTTCATCTATAATAAGGGACAAAATTGGCTTATCTTTTATAAGCCTTATTAAAAGCTCATTAAAAATTGAATCTGGGCCGCATGGAAATGTCGAAATAAGAATGATTCCGTCTACTTGGCTTCTGTATTTTTCGATACCACCAATTAGTTGTGCGCTCACTTTCCAATAAACCCTTTTGCCATAAGATTCTTTAGTTAATGCCTGCGCTTCCTTTTCATTTATTAAATCTGCATATGCAACTTTTATGTTGTTGGCTGCGAAAAAATCAGTTATTTCTTTTCCTATACAAGCATCATAAGTATTGTAGGCGTGTGAAAAGATTAAAACTTTTGCACCATCGCTGTTTAGCAATTCCTCTTGCTGCAAAATTTTTATTTCTTTGATACTTTCGGCAGTTGATAGGGCATTTTTGTAGGCCTCTAAAGATTCTTCCTTGCTTTTTCCTAAAGCCGCCCCAATTTCTATAAATGCAAATGACTCTTTTTTACGGTAAAGGTAATTTACCTCTGCTTGTAAAAGTTTAACACCCTGGAATGTATTTTTAACAAGGTCACACAACCCAAAAATTCTTGTGCAGTATTCTTCACGAATTGCAGAGTTTTCTATACGTGGCACGAAAATCATGTCGCATTTGTCCAACAAATACTCCACATGGCCAATAAAAATTTTTGACGAGAAACAGGCCTCATCTATCGAATTATTAACGCCATTTTTTACAATTTCTTTATTTGTTGCGGGGCTAACAATCGTTTCAACATCTATGTTTTTGAAGAAGTTTAGCCACAAATCCTCATAAAAATAGTATTGCAATGCCCTTGGTATGCCAATCTTCATTAAATACACAGCCCCCCGTCAACCTTTATAACCTCGCCGGTAATGTACGATGCCCAATCACTTGCCAAAAAGACGGCAAGTTTTGAAACGTCACTTGGCTGACCGGCTCGTGATAGCGGTATCGAGGCGACAAAATCGCTTTTATTATCGCCATTTAACCCGGCCGTCATATCAGTTTCAATAAGGCCAGGCGCAATGGCGTTACAAGTAACACCACGCCCCGCCAGTTCTTTTGCAACCGTTTTTGTCAATGAGATAAGACCGCCCTTTGATGCAGCATAACTTGCCTGCCACTGCCAACCCCTAAGCCCACAAACGCTTGCTATGTTAATGATTGTGCCAGTACGACTTTTCATAAACGCAGGGTAGAGATGTTTTATCATGTTGAACGAACCCTTTAAGTTGACATCCATAACATCATCGTAGTCTTTTTCGCTAATTCGTAAAATTGGGTTGTCGCGAGCTATACCAGCATTGTTTACCAAAACATCAACCTGTGAAAAATCTCTCAAGACATCATCAACCATTTTTTTAGATGCATTAAAATCTGAAATATCGCATTTGTATATTGCACAGTGGACATTTTCATCAAGGATTAGCCTGCGAACCAATTCCGCCTCATTGGGTTCGCCAATGTAGTTAAGTGCGATATTCGCACCGTTCTTTGCCATGTCAAGAGCTATGGCTCGGCCAATACCCTTTGATGCCCCAGTAATTAACGCTGTTTTTCCTTTTAACATTTTTTTGCGCTCCTTTCTGTCCTCATATGTATAGACAGTATTTTTCTTGATTGGTTGTGCAGTTGCAAAAAAAATGTTTATTGGTTCTTATATGCGCCTGTATGGGGTTATCGTAATTCCGCTTCGTGTTATCCGATATTTCCATAGTTATAGTAAAATAAATGAGAAACGGTCTCGCCCGAGTGGCACCTTATTTTGCCGCGACAGGTGAGACCGATTTCGAATTATTTCACTAGACTTCTTCCGAAATTACGTTTTTTAATTTCGGAAAAGTTACATTTTCAATCTTTTACTTCTTTTGAAATTGCGTTTTTTGCAATTTCAGAAGAATTCTACTATATACCAAAAAACACCTGGCAAAAATTTTTCCACTTGAGTTTTTGGAAAATTCAGTTGGTCGTAAATTACGACCAACTGAATTCGCCGCTAATGATATTTTTTATCCCCTGCCCTAACACCCACAAAACCCTTGCTTCATCATATAATCTGCGATATCATACGACCATAGACTCACCACAGGAGGCAAACATGAACCTTTGTATAATCGGAGGCGGGCCTGCGGGGCTTAGTGCCGCGATACGCGCCCGAGAAGACGGCCTGGAAGATGTTTTAGTTATCGAGCGGGCAGATAGCCTGGGCGGGATATTAAACCAATGCATCCACCATGGTTTTGGCGTTCATGTTTTCAAAGAAGAGCTTACCGGGCCAGAATACTCCCAAAGGCTTATAGACCGCGCCCTAAAGCTGGGCGTAAAATTTGCCCTAGGGGCGATGGTAATAGACATCGAGGAAGACCGCACCGTCACCTATGTTTCGCCAAGGGGTTTAACCTCCCTAAAACCCGGGGCGGTGGTTTTAGCTATGGGCTGCCGCGAGCGTTCTCGCGGGGCTATTGGCATACCCGGCGGCAGGGGCAGCGGGGTTTATTCTGCTGGCACAGCCCAAGAAATGGTCAACATGAAAGGTTTCAAACTTGGGCAAAAGGTAGTAATACTAGGCTCTGGCGATATCGGGCTTATCATGGCGCGCCGCATGGCGCTAGAAGGCGCAGACGTGCTGGGCGTTTACGAAATTGCGCCACATTCTGGCGGGCTAAAACGTAATATCGCCCAATGCCTAAACGATTACGGCATCCCCCTATTCCTATCCCACACCGTAACCCGCACAAAAGGCCTAAAAACGCTAGAAGGCGTATACGTAGCCAAAGTTGATGAAAACTACCAGCCAATCCCGGACACAGAGCATTTCATCCCCTGCGACACTTTGCTGCTTTCCGTGGGGTTAATCCCCGAAAACGAACTGGCCACCAAAATCAACGTAGAAATGTCGCCTATCACAGGGGGCGCAATAGTTAACAACCGCTTAGAAACCAGCATCCCCGGCGTATTCGCCGCAGGCAACGCCCTCCATGTACATGACCTTGTGGATCACGTAACCCTAGAATCCTACGACGCCGCCGCAAACGCCGTAAAATTCATACGCGGCCAGCTACCCCCGGCCACCCACTCCACTATCGTCACCCCAGGCCACGGCGTGCGCTACACCGTACCCATGGCCCTAATCCCCGGCGAACCAATGTACACAATCTCCTTCCGCAGCAGCGGAATCTACTCCCCCTGCGAAATTAAAATCTCCGCAGACGGCGAAACCATCCGCAGCATAAAAAAACGCGCCATAATCCCCAGCGAAATGGAGCGCGTCCGCTTTGTGCTAAAAAACCCGGCCAAGGAAGTGAAGGTGGAAATCCTATGACAGAAATAACCTGCGTAAGCTGCCCAGTAGGCTGCCTAATGGCCGTTACCCAGCAAAACAGCCAAATATCCGTAACCGGCAACGAATGCCCAGCCGGCCTAGAATACGCAAAAGAAGAACTAACCGCCCCCACCCGCAACATAGCCACCAGCATAAAAGTAACCGGCGGCCACATGACAATGTTATCCGTAAAAACCGCCACCCCAATCCCAAAAAGCAAAATAATGGCCGCAGTGGCAGAAATCCACAAAATAACCGCGGCAGCGCCAGTAGCAATTGGCGACATAATCCTAGAAAATGTGACTGGCACAGGTGTAAATATAGTGGCCACACGAGAGGTTAAGGCCGTGGGTTTCGCCCACACTCACCCTCTTTTTTGAAAAAAAGAGGGGCAAAAAATTTTAATTTTTTATTCGCACAATATAAGCATAGTGAAATAAATGAGAAACGATCTCGCCAAGCGGCTGAAACGCCGAGATAAGGCGTTTTGGGCGTTTTTGCCGCGACAGGCGGGACCGATTTCGAATTATTTCACTATAAAAGGCAGTAAGAATGCAAACCGCTTTTTTACTGCCTCTACCTTATATCGTCTGTAAAGAGAACTTCAACGTTAAAGTTTTTGCCAAGCTTTTTTCAAAAAGCGGGAATCTTCTGGAAGCGTGAAGTGAAGCCACTGGTTGTTTTTGATAAATCTTCTTGCATTATTCATTATTACATAGTACACTTTCACCATCAAAATCCTTGAAGGAGTGTGAAAGCATGACAAAGAAGTTTGTTGTTGCAGCGCTGGTTATGGTACTTATGACATTAAGCGCTATTGCGGTTATGGCCGCACCCAACGCATCACCTGCCACGCCTTACCGCGAGCAAGTGATAACCAATTCAGAGCCATCTTACATTGTGGCTGTTTGGTTTGATGCAGGCCAAGGCCTAGACATGTCTCCAAGTGGCACTCATGATGTGCGCCCAGGCGAAGACACCAACACAGAAGTTGGCGGAAGCCGTTTTGGCGGCAATGTTGCCTGGACTCTTCCTGGCGAATGGATGCAGTATACCGTAACTGTAGAAGATGCAGATACCTATAGAGTTTACGCCTATCTTGCAGCATACCCAACCCCACCAGGCAATATCCGTGTTTATGTAGACAACGAGTTTGTTGGCCAATCCCAAAGTACAGATTCTTCTGGCTGGCAGGCCTATCGCTGGCATTTTGTTGGCGAAGTTGACCTTACACCTGGCGAAAGCGTTATCGTAGTGTATATCGTATCTGATGCCACAGCGGTTACCAGCGGCGTAACTAACTTTGCAGCATTAAGGTTTGACGGCAGCGGAGCACCAGCCCCAACAGCCACTCCTACCCCAGCAGAAGCAAACGACGACAGCGATGCAGCCCCTACTCCTCCAGTAGTACCACCGCCACCACCAGCGGGTGACGATGCCGTGCTTCGTTTCGCAGTTGGCTCTACAACTTACACAATCAACGGCGTAGCCGGCACATTAGATGCAGCACCGTTTAACCAAGACGGCCGCGTAATGGTTCCTCTTCGTCAAATTGGCGAGGCCATTGGCGCAGCAGTTATTGCATTTGAAGATAACACAGCAATTATAGACAATATCCGCCTGCCAATTGGCGTAGCATTAGCCGGCGGCATGGGCACACCTGTAATAGTAGACGGCCGCACATTTGTGCCGCTGGGCTACATCGCAGGCAGAATCGGCGCGACTCCAAGATGGGACGGCGCGGCCAGCGCAGCCTATATCTACATTGGTGAAGCCCCCACCCCACCGCCAGCACCTCCTACACCAGCAGCAGCGCCAACTCCAACCCCGGCAGCAGCGCCACCAACCGCTGCAAACGTACAATGGCGCATGTCTGACCATATCCAAGGCTGGAGAGACGCAGAAGCAGGCGACACAGTTTCCCACTACCTTTACGATCATCCGTGGAGCCATATCGTATGGTTTGGCGGCGGTGGCGACGGCATGACATCCCTGCGCTTTACAGAAGATAACGCAATCCGCCTAGAAAAAACCCATGACGGCTTCGACCACGGCTTAATCTACGTGCTGCCAAGCAACGCAGCAGTAGGTAATGTGGTTCGCTTCTACTTTAATATCGTATCTGCATCTGCAGGCGGCAACGGCATCCTTGGCCGTTCTATAGGGCCAGACCTTAGCAATTATGCCCAGTTTACAGTTCCAGCGGGGATGCCGCAAGCATGGGAACTTGTACTTGGCACAAGCCATGTTATTGAATGGGTACTAACCGCAGAATGTCTAACCCGCCCATATGTTCATATCTCTGCGCGCAACGGCCAAAGAGTTGTAATGGATGTCACAGAGATTACTTTTGGATAAAAATTATAGTGAAATAAATGAGAAACGGTCTCGCCCGAGCGGCACCTGAAACGCCGAGATAAGGCGTTTCAGGCGTTTTTGCCGCGACAGGTGAAACCGATTTCGAATCATTTCACTATAAAACCGTAACATTGTTATCTCCATTTAAGCGAATCAAAGGCATAGGCCGTAAGAAAGAAACCTACTTTCTTACGGCCTATGCCTTTGCTTCGCGGCGTACTATAGAAACAATTCGAAATCGGTCTCGCCTGTCGCGGTAAAAGCACCTGGAACGCCTTATTTCGGCGTTTCAGGTGCCGCTCCGGCAAGACCGTTTCTCATTTATTTCGCTATTAAAGCCTACATGCATTAATATAAGGGTTTTTAGGTGGCATTACTATATATAGCCGCTCCACCTAAAAACCCTCACATAGAGCTTGTAAATTTCCCGCAATCCTTCGTCGCTAAAAACCTTGCGCACCGCTAGTGCGCGGCGGTTTTCAGCTTCTCGCCTTGCGAAAAATTTCCTGCGCTCTATGCGAATATTTTTAGATGGAGCGGCTATACATCACAAAGCCAGCAACTTTATAGAGCCTATTTCTGCCCTAGCTTTTAGCGTATGTGGCGAACTTGGGTTGCCTGTAATTTGGTTTTTAAGGCTGCCCATGGTGGGTTTGGTTGCGTCTATGCGGCAGTTTGCGTCGGCTGGCATATGGGCTTTTATGCTGCCTACGGCTGAGGCCATGCGTATATTGCCTTGGATGTCTGTAGCGGTTAGCGTTACGTTCCCGGCAGAAGATTCTAACTTTACATTGCCTTGGATGCTTGTGGTGTTTAACTTTACATTTCCGGCGGCGGATTCTATTTTTGTTTCCCCGGCCAGTTTTTGCACCCTTATATTTACATTTCCGGCAGATGCAACTGCCTTCAACTGGCCTGTTTCTGCCACTTCAAAATCTACATTACCCGCAGATGCTTCTAGCTTTACAACCTCGGCAAAGTTATTTAAAAGGCGAATTTTTACATTGCCGGCGGCGCTTTCTGCCTTTACATTATTGGCATAGTGGTTGTCTATGGTGATATTGCCGGCGGCGGCAGAAAGTTTTAAGTCACCACTTATATTTTCGGCTTTTATGTTGCCGCAGATGCCATCAGCCTTTATAAGACCCGGAAACTGGGCAGGTACATACACAATCGCCTCTGTTTTTGAGCCAAAAGGAGTAACAAACTGAAACCATTTAAATGGGCGTTTTATTTTTATACTAAGTTCTCCGGCGTGGTTTCCAACAGAGTATTTGTCGCGGCTTCCGATCCCTTTTAACATTACGCGGAAATTACTATCAGTGGACGGTAGAAAATATAAATTGCCTATTTCCAAATAGGCGTTTATTTTTTGTACGCCGGTGAAAGTTTCGTCGAAATCACCGCTGTGGCTGTTCCAGTTGTCGCTGTCGTTGTTGTTGTTTGCGTTTTGGGGTTGATGCCAGCTAGATTCTGGCGGTGCCGTTTGTGGCTGTTGGTTAATTTCCTCTAGTACTTGCCGGGCTATGCTGCCTGGCTGGCCCAGGCTTATGCATATTTCTTCTTCGCTTCGGCCTTGGGCTGCTCCTTCATAAAAATGCTCGTTTATATCCGCCAAGATTTCTTCACGGGTTTTTATGTTTGCGGTGGATAATTCCTTTTGCAGCTCGTTAATAAATTCATGTTTTGTCATTGCGACTCCTCCAAAATATTTTTTACGCCTGCCACCAGGCTGCTCCATTCGTCTAGCAATTCTAATAATATGCGCTGCCCTGTTGCTGTAATTTGATAGTATTTTCGTGGCGGGCCTTCTTGGGATTCCTTTAGATATGTTGTTACGCAGCCCTCGTCTTTTATGCGTTTAAGCAGCGGGTAGATTGTGCCTTCTGCGATTTTTACATGCTTAGAAATTGCCCCCACAAGCTCGAACCCATACATGTCGCGCTTAGACAGCAACCCCAACACACACAGCTGCAGCGCGCCTTTTTTAAGCTGAATACTCATTTTGCCTCCTTTGCGAACAAGGTTCTTTTCTCGCAATTGCAAATCAACTAATTACAACTTGTAATTAGTTGATTTGATTTCTTACCATGGGTACATATTATCACACGGTACATTGCATTGCAAGCTACCTGTTAAAATATTTTTATCTTCTAAAAATTACCACCGTCACCTCCGCATAAAAAATCTCCCATAACTCATACTATCCTCGTAATGATGCACACCGCATCATCCAATTATGAATTAAAAGGAGATAATCATGAATAATTCAATCACATCATCTAAAGTACCACACGCAAGAGAAGCTCTTAACCAATTTAAGTTTGAAGTAGCCAGCGAAATTGGCGTACCTCTAAAGCAAGGCTACAACGGCGACCTAACTAGCGCACAAGCTGGTTATGTTGGTGGCTACATGGTGAAAAAGATGATAGAAGCCCAAGAACGCCAAATGGCAGGCAGCTCTCGCTAACAACCATTTTTGTAAATGAAAAAGGCGCCCGTTTCGCATATGCGAGGCGGGTGTTTTTTGTTTAAAACCACCGAGATTTGCCTCTCGCATCCCCACGAATTTTAATTTTTAAGTTACAACAAGTTGTGCAAAACAAACCAACAAGATAACAATTTTATTATCCCCGTCAACTATGATATAATCCTACAAAACTACAAATAATCGGAGTGATTTCATTATGGCGAAAATAAAAAGGTTTATATTCCCTGTTGTAATAGGCATTTTGGTTGCGGTTGCTGCATCTTTATTTATTATCATCAACACACGAGATGTCGCAGAAACGGACCTCACCGCCCAGGATACACCCACCATGCCGCCGCTACATACTACACAGCTACCCTCCCCATACGAAACCATGCCAACTTTTTACGAAAATGGACTTATCTTCGCCCCTTCGGCCTTGGGCAACCTTATAATCACACCGTTATCTTACTCAAACTTGGGTGTTTATACAGACTCGCCCTTCTTAATCTACTCCGCAAATGGCATACTTACAGAAGAATATCTCAATACCAACCTATCCGTACCCACTGGTGAAGCATTCACCCTAGAGGCGCAGCCTGCCGGGGATTTTTTGCTGCGTTTTGCAGAAGAACTCTCCCCTAATCGTATCGTTAATTTCATCTACAGCCCGGCGCAGATGCAGCCCGCTTCCCATGCCTTCCAAACCGTGGATATTTTTCGCATCTCTGCTACATCACCGGCAGACAATAGCCGGGGTATTCCGCAAGATGCCGGCATAGAGGTCACATTCAGTCAGCCCGTCTCGCCGGATGAATTTGCTGCGCATTTTTCCATAGACCCGCCCGTAGATGGCTTCTTTTTGCAGCGTGATAACACACATATTTTTGCGCCACATGCCCTGGAATTCAACACGCTTTACACTGTTACTATATCTGCCGAAATCACTAGCAAGTTAGGTGAAACCATGCCTCAGCCCCATCAATTTGACTTCACCACTACATGGGGCACGGCCACCACAAACGCAGTTAGCATTTCCGGTAGCATTTACGAGACTTTTCTGCCATGGGACGAGGTTTTAATCGCACTAAATGTAGCTGAGGAATTACGCGACAACATATTCCAGCTAAATCTTTATGAAATCCCGGATGCAGCCACTTTCCTAGACAGCAACCTGGCCATACGCAGCCTACAAAACCCCATAGCCGCCATGCAAATAGAGCTGTACACCATAGAATTATCTGAATGGAGCAGATTCCACTACCTCTTCCTGGAAAAAACCCTGCCTGTGGGCTACTACGTAGCAGAAATCCGGCTGCAAACTTCCCTGCCGGAAGAAATTGTGCTGCATAAATTTATACAAGTGTCACCGATAGCCGTGTACTCCTTATCTGTAGAAGGGGATACGGTGTTTTGGGTGCATGATGCCAGCACCGGGCTGCCCGCTGCCGGGGCAAACATTAACATAGACGATGCCGTAACCACCACAAACAGCTATGGCCTGGCAATTGCTCAAGCCGCATCTAACAGCCGCGCCACAATCACCATAGAGTACGACGGCCACCTGCCCTTCGCTTATGCAAAGCCAACATTCAGCGCCCGCAGGCTGCTGCCTAGGGAAAGATTCCTCTCATACATCTATACAGACCGGCCAAACTACCGCCCGTCAGACACTGTAGACGTCTTTGGGGTGATTATGCCGCTGTATGGCCATGCCCATTTGCCAGAGGATGTTTTCACACTGCGTGTGGGCAATATGATAGAGCTGCCCATAGTATTGGATGCGAACCATAGCTTTAGCAAGCGCATACCCGTTAGCGATATGTTTGGTTTTACGGATATTATAGTAGAAGTTAACGGCCAAAGGCTAATGTCTACCTGGGTGCAGTTTATCGATTATGCCAACCTCACATACGTAATAGAAGCCTCCCTTAACCAAGCAGCATTCAATCTAGGGGAAGTAGCTTATCTGGAGATTTTCACGGCCACCTTTGCAGGGATGCCAGCAGGCGACGTAACATTTACCGGGGAAAACATAACCATAGAAACAGACGCTAGCGGCATAGGCACAGCCAGCATCACCGTAGACCAGGATGTACAAGGCAGCAACTGGATAAACAACGAATGGCATGAAGACGACCCTGATTGGTTCCCACGCTGGCGCAACTTTTGGTTCTCTACTACCTCCACAATGCAAGCTAACCAGGGGGTCAGCATACCATTTGTGGTTGCCCATAGGGATATTATGCTAGAGCATGATTACGAAGGCGGCAGCGAAATGAACATCACCACTAGCCATATAACCCTGGATAGGCTAAACAGTGAAGAGCTGAGGCGCTGGCAGCATTTTACTGATGATATGCTACGCGGCGCGGCCGTGGATGTAGACTTTACCCTGCACGTCACCCGCCATGTAACCACCCGCACAGTGCGCCACCGCAGCTACGACCGCATACAGCGCCGGGTTATCACCCGTTACAATTTTGACACCGTAAGCAGCCCTTACCGCACCATCCAAGGCCGCACAGAAGGCGGCCGCGCCACCGTAACCGACCTACCCTATTCTAGTGACCCGCTTATCCGCTACAGCATATATATCCGCTACCAGGACACCCAAGGCCGTGGAGTGCGCGCCCAAATTCACGACCGCAGCTGGTTTCAGGCGCAACAAGAAACATCTATGCGGCATTTTGGCTTTATTCTGGAAAACAGGCAGGTACGAATTGGCGACGACATAAATATTTCCGTAGTAGAATCCACAGACCCATGGCGCTTTAGCGACCACTGGTGGGCTTTGGAATGGGGCGAAGTTGAAGGGGATACCATCATCCCGGCGGAAGGGCGCATATTGGCAGTTTTGGTGCGGGATGGGGTGCTAGATACCGTGGTGGGCGATGCCCATGGGGTATCTATGCCATTCCCAGAAGCGGCTATAAGCAATGCTCTTCTATTTGGTGCGTTTTTTGATGGGCGGAATATTTTTGCCATCCCAAACCCCATTTCTGTTCATTACGATTTTACCCAGCGGGAAATGCAAGTAGAACTGGATTTTTGCCAAGAAATTTACGCCCCTGGCGACGAGGTTACCGTTAGCATACAAATAAGCTGCGAAACCGGCAGCCCTGTTGCCGGGCAAGTTTTAATAAGCGTGGTTGACGAGGCCAGTATCATCCATGGTTGGCATGCCGCCAACTTCTTGTCTCGCCTGTACGGCAGCTCGCATATTACCCCTTGGGATATACGCTTCCACCAGTTTGCTTCGTTTGTGCAGCATAATATCAATTCTGGTGGCGGCGGCGCAGAAGGCGGCGGTGGCAGCGACGAAGGCGTGGATTTAACATTCCGTGACGATTTTGTGGACAATCCGATTTTTGAAACAGTTAACGTAGATGCCAGTGGCATGGCTAGTTTCACATTTACATTGCCGCATCAGGTTACATCTTGGCGGGTTACGGCCATTGGGTTAAATGACGACGGCCTGGCTGGTGATATTATTGAGAACATCCCATCTGCGTTGCCGTTTTACATTAGCCTGCTGCATACTAACCGATATGTTTATGGCGACGATATTGCTGCCATGGTGCGGGTGTTTGGCACAGGCGGCAGGCACAACGAAATTGATATCGACTTTATTTTTGAAGTATTGCAAGATGACGAGGTTATTTTCCGCGACAGCCAAACTGGCCTTGGTAATATCATATTTAATGCGGGCAAGCTTAGCCTTGGCAGCTACACATTGCGTGCCCATGCCACATGGGGCAATTACCAAGATGGCATAGAGCTGCCATTTGAAGTAGTTGAGGCAGATATGATTATTCCCATACGGGTTGAGGGGCAGGTTTCGCCGGAAGCGCCGGATATTGGGCAGTTATATATGCTGCCGCTGCCAGTGCGCGTTACGCTTACAAATGCTAACATTCGCCCGTTTATTGGGGTGATTAACAGCTTTACAGACAATGCCTCTTTCCGCACGGATTATATCGCTGGCACGGCCTTTGCAGATTATTTCTTTGGAAATATCTTGCCATGGATGGAAACAGATGAAGATTACGACTTCACCGCAGCTGTGCGCGCCCGCATACATGATACAGACGGCGGCATACCAGAGCTAACATTCGAGCGGTCGGATTTCTTCTATACCATGCGCTTTGTGTCTTCCCTGCCGGAATTTGTTGACCATGATGAAATCCGGCGTTTCCTGCGCAGTAATGAACAGCATGACTATAGTATGATGCGGGCTGCGGCGCTGATGGCCCAAGCAGCCATGGGCGACCCCGTGCTGCTTGACATCTGGCGGGAAGCAGCGGAGCCCATTTTCGGCAAGCTGCACGAGAGTCATCTCACTCCAGAGCAAGCCATCCTCATCCTAGCCAGCGGTGACTGGGGCGATTATTTAAGCGCTTGGGAGGTCGGGAGTCCATATGAAACCTTCCAGCGGCTGCAAACCCAGCGCCACAACCAGCTTGCCTGGCTATATCTTACTGCGGCCCTAGTGGCCATAGGGGATTACAATGGCGCACAAGCTATGCTGGATTTATTTACCCCGTTAGCTATTGTCCCCGAGTATCATCAGGAGCGGATTAATACCTTGCTGCTTTTCATCAATACTTCATTGAACCCGCAAGCTGCATGGCGGCATATCAACTGCCCTGATGCCCGGCGCAACCGTTATGTAAGCGATGTACCAGAGCGCATCAACTTTATTAGAAATGCGTATCTGCTGGGTGAAACTTATTCTACGCTGCAATATTACCTGCATGGCGAGACACATACACTGCTGCTGGAAAACCTAGCCCGCCACACTTTGCATATCAGCCAGGAACAGTTTGACAATTTGAACTTGACGCCAATAAGCGGTCAGACGGATTTTGCCGTGCGCTTCTTCGATTCTGGCGTGGGGAATTTTGACCCCGCCGGGAATGTGATACCCATAAACCGCAGCATAGAAAGGGTTGGCGAGATGGTTCGCATTAGTATAGAACTGTCGCTGCCCCCAAACCGAGACAATTTTATATTATACGACCGCCTACCCAGCAACCTGCGCTTTGTACCCATGCGCCAAGCCAACCAAGACGCCTTTGTTCACAACACCCAACGGCAGCTTGTAGAAATACATTTCTCCCATATTCCCAATGCATTAGCGGTACGTAATGTTACCCGGGTGATTACCTATTATGCCATAGAGCTATTTGAGGGCGACATGGCAGATGGGATTACGATAATCACAAATGGGCGAATGGATGGGCATTTATGGGGGGTTACAGAGTAAACAGCATATCACAACTGGAGGCAGACAATGAAAACCCTAACCCTAATCCTCACCCTGGGCATAATCATAATCGCTGCCGCATGCGGTAGAGGCGGTAGCGATGCCCGCATCACGCCAGACACAGACGGCAACGGAACAATCTCCCAGCCCCGCGGCACAGATACATTACGCATCTTAGCGCCCATAGAATATGAACCCATACTACGCGAGGCCGAACGCCTAATGAGCCTGCGCGAACCTATAGACATTGAAATCACTGTATTTTGCCTAGATACCCAGGCCCATTACTGGGCAGGTAGGCTGCCTAGCATCCTTGCCGCCGGGTACGGGTTTGATATTTTTTTCAACGACCCGCGCATGCCGCTATTCCAACTTGCCCAGGAGGGCTGGCTTGCAGATATTAACGAGCTGATTCGCGGCTGCGGCAACAGGCAAATGATAGATTATTACACCCAGGCGCTACATGCTCTTACCATAGACGGCAGGCTATCCTTCTTCCCGCTTGGTTTTGGGCTGCAATATGTGGGGATAAACGCCGAATTTATGCCGCCAGAGATTGTAAACCGGTTTATGGCCATGGACAGCATCACCACAAGCCAAATGATGGAGATGTTTATAGACGCGGGGCCGCAGCAGCACCCAAACCGGGACCATAACCTACTGCTGGCTAATTGCCGGGCAATAAACACCCCTGGCTTCATGGCTTGGAATATGGCAAACCAATTTACAGATATCAACAGCCGCAGTGCAAACCTTACAAGCCCAGAGTTCATCAGGTTTTTGGAAAATATGCTAGAGATTTTCCCAGACCCACAGATGACTACACCCGGGATAGAAATTGAGCATAATTTAAGGGTTTGCTCGCTAAATGCACATTTTGGCACAATCGGCTATTTTACCACGCCGTATACTCTTTACCGCAGCGTAGAATATTACGCATTTTCCGTACAAAATCAATTCCTAAACCCCTTAAACGCAATAATCCCGTTTACAGGAACAGGCGAGCAGCCATTTATCGGCTATATTCCCCTGGCAGACACTCAAGGGCGGCTTGTAACCAACATGGCGACTAGCTTTCCATGGAAAACAATTAGCATAGTGGCTAACGAAAACGCCACATTGGCTTGGGAATTTGTATCGCAATATCTGCTGCAAGCCAGCGTTTGCCAAACCACCACGCCAGTTTATGCCCCTGTAGAAGCCGTAGGAATAACACGCCCCAGCGTTGGCGCCACCAGCTTTGACACGCCAATTGCGATAGATATCGCCCACAGCCACATCGAAAGCATCCTAAACTTGACTCAGGAAATCAGATGGACTTGGAGGTTTGAAGACACAACAACGGGGCAAATAGTAATTGACGCATTCCCGCCTGGCTGGAGCATGACAATTTATGCTGGCTTGCCCCTAGAAGGCATCTTCCACGAAGACCCCACCACCTCCCAGGCCGCAATACAAACCGCCATCCAGCGGCTGGATTACCTCCATTCCCAGCCTCTTGCCCCCATGCTATTCCTGCCTTTCGAACTGGTTGAACATAGCATATTAAATATGCTGCGCTGGCATATTTCTCCTACCGATGCCGCGGCCGCATTGGATTCTACAATAAATGCCTGGCTTGCCAGCATGTAGTAGAAAAATTCAGTTGGTCGGAAAATCCGACCAACTGAATTTTAATCATCACAGGAAAGGACAGCAAAAATGCGTCCATCTGCATTCATAAAACCCCTACTTCTTGCGATAGCAATCATATTCCTAGCAAGCTGCAGCAGCCCTCGGCCAGAGGGCTATTACCCTTGCGAAATTACATACCACACAGAACCCCCGCCACCACCGCAACCAATAGCCACCCCTCCCCTACTACAAATCCGCCACCTGCCACATGAAATATTTAACCAAGCCATAGCCAACCCCAGGGGCTACAGCACCCAAAGCCGCATCATGGCCGGGGTTGTACCACATCACGATGTTGCGGCTACTTTAATAAGCGGCTTCTTCGCCAGCGCCGCCACATACAGCTACGACCTCGTGATTATCCTAGGCCCAAACCACCAGGGCGACCTGGCAGAAATCATACTTTCTTGCAAGGGCTGGGATGTGGGCAGCGGCCTGGCTGCCCACGGGGGCTTCGTGCAAGATATGCTGGCCGCGCCCGGCATAGATGCCGTGGTTAGCCATGCACATATGGAGTACGACCATTCTGCCGCGGTGCTAATCCCATTTGTTTACCATTATCTGCCCGGGGCGCAGGTTGCGCCGCTGTTGCTGAACCGCTCTATGAGCTTTGGCGGTACGGTTAGGCTTTTTGAATGGCTGCATCAATGGATAGAAAACTCTGGCAAAGATGTGCTGCTGCTGGCCTCGGTAGATTTTTCTCATTTTCTCACCCCACAAGAGGCCTTCCGCCGCGACCAAATTACCATACCAGCCATGCTTGGCCAGGAATATCATTTTCTGCATGGCCTAAACTACCATTACCTAGATTCCGCAGCGGCCATTATCATTTTCCTTATGTACCTAGAGGCGCTGGGGCTTGTGCCGGAAATATTGGACCATACAGATGCTTCAGAATTCCTGGGCTTTGGCCTAGACGAAACCACATCCTATATAGTGATAGCAGGGGTAAAGCGGCCCACACGTCTGTCCTTTGTGGGGGATTTAATGCTGCACCAGCCCCAGGCAGATTTTGGGGATTTTAAACATGGCTTTTCTGCCATACGCCCCATCTTGCAAAGCGCAGACCTCACCATCGGCAACCTAGAAACCGTGCTGGGTGGCGGCTTTAGCTGCTTCCCACTATTCTCTGCACCAGATGAATTCGCCACAGCCTTGCAACATGCAGGGTTTAACATACTAACCACCGCCAACAACCACGCCCTAGACCAGGGCAAACAAGGCCTGCTACGCACCATAGACACCCTGCAAAACCTAGGCATAACCCCCATAGGAACCCACCGCAGCCAGGCAGAGCGCGACAACATTACCATAAAAGAAGCAGGGGGCTTCACCTTCGCCTTCCTGGCCTACAGCTTCGCCAGCAACCAGCCAATCCCCCATGGGCATGAATACCTGCTAAACATCCTAAATCGCGACAAAATCCAGGCAGATATAGCTGCCGCAAGGCAGCTGGCAGACTTTATAATAATCCTACCCCATATGGGCTACGAATACGAAACCACCCCCCGCGACAATATAAAAGCCTGGGCCAACCTAATGTTAACCGCCGGGGCAGATATTGTGGTGGCCAGCCACCCCCATGTGCTGCAGCCCATGGGTTTTGTGGACATAATAGAAGGCAACCAAACTCGCCGGGGTTTTGTGGCCTACAGCCTTGGCAATTTCATATCTTCCCAGCGCATCCCACCCACAGACGAAGGCATAATACTGCATCTATACTTTGGCCGGGTTGGCGGTATGCCAACGCTGCTGGATTATTCCTACACCAGAACCTGGGTGAAATTTCAAGATGCCACCGGCCAGCCAGATATCATCATCCTGCCAGTAGAAGAAACCATAGCAGCCATCCAGCGCGGCGAAAACAAAAACCTCCGCCAGGCAGATATCATCCGCCTAATGGAGGTTGGGGGTTAGAATTGTCGGAGGCCGTCTTACCTATAAAACCGCCAGCGGCTTCGCCTCCGGCACCTCCACTTCCTTTCATAAGGTTCGCTTCGCGAACCCGGCATTTCATGCCGCCCGATTTCTTTCGGGTTATCTTTGAAAAAAGAAGCAAAAAACTTTATTTTTGGATAATTTTTTGTCACAAAGCTGAGATTTTAGGGCGCCCGTAAGGGCTTTGTAGTACCGCTCGTATGTGAGCATTGGAGTAGAGAGAACTCCAACTGGTTATCCGACTTACCCGCAACCGAAAGGCCAAGGGGAACATAGCCTGTCGGAA
>WQVK01000032.1 GCA_009784025.1 Defluviitaleaceae bacterium
CCTTCCATTTAGAATAAAAGATATGATGCTGCAATTATGCCTGGTTGCCGGGAATCTCAATATCCGAAACAACATGGATACGCGCTGTCACCTTGCCGCGGTTATACATGTTTTGTATGCCCACGACAAAGCCTGCCGCAGCTTCGGCAGCCATGTTTGGGTTAACGCCATTGATGCTACATATGGCGCGGTTTTGTTCGCTGCGTATGCGAAGCGCGGCGGATGCATTGACGATACTTGCCATTCGCATTCACCTCCTTTCAGTTTATTCAACTAAGCCTATTAAAAAACAGGCAAAAGCAATGCGAAAACCCGCATGTTTAGGCGGTTTCTCAGCAAAGCTTAAGCCTGTTTCAAGTTGCTTATCTTTCTTTATTAAAAACCGGGGCCCCGATGCCGCAGTATATGAAAGATGCTAGCATGGGTACACTGCCCAGGCCGGATCCAAAGCCTGGTGTGTTACCCTCTTTCACTTGATGCGACTGGTAATACAGCTACAGCATACACAGGGGTTAAAGCGGGAGCGGCGCGGTCCGTTTCGGGAGAATCCCTTCCGGAGGTGGCAAGACCCGTCCATGGCGTAGAAACGCCTGTTTTGCTGTTGCGAAATGATAATAACACAACGCGTGTAATGTGTCAAGTGTAATTGCTCCCAACGTTATGATAACTTTAGTACGGTGAAACAATTCGAAATCGGTCTCGCATGTCGCGGCAAAATGTCTGAAACGCCTTATATCGGCGTTCCAGGTGCTGCTCGGGCGAGACCGTTTCCCATTTATTTCACTAGAGTTCTTATGAAATTGCGAAAAACGTAATTTCATAAGGTTCGCTTGGCGAACCCGGCACTTCGTGCCGCCCGGTTTCTTCCGGGTTACCTCAGAAGAAGCAAAAGATTGAAAATGTAACTTTTTCGGAACTCCCTATGAGAATTTCGGAAGAAGTCTACTATATTATAATTTTTGCAAACATTCAGCTCCACTAATAAAAATTTCTATTGCAAAACCATCAAGCAATGTGATACAACAAACTTACGAGTTGCAAACTTACAATTTTACAAGTCCGAGTGAGCATATGTTTTTTGGACGTAGCATGGATCACTACAGATCTATACAATCTGATGATTAGGTATACCCTGTTTTAGGGTATATTGTTGCTATATTTATTTCTGCTTAAATCATGGAGCACATAATGACGAAAGATGAAAAAGACATCAAGCGAAAAGAGCGACTAGACGAACTAATGGCAAAATATCCGTCTATTGACAGGAAAAAACATCTTGAAGATTTGCACATTTGCAAAAATTATATGTCAGGCGATACAGATACATTTATGAAGCTATATGAGTATTCTTGCCGTAAAACTCGTCGCTATGTTTATCGAAATTCTGGAAACAAGCTATTCAACTTGCAAGATAAAGAAGATATAATGGCAGAAACAGAAAGCATTGCCATTATGAAGATACATATGTTTCATGGATGGAGCCGCTACTCAACATGGATGATGGGCATTGCAAGAAACCGTATTCTCACTTTCGTAAAAAAGAAATTATCCACCGATAAGCCAATAGAGTACACCGAAAACATTCACAATCCTGAAATCATCAATACTCCAATAGCTTTGTGGGAAAGCAACCAATATGTAAGCGAACTTCTGGGTGGTCTTTCCATCGAAGAACAGTCAATTGTAACGGATGTAGTGTTTGATCAAAGGTCTTTTAAAAGCATTGCATCCGAAAACAATGTTGCAACAAGTATCGTTATCGTTCAATATGAAAAAGCAATTGAAAAACTGAGGGAAATTGTTCAGGCAGAAAAAAGTTAATAGACTTCTTCTGAAATTATGCTTTTTAATTTCGGAAAAGTTACATTTTCAATCTTTTACTTCTTCTGAGGTAACCCGGAAGAAACCGGGCGGCACGAAGTGCCGGGTTCGCCAAGCGAACCTTATGAAATTGCATTTTTAGCAATTTCATAAGAACTCTAACCAAAAAACATTACAAGGGATGACGATGAACTGCCATATAATCGTCGCATACACAGGCACATGAAAAATTACGCTGGCAAAAATGCATCCCGAAAAGTATGTTGATTTTGTCTCTATAATTTTCAATGGTTTCTTGAAATTCTGAGCGTAAACTCTCATTTCTTTCCACATAATTGACCGTTTTTACGCTTCATTTTAAGGCGCTGTAAGCGCATAAACGATTGCTGGTTGCGTGCAATCAAGGACAACGGCGACTTCACTTTGATAGCTGTCGGGATTCGCTTTATAGTCGCTCCACCTAAAAACCCTCACATAGAGCTTGTAAATTTCCAGCAAGCCTTCGTCGCTAAAAACCTTGCGCACCGCCAGTGCGCGGCGGCTTTCAGCTCCTCGCCTTGCTGGAAATTTCCTGCGCTCTATGCGAATGTTTTTAGGTGGAGCGACTATAACATTTATTTGATGATAAAAACCGGCCTCGTCAACGCGCACCCAAAGCGCCAAGATAAAGCGCTCCTGGCGTTTTTGCCGCTGCAGGCGAGGCCGGTTTCTGATTAGTCCACTACTACTTCTTCACAACAGGGGCGTACACCTGTACTATCGACTGTTCATCTGCATAATCCTTGTACACCTCAATTGCAGGATATTTGTTAAATGAGGCATTTGATTTGCGACACGACTCTTCATGCATCGCATACCCAGATGCTGGCAGCCATTTTGAATAGAATGTGCGCCAGAAGTCTCCTGTAAAGATAATTTCTAGCGTGGTGTTAAATACAGCCAATTCGCTGGCTTCAAACCTGCGCCCCACCAGCCCAACGGGAATATTATCAAGAGTGCTAACTTCTACACCTACAAAATACTTTGCCCTGCCGTCTGTAGTTTCTGTGTGTGTAATACCATAGACGGTATCTTGCAATGTTTGGTTGGAGATGGTTTTAGCAATTTTTTCGCCAGTCCATGCCTCCCATAGCCCACTTATGGGGGCAGTTCCGTCGTCGCTATTGTAGTGTATATCAACCTCCACTCCCACTACATAAAATGCCTTCTTGTGTATAAACCGTACATTTTCAAAACATTGCATAAGTTCCATGCTTGGCTTCCTCCATTTTGTCCATAGATTTTCCGGAGGGAATATGCCAACAGCTGGACATTGCAATCGGAATTGTGCCGGCGTAATTCCATACATCTGAGAAAAACTCCTTGTAAAAGCCTGTTGAGATGAAAAGCCATGTACAAAGGCAATCTCAACCAATTGCCTGTTGCTGCCGCATAAATCCAACGCTGCACAATGCAAACGGTATCGGTTAAGATAATTCTTTACCGTATAGCCCGTAAAAGTGCGAAACATAACGGAAAAGTACGATGGTGACAGATACACTTCTGCCGCTATATCTGTTACAGCAATTGGCTCGGCGTACATCCTATGGATGTACAGAGTTGATTCGTAGATGCTTTGCTCTATGCCCATTCAGCAAACCCCCTTTCGGATAAGCCAATAGTAACACGGCCTGCGGGATACGTATTATCAAAAACAACTTTCTTTAGCTATGCGATAATAAGGGCAATCACTTTCATTTATTTCACTAGAGTTCTTCTGAAATCACAAAAAACGTGATTTCATAAGGTTCGCTTGGCGAACCCGGCACTTCGTGCCGCCCGGTTTCTTCCGGGTTACCTCAGAAGAAGCAAAAGATTGAAAATGAAACTTTTTCGAAATTAAAAGCATAATTTCAGAAGAAGTCTACCATATAAGGGGGCTGGCCGTGAATTTTTCGTATTATTCCACCCGTGGCATTAAAGTAAATCCCTGCTCACCATCCCACACAAAATATCCCGCATGTTCAACCCGGGCGATTCCATCACCCTATCCAACAAACTCTCCAGCATCTCGCCCATCTTCTCCCCAGGGGGGATGCCCATGCTGGCTAAATCTTTACCGGTTATAGCCAGGGTTTTTAGGCTATAGCATTCGCCATTAGCTACAATATCCGCTAATTCTTGGCTGGTTTTTTCTATCGCCTGGGCTTCACCCGGGGCGGCGATTTCTTTCAGCACCAGAAACTTCCCAAAAATCTCTGGCGGCACATATCGCAAATTTTTCTTGATTTCATACCGGCTGGCAGGCAGCGGCCTGCCCAGCAGGCGTACATATAGCGTTGTCTCATTTATGGTTTTATTATCATACCGTAGGTTTTGCAGCATATTTTCCGTGCCAATAAGCAGCAGCGCCAGCCGCATTGGTTCTTCCTTTGGGCATTGGCGCAGCCATTCTGCCGCCAGGGCTGGCAAGGCATACTCTTCCCCAAAAATATGCGGCAACAGCCCAGTGCTTTCCAGTAGCCACACCGCCTGGGGGTGGGTGGCCAGCACCAACTTGCACATCTCTTCGCGAATGCGCTCGGGGCTTACCTTGGCGATAGTATGCCCAAGGCCAGATATGGCGCGCAAAATCTCTTCATCTACCCTGTACCCAGTTACCGCTGCAAAACGCACCGCCCGCAACATACGCAATGCATCCTCTTCAAAGCGATGCGCCGCCTGGCCTACGCAGCGTATCAGCCCGGCCGTGATATCCTTACGCCCGCCGAAGGGGTCTACGAAACCAGCTTCGCTATTGTAGGCGATGGCATTCATAGTAAAATCACGGCGGCTTAAATCTTCCTCCAGGCTGGCAGAAAAACTCACCTGCACTGGGCGGCGGCCGTCTGCGTATTCGCCGTCTATGCGGTAGGTGGTTACTTCGTAGGGTTGCTTGTTTATAAGCACCGTGACCGTGCCATGTTTTATGCCCGTATCCACCGTACGGGAGAAAAGCCCCTTCACCTGAAGGGGCTTTGCATCTGTTGCTATATCCCAGTCTGCCGGGGTCACGCCCCGCAACACATCTCGCACGCAGCCGCCCACGATAAATGCCTCGTACCCGGCGGCAGCCAGCGTCTGGATTATTTTTTGCACATTGTCAGGCAGAACAATCATTCGTATATCTCCTGCATGTTAGTTGCTTGAATCCCATTTATCTGTCGCTGCAGCACCCTTAAAAGCCGAAACGAGGCGGTTGGGGGTGGACTTACCGCGAATAATGGGGTAATTTTAATTGAAATTGGTATCAGCTTGGAGGCAGCTTCATTCCAAGCCTGATTATTTACATGATAGCATTCTTTGTGGCTACTGGGAATGGCAGATTAATAAAATTGCTGCACCGTGAGTAGCGCTTCCAGGAAGATAGAAAAAGCATTCATGTTTGCCTGTATTTTGCCGGGGAAATTTGCTTCTATCAAATGTATGCAATCGTATTGGCTATGCCATGCGCGCAGCAAGTACCTTACGCCGTCTGTTTCAATAAGCGACGAAGTCCATGTGCCTGCTGCCATTCTTTGCAGGCCCATTAAGTTTACAACTGTATGCCCTCGGCCGAAAAAGGGCAGGTGGTCTGTAGTTATGCGGGGCAGAACATAGGGATAGCGGATTAAACCCAGGTTAAGCTCTTGAGCTATGGCATCAATTTGCTGAGTTAGGTCATTTTGCTTTGGCATAAGCTCGCTATCACCATAGGCTGCAGAATAAAACAGATAAGGCCCTTCAAAAAGAACATCTGCGTTAACCATCATAACTAGATTATCTAGCTGCCCAGAATCTGATAAATTTCTGGCGAAGTAATTTGAACCCCAAAGTCCTACTTCTTCTGCGCCAAAGAAAACGTATACAATGGTATAATAATTGTCCAGTTGCAGCATGCGTTGCGCGCTTTCTAGCAGAAGCGACACACCAGAGGCATTGTCTGATGCGCCGGGTGTGGGCCAGCTATCATAATGGGCGCCCACGACTATAAACTGCTGGCTATCGCTTTGCCCCGGCAGGGTTAAAATAACATTTTGGCTAAGGCGGGTTGAATTCCTAAACTCAAACTCTGTTCTAAAGTTTGGGTTTAGAATTTGAGTGTTCCAGCGCTCTTCTCTTTCTATCATAAATTCTTGCACAGCGATATTTCCCCAGGGGTGGCCCATGGCAAGCAGCTCTTCTATCAGCCAAACCGCGGCTTCTTTTTCCCGGTAGGAAAAGGGCTTGCGGCTGTATAGATTGTCATTCATAAACAGGATATGATACATGGCCAAATGCCCATGGGGAGTGTCTTCTGCCAGTTGCAGCGGCCTTCGGGTCTCGGTAAAATGTTCTGGGGCCCAGGCGAAATCCCCCCAATCCCTTGCCGTTGCTGCTGGGTACCCCAGGTTTAACCACAGGGCTGGCCTTGCGCCAAATGGAGTTTGGGGCGAAGATGTGCCATACATGGCAATATTGCCAATGGGGTCCACGAAAGCGACAAGACGCTGGACAGCACCCGGGGTGCGTAACCACCAGCTTAGGGCCGCGCCTTCTTTATTTCTGCCTACCCTGGCATAATCATATTCATCGCTTATCCAGTTTACAAAGCGTAGCGGGCCTGCGCTTTCTGGCCTTTTGTCCATTTGGCCGCTGTCGCCAAAATATTTCACTACTTCTTCAACACTAAGGAAGAATATTTTGTCCATGGTGTTTTCGCCACCGGCAGAGCTGTACCATAAATCTGTGCCGTTCCATGGGTTTTCGTTGTTTATTACATATGTTTCGCGTATTTGTGCTTTTTCTGCTTCGTTAAATCTATTGTAGAAATCGTCATTTAAATACCGCCGGATATCGCTCATTGCCCAGCTTACAGGACCCCAAAGGCTATGCCAGTACCCTCCGCCCCTAAGAATATGAGCGTATTCGGTGATGATTAGGGCGTGGCCATCTTGTATATCCAGCACAACCCAGCTATAGCCGCCAAAGTTTATTATGTCGCCTATTGCGGTTGTGCTGGTGCGTTGTGCGGTGTCTATTTGGGCTCTTGGGGCTGCTGCCACTGTTATGTAATCTATATTTTCGTATGCTAATTCATCTGCTTCGTATTCTTGCTGGGTTTCTTCTGTTTCTTGGCTGCTGCAGGCCGCCAAAATTAGAATCGTTGCTAGGGTTAGTATTAGGGCGATTGTTTTTTTCATGGACATTCCTCTCCCGCTTTGGCTGGAATTATATTGAATTTGCGTGCCAGTTAAACCGAAAACAATCCGCCAGAGCTTGTGATTTTACTGTGCTGCTTTGTGCCTCCTTGCATTGCAGCAAAATCCTTTCGCTTTAGCGGATTGTTTTCAGTTTAGCTGACGAGTATTTGGAATATTACATCACAGTTTATTATGTTTGTCAATTTGGGTTGCTATGGTGAAATAAATGAGAAACGGTCTCGCTAGAGCGGCGCCTGAAACGCCGAGATAAGGCATTTTAGGCGTTTTTGCCGCGACAGGCGAGACCGATTTTGAACTGTTTCACTATATAGCTGCAAGAACTTTTTCAGGTCGCTTATGTTAGCGAAGGATTGCAGGTAGGGCCTATGTTTTTGGTGAAATGTTTTGTGAACCATAGTGCCTTAAAGGAGTAAGACACGAAAAAAATATAATGAAAAAAGCGCGTCCGTTTGGCTTATTCTATCATACACCAAAAACACGCCCAAATTCAACGGAAAATGCAACCTTTGCGGCGCGGTTTTACACCACTCATTTACCACTTTGAACCATTTTTGTTATTCACTATCACTACGTCTTACCCTTACTGCCCCTTTAACGATAGGGCGAATATTTCTCCGCCCACGCAAAAGTATCTTTTCAAGTTCGTTCCTTATTTCTTCCAAGTTTGCTTTCAAAAAGTGTTCTTCTTTAGGTAAGTTTTTTCCTTCCAATATTTTACAACGAAGTTCATCAATTCGTTCGGAAATCACATCCATGCAATAACGAGTAGCTTTATCATATCCTTTATAATATTCTTCATCTGAATAATTCTTTTCTGCGTCCTTAAACGCATTTACAGTTTCGTTTAAAATAGCTGAACCAACTTTTTTAGTAACATCTGTAAATTTGCTCATAATCTGCACTCCTCAACGTATAATTATTGTGCATCACAAAATCATATAAAACACATTCTTACAAGTTATCTATTATTTTTCTAACTTCATCTATTCTATATGCAGCAATCAATCCAGAATTATTGCCTTTTTCATCGGGCAAAAAACCACTAATCACACCGCAAATTTCAAAATTATTAGTGGTTACACTCTTAAAGCATACTGGTCCACCAGGAAACCCTTTATTGTTGATACCATCTAACAACATTAAATTGGGTTTATTCTCCAAGTGCAACGCAGAAAGGCAAGCCTTTTTTACTAATGGAAAAGGCAATCCATCATTTGACATATTTGCAGACGGCATTGACAGTCCAAAAGGAAATCCTAAAAAGTAAACATCTTGAGAAAAATAAATTCCTTCAAAGTTAAGAGGTACATCATAAGCCTTAGTTATATAATGCACATCTAACAATTCAAGAACGGCAATATCTGATGTTTCCACAAAATGAACTCTAACTTTATGCTTATCCCATGTTGTACTTTTATTAACTTCAATAAAAAATTCCTTTGCTTCACAAGAGTCAAAAACATGCTTTGCCGTGACCAAAAATTGTTTTGTAACACTTTTATTTTGCACCGTGAAAGCTGTAGCAGTTGAATTTAAATATCCAATTTGAATTACTTTTTGTATTATTTGATTAGGAACCATTTTCATTATCTCCCCTATATGCGAAAAATTTCAAACATGCAACTATTGTACCAAAATCTGCCCGGTTTTCAAGACAAAAAATGACATGGTTTCACCCCTGCCATTCTACAACCTCCCCTGGTTTCGGCTGTGAAGCAAGCAATCCATTACCCTAAAATTAACCCCAACTCTAGCTTTTGCCCGCGCAGGTAATCTGTTGTGGGCATACGTTTTTTGTCTGGGGGTTGTATTTCTGTGATTTTTATTGCGCCGTCGGCGGTTTTTATTGTTAGGCCGTCGGTTGGGTTGGCGGTTAAAACCGCCCCGGGAGAAATTGAGTTGGTCGCATTTTGCGACCAACTGGTTTTTTCCGCCTGCCATATTTTTAATGGTTGGCCGTTTAGGCTGGTGTATGCGCCTGGCCATGGGTCTAGGGCGCGGGTTTTGTTTATTATTTCTTGGCTGGTGGTTTGCCAGTTTATTTGGCCGTCGGTTTTTTTAATCATTGGGGCGTAGCTGTGGATGTCGTGGTTTTGGGGGGTTCTTTCGGCGCTTCCGTTATCTAGTGCGGTTAGGGCTTCTATTATTGTGGCTGCGCCTAGGGCTGCCATACGGTTGTGTAGGGATGGGAAATGTTCTTCCTGCGGGATTACTAGGCTGCGCTTTAGTATCATGTCGCCGGTGTCTATGCCGGTGTCCATGTGGATTATGGTGATGCCGGTTTCTGTGTCACCGTTTAGCAGCGCGGCGTGGATTGGTGATGCGCCCCGGTATTTTGGCAGCAGCGAGGCGTGGATGTTTATGCTGCCGCGGCGGGGCATTTCTAGCACGGCTTTGGGCAGGATTAGTCCATAGGCCGCCACCACAAATATATCTGCACCGTAGCCCTGCAAAATGCTGCGGGCCTCTTTTGCAGCGGCATTGGCAGCCTCATTGTCACCTTTGCGGATGCGCAGTGTCTCTGGCTGTAAAACCTCTATGCCATGGGCCAAAGCCGCGACTTTAACCGGGCTTGGGGTCAGCTTATGGCCGCGCCCGGCGGGGCGGTCTGGCTGGGTAAGCACGGCAACTACCTGGTGATGCTTGATAATCTCCAAAAGCGGCGGCACAGCGAATTCTGGAGTGCCCATGTATACTACTTTCATTTGTGTCAACCCTTTCAGTTGTATAGTAGACTTCTTCCGAAATTAAAAAGCATAATTTCAGAAGAACTTTAGTGAAACAATTCAAAATCGGTCTCACCTGTCGCGGCAAAAACGCCTGAAACGCCTTATCTCGGCGTTTCAGATGCCGCTTGGGCGAGACCGTTTCTCATTTGTTTCATTATAACCAAGAAAACTCATCTTCTGCCCATCGGCATCAAGCCGCGCGTCCATGCCAATAGGGAAAACCGCCCGCTTCGCCCCATGGCCAAAATCATCTGAATACACCACTGGTATATCATGCTCTTTACCAAAGCGTTCTAGCAGACGCAGGAAATCATCTGGCTGGGTTGTGGCATAATGCCCAAAAACAAGCCCTGCCACATTATCCATAAACCGGCTTTGGCCTATAAAGGCAAGGTCTGTGGCTACTTTTCCCACCCAGCTAAATTTTTCATGGCTTTCTATGAACAGGATGTATTTTCTGCCAGTATCGTAGTTAAAATACCTATTGGCCAGCAGCTGGCTAAACTGCGAGGTATACTCGCCCACAAGCGTACCCTGGCAGCTGCCGCCATGTATAACGCGCCAAGGGCTGTCTTGGCAAAAGCCCCTGGCCTCATACCCCTCCATAAAATGCGCAAGAAATTGCATATAATTGTAATATCGCAAATCCCGAAAATCTCCGGCGCATGTGCCGTAATAGGTTACGAGCCCTGTTTGGGCATGTATTGCGTTTAGCACTGGGGTTGCGTCGCTGTAGCTGCTTATTAGTTTCGGGTGCTGGCGTACGTTCTCGTAATCTATCAGCGGCAGGATTTCCACCGCGCTGTTACCTCCGTTGAACAATATCATGTCTACGGAAGCATCGGCCACTAGGGCGTTAAAGTCTGCTGCGCGCTCTTGGGCGCTGGCGGCGTAGCCATTGGTGGCTTTTTCAAAATTTTCGCTTAGCTTTACCCTAAAGCCAAGCCGTTTTATGGCGGTGATATCCGCTTCGTAGCGGGTCATATCTGCCACATGGCTTGGACAGAATAGGCCTATGGTGCCACCTGCGGGAAGTCTTTTTGCCTGCATGGGATGCTCCTTTCGTGGCTGTATGTAGATGCGTCGCTTGCTGTACCCGGCAGTATAGGCGGGATAAGCAAGCGCATCGCCTATGTTGACGGCATTTGCTTATTGCGCTTGATGTTTCATGTACATGCTAACGTCCCCGGCGAATCCCCAGCCTCTCGCGCCTGCGGCGCTTACGCTCGGCCAGTTCCTCCCTGTCCAGCGGGCAGATATTTACAGCATTGTCTATAAACAGCACCCCGTCTAAATGGTCTAGCTCGTGGCAAAACACGCTGGCCATAAATTCTTCGGCCTTTACGGTGTATTCCTCGCCGTGGCGGTTAAGCGCCTTTACTGTGATGGCAAGCGGCCGCTCTATATCGCCGCATTTGTTTGGCACGCTAAGGCAGGCCTCGTTACAGGCTTGGCTACCTTCTATTTCCAGTACTTCTGGGTTTATCAGCTCGTATGTTTCGCCTTCGTGGGAAACTATGGCTACCCGCTTTAGCACCCCTATTTGTGGCGCGGCAATGCCCACTCCGTCGCATTCTACCAGGGTTTCCATCATATCATCTAGCAAGCTGATTATATTTGCGTTAATTTCCTTTACCGGCCTTGCCTTCTTGCGTAAAATCTCGTCGCCCTCTTGGCGAATTTGCCTCAATGCCATTTCTATCACTCCATTATTATCGGGTTTAATGTCAAGTGCAGGGTTAACCCTGTTAGGGGGTCGTTTTCTTTCAACTTCTTTATGCAGTATAGCACGAATGCCTTTAATGGTTCATCCATGGTGCATTTTATTAAAATTTTCCAGCGGAAATTATTTTTCACTTTACTTACTAAGGCCGGAGACATGCCTATAATCTCGAAGCGACCTTTGCCGTCTTTTTTTATGCAGTATTCCATTATGGCCTGCAACTTTTGCAGGGCAGTAATCACCTCCCGCTCGCGCTCGCCGGTTATCATAACCGCAAAAACATGGGAAAACGGCGGGTAAACCATGCTGCGCCGCAGCTCAATTTCATGGGAATAAAATGATTCATAATCTCCGGTTTTTGCAAATTGTATCGCATAATGTCCGGGGTTGTAAGTTTGCAAAAAAACATCACCCTTATGAGCCGCCCGGCCAGCTCGGCCGCTTACCTGGGTAAGCAGCTGGAAGGAATGTTCTGCCGCCCTAAAATCCCCAGTAAACAACGACATATCCGCCGCCACAACCCCAACCAGCGTCACATCCGGGAAGTCTAGCCCCTTGGCCACCATCTGCGTGCCAATAAGCACCTGTGCCTCGCCCCGGCCAAAGGCTTCTAGTATTTTTGCATGGCCCTCTTTGCCCCGGGTGGTGTCGGTGTCCATACGCAACACCTTTACAGCCGGGAAAAGCCCCAATACTTCCTCTTCCAGCTTTTGCGTGCCCATTCCCATCCGCCTTATATGCTCGTGGTTGCAGGTGGGGCAGGCCTTTGGCATGGCGGCTCTGTCACCGCAATAATGGCATAATAAAGCATCCTTATCTGCGTGATATGTATAGTTTACTCGGCAGCTATCGCAGGCCAACACATACCCACACCAGCGGCATGACACAAAAGACGAATGCCCTCGCCTGTTCAAAAATAAAATCACCTGCTTGCCCGCCGCCAGCGTAGCCTCCATAACTTTGCGAAGGTCCATGGCAAACAGTGATACATTACCCTGCATCACCTGATAGCGCATGTCTAGCACCGTTACGTCTGGGTTGGTTTTGTTAACCCGCTCTGGTAGCCGGGCCAGGGCATATTCCCCAGTCTGAGCACGATAAAAACTCTCCAAGCTTGGGGTGGCAGAACCCAGCACAACTGCGCCACCGCTAAGCTGCGCTCGCTTTAGCGCCACTTCTCTGGCATCGTACTTTGGCGTAGTCTCGGAATGATAGGTATGCTCATGCTCTTCGTCCACCACAATAAGCCCTAGGTTCTTAAATGGCGCAAATACCGCAGACCTTGGGCCAATCACCAAACTAACCTCGCCATCAAAACATTGCTTCCATATTTGAAAACGCTCGCCAGCCGTAAGTCTACTATGGGTAACCGCCACCAACGACCCAAACCGAGCCGTAAAAACCCTAACCATCTGCGGCGTAAGCGCAATCTCTGGCACCAGCACAACAGCCTGCCGCCCAGCCTCAAGCACCCGCTCAATAGCATGCAAATAAACCTCAGTCTTACCACTCCCCGTAACCCCAAACACCACCACCCCTTGCGGGGGGCGGCGCCGTTTACCTGTGGATAGGGTGTTGGTATGCGTTTCGTGACCAGTTACAGATTGGATGCTACATTCGCTTACATTAGCATCGTCGCAACCAGCCGCTCCAACACCCATCGGTTGCAAAATGCAATCGGGTGAATCTGCTTCCTCTGAAACAATTCCCCCATTCCATATCACCTTGCAATGTTCATCATCCCCGCAGCCAACATCAACCGGCCGTGAAATCACATCAGCAGAAAAATTTTTACTTTCAGTTGGTGCCAACTTGCCACCAACTGGCCCCGCATCAAAACCAACCCCAGCTGCCGCAAGAATCAGTTCCAACGCACCCGTTTGCGCCGCTGTCAGTTGTACATTGTTTGGCTTAGGTTCGGTCGCAACTTTCTTTCTGCGGGTAGACGGAAAGCGCCCATCGGCCTTGGCCGTGGGCGTAATCGCGCGAATTGTATGTGCTAGGGTGGTGTAATACTTGTCCTTCATCCAAAGGGCGAGCTTAAGCGTTTCCCCAGTTAGCACTGGGAAATCATCCAGCACGCTGTCTATGGGTTTAATTTTGCCAGGTGGCACATCGCCCGGATCTTCTGTTAGCTCTATCACATAACCGATATTTAGCTTGCTACCCTTGCCAAAAGGTACTTTAACCCTGTAGCCCGGCTGCACTCCCAGGCCCTGGGGGATGGCATAGTGAAACAAGCGGTCAACCTCGCTGTTGGTGATGCTTAGGCTTACTAAGGCGTAGCTGGTCACGCGTCCTCTTCGTCCTCTGTATCATCCTCGTCTACATCGCCATAAATGTCAAAATCTTCATCTTTTTCTATATTGCCATCGGCAAAAAGTTCTGCTACTTCGTCGTCAACCATTTCATCGGCAAAAAGCTCTGGGGCAGAATCATCATCATCTGTGCTGGGGGTGTAAATGGGGGCGTAGTCATCCTTTAAATCTTCCCGAAGGTCGTCTTTGGACAGCGCTGTCATGCGATAGCTAAGCTGGTCACGGGTTATTCGCTCGTAATCTTCCATCAGTAGCTCTTCCTGGATTTTTAGGCGCAGCTTACCCTCTTGCATTTCTTTTACCGCAATTGATACTGCCCGGTCTGTAGGGGCGTAGGTTAGCGGGTTTGCGCCGTCTGTAATCTGGCGGGCGCGCTTTGCTGCTGCCAACACAACGGTGTAGCGGCTGGTGACCCTCTGGTCAATTTTGTCACTTTGTTTGATTACATCCATAAGTTCTGAATAAGATGGGGTTAGCATGGCTGCTCCTTTATTTTAAGTATTTTTGGCTGTCTACAAATTCGTTTATTTCGTGGCTGCAGCGTTTTGGCCTTAGCCGTTCTGCCGCAACAATTGCGTTTATTTTTTCCACCGCCCGTGGTACATCGTCGTTAATCACCAGGTAGTTGTACTGGTCTATCAGCGGTACTTCTTCCAAGGATTTTTTTAGGCGGGCTTCTATGGTTACGTCATCCTCAGTATTGCGGCCTTTCAGGCGGTTAGAAAGCTCTACTACCGTTGGCGGCATAAGGAAAATGAGCACTGCTTCCGGGAATTTTTCTTTTACCTGCAACGCGCCCAGCACTTCAATCTCTAGCACTGCTACTTTGCCCTGGGCTATTTGTTCTTCTACATAATTGCGAGGCGTGCCGTAAAAATTCCCCACATACACTGCATGCTCTAGCAGGGCGTTTTCCTGGCGCATTTTTGTAAAGCCTTCCTCGGTTGTGAAGAAATAATCCTTGCCATGGACTTCGCCGTCCCGTGGTTCGCGTGTGGTAACGGATATGCTTAGCGCATAGCCAAGCCCCGCATCAAGCTGTTTTACCACTGTACCTTTGCCAGAGCCACTAGGCCCCGAGATTATAATAAGCATGCCTTCCAAGGTTACTCACCACCCGTCGCGTCCTCTTGATTAGATGAAAAACGATTAGCAATAGTCTCCGGCTGCAGCGCCGAAAGTACCAAATGCCCGCTGTCCATAAAAATTACCGAGCGGGTTTTCCGCCCCTGGGTTGTGTCTATCAATGTTTGTCTTTCCTTAGCGTCGGCTATGCTACGCTTCACCGGCAGCGAATCATTGGCCACAATGGCTATCACCCGGCTTGCAGATACATTATTGCCAAAACCTACGCTAATTAGGCTATAAGGGCTACTCAATATTCTGCACCTGCTCGCGGATTTTTTCTATTATGCTCTTTAACTCTACCACTAGGCGGGTGATTTGTATATCTGAAGATTTTGAGCCTATTGTGTTGGCCTCCCGGTTCATTTCTTGCATTAGGAAGTCCATTTTGCGGCCTACTGCTTCGTCTTCTTTTAGCATTTGGCTAAACTGAGCCATGTGGCTGTCTAACCGGGCTACTTCTTCGGCTATGCAGGTCTTGTCGGCGATTACGGCTATTTCTGTTACTAGGCGGCCTTCGTCGGGTTTTTGGCCCATGCGGTTAACTAGATCCCTTATACGGTCTTTTAATTTGACGGCATGTTCTTCTACCACTACTGGAGAGCGGTTTTTGATTTGCGCAAGCAACGTTACCGCTTTTGTGTGATGGTTGGTTATATCTACTGCCAGGGCTTGTCCTTCGGCTTCGCGCATTTGGTTGTAATTGATTACGGCTTCTTCTAGGGCGGCTTGTAGGGCTTCCCATATTTCGTTTTGGATATCTGTAGAGCTTAAGGCTGCTTCAAATTTATCGAAGGTGACGATGTCCGGGTTTCTTGCTAATAGCCCCAGGGCTGTTGATGCAGAAAGCTCGCCCAGGCCATATTTTTCGTTCAACTCTTTTATGGTTCTCATATATGCATCTGCAAAATGTTCGTTTACAGTTACGGTGATATCGCTTTGGGTATAGCTATCGAAAGATACCCAAATATCAACCTTCCCCCTGGTGATATGTTGGGTTAACATGCGGCGGATTTTATCCTCGAATGGATTAAGCACCCGCGGCAGCTTGATTGCAAACTCGCTAAAACGGTGGTTTACCGATTTTAGTTCAACTTTAAAGCGCCTATCATACTTTGTGCATTCCCCTCGTCCAAATCCTGTCATGCTTCTTGGCATAAACTTACCCCTCCTGAAAATTAGATTAAAGTTCTGCTGAAATCACAATTATCTTCTATCATATCTGCTGCGGCGCGGCTCTGGGCGGCTCCATTTTTCGGCTTTCCTGGCGCGGCGGCTTGCAGATATGGCCAAATGCATGCCGAAAATGCCAAATAGCACTCCAAAAACCCCAAACCAATAGGGCAACGCCCGCCTGGTGAACACATTGCTGGTAAACATGGCCAAAAAGTAATCCATATCACTGTCGAAAGTGCGCTCGTACACTGCCTGCGCCGCCACCAGTGGCGATTCAAACACAAGTACGCCGCCTGTATAATACCTTATAGCGCCAACTATTTCCCCTTCTTCTATGGGGGCTAACAGCTGGGGCTGGCTGGTTTCGCCTTCTTCTGGCTGCACAAGCAGCAATGGGTCGTATATTATCGCCCTTGTGATATTGGCGTATTCATTGTGGCTTAGCAGGGCCTGGTGGCCATAAGCCTGGATTATCTCCACGGTGGCAGGGTCGCCTCGGCGTGGGTTGTAGATGTAAATTTCATCTGCCAGGTACATGGGGGTTGCAATTTCACGGAATGAAAAATTAGTGAAGCCGAAGTTAATCAGCTGATGGGTGTCTAGCCAGCGCCCTGGGTCCTGTGAATAAAAAACCACGCTGACAAGCTCCAGCCCATTGAAATAGGCAGAACCTACAAGGCAATGCCCCGCCGGTGTTGTAAAACCAGTCTTTAACCCGGTCATAAAAGGGTGGCTAAACTCGCCGCCAGGTAGTGTGCGGTTAGTATTTGTCCAGGAATACTGGCGGATATTTGCACCCGGCACATAAACCCCAAGTGTCCCATCGCCGTCAAAATACCGCATGGCAGCAATTTCTGCCAGCACGGGGATGTCCATGTACGCCCGCGAAATAATTGCCATATCATAAGCAGTAGTAACATGCTGAGCGGCATGAAGCCCATATGGGTTCGTAAAAGTCGTATTGTAAGCCCCAAGCGACGCCGCGCGCTGGTTAAGCAAAGAAGAAAAAAGCGGCTTCGCCTCATTGTAAGTAATATCATCGCGCCCGGTGATGCGCCGCATAACCTCTATGGCAAGGGTGCGCCCAGTTTCGTTGCCGCTGCGTATCATCAGGGCCTTTAGCATAAAATGCACAGATACAGTCTCGCCCACCACATGAATATTGGTGGCATAACCTGCAGGCATATTGTTTATTTCCGTGCCAATTACAATCAAATCATTAAGCTCTAAATGGTCTAGTGCCACAATGGCCGTCATAATCTTAGACATACTGGCTGGGTACCGCCGCGCATGTATATTATGCCCATAAAGCACACGCCCTGTACTTTGCTCCACCACAATAGCAGCAGACGCATTCAAATCAAGCCTGGCTGCTGGCTGTGCAAACGCTGTAAAATTCGGGGTTGCAATTGTAAGCACAAAGGCTAATAATATAATCCGCATAGTCATACAAAGAAGTATAAGCAAATTTTGTGTAGATTGCAAGGAAAAAAGAGTTGAGACCGAGGGATTCGCCCACACCAATCGCTTTTTGAAAAAGCGTGGCAAAAACTTTAACATTGGAATATGGTTTAGTAGCAGCTGTATTGAAAACACAAATTTAGAATTTTCGAAGATGTGGCCTGCAATGCCCCTATCGGTTTTGTTTATATAATAAGGGAGGAATTTATGAAAATTATCAACCTAGCGAAGGCTATACGGCGGCGGGACCCAGCTATGCGTAGCTGGTGCGAGATTGTGCTTTACCCGGGGTTTTGGGTTGTTTTGTTTCACGTGCCAGCGCATTTTTTGTATAGATGCAAGTTGTTTTTTTTGGCTCGGTTTGTTTCGCAGGTTTCTAGGTGGCTTACGGGGATTGAGATTCACCCCGGGGTGCGCATGGGCGATGGGGTTTTTATTGACCACGGGTATGGGGTTGTACTTGGTGAAACCTGCGTGATTGGCAACAATGTGCTTATTTATCATGGTGTGACCCTAGGTGCTACGGGTAATGAAACGGATGCCAGCAGACGCCACCCTCAGGTGGGTGACGATGTTGTAATTGGGGCTGGGGCGCTGGTAATGGGGGCGATTAATATAGGCAACGGCGCGAAAATTGGGGCCGGGGCGATTGTGGTAAGTGATGTGCCAGATGGGGGTACGGTGGTTAACGAACCCGGAAGGCTTGTGGGGCATGAGACATCGTTGCGCCGCGAAATTAAGGAGCTTTGGCATAGTATTGACGAGATTAAATCGGATTGTGAATGATTTTATGTATAGTATTCCGCTTAAAAACGCTCGTATATAACTTAGGGCGTGTGCTGAGAAGAGTGGAATTAGCGCCGCAAGCTGAAAAGGTAGCAGTGCGCCATTGTTTTAATGAAGGGCGTACTTATGTACCGTCACGAGAGCGGTATGTTCGAAAAATTTTATTCTAGGAGTGCGGTGTATGAATATAGAAATAAAACATTTTCCACAAAAAAGGATATGTGACGAGTTTTTCTCGGTATTAGCATTTCTACAACATGATGCAGCTAAGGGATATAATAAAAATTGGCACTGGGGAAGGTGGGAGTGGCTTTTAAGCCACCCTAACCTTGACGAGGAAACCTTGCCATCAATCGGGCTGGTTGTGAGTGGGGAGGAAATTGTTGGGCTTGTTACGCATGATATGAGAAAACCTGCTTATCTTCTTCGTCGGGACGATGTTTTGCTTCAACAAATGTTGGATTACGCCGAAACTAATTTTTTATCGGATGGTACTTGTAAAATTTTTGTTGACGAAAAAGATATCGCACTTGTTTCTGCCGTAAAATCAAGGGGGTTCAACATTACGGAGGAAAGCGAACATACGTTAATTCTCGACTGCCAAAAAAAATTCGTTTATGAACTAAGCGATAAATTTTCAATTTCAGATTATCAAATAGATAAAGACCTTGATAAATACGAAGCGGTAATCCACAAAGGGTTTGGTAACAAAGGAAAACCCCGCATAGGTTTGACGGAAGCCGATTTTTTTGAGCAACCGCACCATAATCATAAACTATCGGTTTTTGTCGTTGTTCCCGGCGGCGAATACGCCGCCCACTGCGGCACATGGCACAGCCCAGGCGCAGATATTTGCTATGTAGAACCGGTCGTGACTATACCCGAATACAGAAGCCAAGGGCTTGGAAAAACCGTGGTTTACGAATCAATTAACCGTTGCATTGAATTGGGTGCGAAAAAAGCCATCGTTATATCAAATCAGCAATTTTATTACAATATTGGATTTGAGCAATATTCTGTATGTCGTTTGTGGGAAAAGAAAAGATAATTTGCTGCTAAACATCAGTGGCGTTATTTCCACCATTCGTAGGTTACATCCTATAAATCTCCAGTGCTTTACTCTTGTGGAATTACTAAAAAACCAACCAGCCAGAATTTCTGGCCAGTTAATTTTTCAGTTGGTCGGATTTTCCGACCAACTGAATTTTTTTCTAAGCTGCTTATTTCACTATATTTTCGTAACTAGCCTGCTTTTGCTTTGTGATATCAGCGGTGGCATGAAAACAACACACAATAATAAGACCCACTGCCCAGCCCGCCATGAAAAACAACCATTGTGCAAAGAGAAACTCAGGAAGCTTTTTTGCCTTTGCTAATCATTTCAATATGTACGGATACTCCTCCTATTCAGCATGTTTCGTAAGCCTGGCAAGCAGGCAATCTACCACTTTACGGCCTTCATCGTACCCTTCGTCGTGCAGGGTTAGCAGTTTGGTTGTGTCTTTTGTGGTGCGCCCCACTGCCAACGGCTGTTGCGGGCGGATTATTATCGCTTTGCCTTCTTTCTCCAGCTGCTCGCATAGTTCAATTTGCCTGTTGTATATTTCGTGGCGCATCTCCAATGCTTTAACCAGTTTTGGGTATTTTTTGTAAAATAACCGTATTAGCCACCCTTGTTGTAGCGGGCTTTGCCTGTAGCCTTTGTTGCGGGTTAGCACTATCACATGAAAATTGTTGCCATCTGCCATTGATTTTTCTATGGGGATAGGCGTAGTTACACCGCCGTCTAGTAAATGGCGGCTGTTATGCTTTACAACCCGTGCCACCAGCGGCACAGAGCATGATGCAATAAGCTCTTTAAAATCTTCGGATAATTCATGCTTTTCGAACCAAACCGTTTCGCCGCTGTGGCAATCTACCGCCCCGGTAAGAAAGCGAATATCCGTGCTGCGGAATAGTTCATGGTCGAAAAAAACATGTTCCTTAGGTATTTTGCTAAAAATAAAATCGTACCCAAACATAGTGCCATGCCGTAAAATATTACGAAAACCCACATAGCGCGAATCTCCTACATATTTTTCTATAATAAGCCGGCTACGCCTCCGCTGCCCAGAAATATACGAAAACGCATTAGCGCTACCCGCAGAAACACTAGCAATATACGGGAAAATAACGCCAGCCTCCATAAACGCTTCAAAAACCCCAGCACTAAAGAACCCACGTGTACCGCCGCCTTCCAGCACTAAGCCAATGCCTTTGGGGAGAATGTTTTCATGTGGGATACCTTTGATTATTGGGTGGGTAAAATTGTGCATGGTTTGCTCCTTTGTGTTAGAACCGTTTGGATTCCATCCCCCCAAGCCTTATTTTTAATGTTAATGTAACTCTAGTAGGCAGCTTACCTCCACTTTGCCGGTGTGGGGGAACATATCCACTGGCTGGGCGGCTTTTAGAGTATAACCGCTGGCTGTTAGCATTTTCACATCCCGGGCTAGGGTGGCTGGGTCGCAGGAAATGTATACTATTTTTGGGATTTGCGCGGCTATTATGGCGGCCAGTAGGGCGGGGTCGCAGCCTTTCCTGGGGGGGTCTAGGAAGATTATATCTGGGCGCGCGTCTTCTTCCAGCATTTGCGGCACTATTTCTTCTGCGGCGCCGCATAGGAAGCTTGCGTTTTGGATGCCGTTTAGGGCGGCGTTTTTTACTGCGTCGTCTATGGCGGGCTGTACGATGTCTATGCCTATCACTTCCCTGGCGTGTTTTGCGGCGTATAGGGCAATGCCACCTACGCCCACATGGGCGTCTAACACAGATTCTTGGCCGGTTAGCCCCGCTTGGGAAAGGGCTGCATCGTACAGCGATTTCACCTGAACCGGGTTAACCTGGAAAAACGACGGCGCAGATAGCTGATATTTTACATCGCCAATATTTTCGTGGATGTAGCCCGCGCCGCTTAGCACACGGAAACTGCTGCCCATTATTGTGTTGCCACGGGTGGTGTTTGGGCTGATTATTACCGTGCTTGCCCCGGCGGCGGTTAGGCCAGCGCAAAGCTGTTCCTCGCCGGAGATGGTTTGGCCGTTTATCACCAAAACAACCATTACCTCCCCGGTGGACAGGCTGTTGCGTACTATAATATAGCGCATGAGGCCTTTGTGGGTGGTTTCGTTGTAGGGGGATAAGGCGGCGCTTTGCATATGGGCGGATAGTGTTTGTAGGATTTCTATATGGCAGTGATGCTGTATTATGCAATCTGTAAGCTCTATTATGCGATGGCTTCTTGGGGCGTACATGCCTATGGCGAAGCCTTTGGCGTTATCCGCAGGCACTATGGGGAATACTGCTTTGTTGCGGTACCGCTGGGGCTGGCCGCCCTCCATGCCCAGAACATCTGCCACTGGCGGGTTTTCTTGGCCGCCTATTTTGATTAACACATCTGTTACCAGGCGTTTTTTTACTTCTAGCTGCACCGGGTAGGCACAATGCTGAAACTGGCAACCGCCGCATTTTGCCGCGTGGGGGCAGGGGCTTTCTATGCGAGCGGGGGCGGGGGTGATTATGTTTAATGTTTTACCGTAGCAGTAGCGGGTTTTTACTTTTACTATCTGCGCTTCCACGGTTTCGCCGGGAAGCGCGCCGTCTATGAACACAACCATGCCGCCTATATTACCCACGCCGAAGCCTTTTTCTGTTACGCTAGTGATTTGTACTATATGCTGCGAGTTCTTTTTCACTTTTTGGCTCATTCAAATTCCGACTTTCTTATATATCTGGCCAGGGCTTTTTGGTAGCCAGCCCATGGGCCGGGTGTGTTGTCTTTGTCTAGCACTTCTTCGAAGGTTTTTAGCTTGGCGTCCATGTTATCTGCATAATGCAGCAACATTGCCTCTGGGGTGGAGGGCAACTTTGGCGAACCGTACTCGTATTCCCCGTGATGGGAGATGATTAAATGCTTGATTAGCGACCCTAGCTGATGCGGGAAACCCGGGATTTTTTGTATTTCTATTGCCACTAGCTCTAGGCCTATTATGATATGGCCAAGCATTTGCCCGTCGTCTGTGTAGTCATTTTGCGGCAGCGGGGAAAGCTCGTATAGCTTGCCTATATCATGCAGCAACGCCCCGGCCATTAGTATATCCCGGTTTATATGGCGGTAGCGACCGCACATGAAATCGCATATTTCTGCAATGCTTACCGTATGCTCAAGCAGCCCGCCCTTGCAGCTATGGTGCATATGCTTGGCTGCAGAATGAGTTTTTAGCAGCTGCATGCGGGTTTCGTCTTTTAATATGATGTTCTCTAGCAGGGTTTTTACGAATTTGTTTTCTATGGATTTTATCATGCCCGTAAGCTGGGCGAACATGGCTTCTATATCCTTTTCTGTTACCGGGATATAGTCTGTATCGCTGTATTCGCCCTCTGTGCTTTTGCGGAGTTTGTTTATTTTAATTTGTAGCTCGTTGTTGTAGCTTTGCACATTGGCGTCTATTTTTACTACATCGCCTTCTTCAAAATTTTGTATATCGCTGGTTAGCTCCCATACCTTGGCGTCTATTGCCCCGGTGCGGTCTTGCAGCTTTAGGGCGTAATATGTTTTGCCAGCGCGGGTTTTTTGGCTTTGCTTTTGCTTGCAAAGATAATGGTCTACTATATGTTCGTTTTCTTTTAGGTCTGAAATATAGCGCATGGGTTTGCTCCTTTTTTGTGGGTTTGTAAGGCTATAGCAAAATAATTCGAAATCGGTCTTGCCTGTCGCGGCAAAAACGACAGTTTATCCTTTATTTCACCATGCATAAAGTATATCATAGCTGGCCTGCTGCGGGCAATCCCATGGATGCCGGCGGGGGAGTGTTGTCCCATTGTGTGGAAATTCAGTTGGTCGGATTTTCCGACCAACTGAATTTTTTATCACGAACTCGACCCCTAGTTGAGTTCACCGCGGCAAAGAAATACCATTGAGATATGGCATTTCACGGCAAAAACAATATAATTGCTATCAGAGAGGATGTGCAACCATGACAATAGGGGAAAATATTCGCCAGCTACGCGAGGCTAGCCAGCTGACACAGGCAAAACTGGCCGAAAAACTTGGCGTAACAGAGCAAGCAGCATCCAAATGGGAGAATGGCAACAACAGCCCGGATGCAGGCATCATTCCGCGGATAGCCAGCCTTTTTCAGGTATCTACAGATAGGCTTTTTGGCTTTCGCTTGGGTAGCTACGATGCAGAGATAGCAAAAATAATCGGCGAGGCAGATAAACTCCCCAGCAGCAAAGATGCAGTGGCAGACCTTATGCAGCGGGTCGATTTCCTGGCGGCGGCGCTAATTTCCTACCCCAACAGCGATAAGCTTAAAATGCATCTGGCATGGTATTATTCTATGGCAGCCCGCAATGTGGATGATAACGCCGGCTACGCAAATAAAGCTACCCAGCTATGCCACGAAGTGCTAGACACAAGCAAAGATACCAGCATACGAGATGAGGCGCATTTTATGCTGTCTCGGATATACTGCGCAACACAGCAACCCGAAAAAGCCCTGGCAGAGCTGGATAAAATAACCACAGGCAATGATTATCAGCAGGCCATAGCCAGGGCTACAATCTTATTTGAGGCATCCGACTACAGCGCATTGCAAAAACATGTGGAGAAAGCCCTATGGGAATGTTATCTTGCCATGAGCATGTCACATTTTTTGCATTGCAATGCGCTGTCTAACCAAGGAAAATACGCAGAAGCCATTGCCCAATTTGATTTGCATGACAAAATTCTATCCCTATTCGATAGCGGCGGCGGAAATTTGGGGCTTTTTGGCAAAATGAATTGCCAGCTGCAGCGGGCTTTTGCCCTAAAAAACCTGGGCAAAAAAAGCGACTGCACCAAAGCAATTGAAATATTTGTAAGCTTAGGGGAAAGGGCAAAAACCGTGGCCAGCCATAAGTTGTCGGATTTGAATAAATATTTCCCCACATTGGCAGGGGAGGAATATGTAGATGGGCATATGAAAGCGGCAGAGATTGATGTTTTTGTTGCAACGTTTAAAGGGAAATTTGATGATTTTCTTTCCTGAAAATCTAATCCAAAGCGATCTGGCCTTTCCCACACCACAAATCCAGACAATGAAGTGAAATAATTCGAAATCGGTCTCGCCTGTCGCGGCAAAAACGCCTAAAACGCCTTATCTCGGCGTTTCAGGTGCCGCTCTGGCGAGACCGTTTCTCAGTTGTTTCACTTTACAACCCCGGTTTTACGTTGATTTTGATACAATGAAAATGCTATGATTTATCGTTGATAATTCATATTTTCGAAGGAGGAACATCATGAAAGTAGGCGCACAAATATATGTGAGAGGTTCGATCGAGGCGGTAGAGTTCTATAGGGAGGCTTTTAATGCTTCATTGGGATTTTATGAATATTTTGCAGACGGAACGCCCGAGGACGGGTATCATCACGCGTCGATAATGGTGGGAGATACGGAGATTCTGGCAGTATGTGAGAATGAATGCTATACCTCGAATGTTGTCGGGCATCCGGTAATGCAATTTAATTGCAGCTTGGGAACAAAAGAAGCCGTTTTGCAAGCGTATAAAGTTCTAAGTAAAGAAGCAATTAAAAATGAAAACCCAAACGGACCGATTGGCGTTCCGTGGGACGAAAACGAACAGTATTTCTCTATAATAGATAAATACAATATTTGGTGGGGGATAGGTATATCTCTATAGATAAGCATTATATTCGTGTTAAGGTTGGTGTCCGGCATTAAAGAAGCCCCAAACAACAGCCATTTGGGGCTTCTTGCGTTTATATTAATCCCAACATACAACCCCACTCCTTTTTTTAAAAAAGAAGCGGGGTTGTATGGGCAAAGCCTTGCGGTCACGACAAACGCATGAACACATAAACCACCCCGATATGGTAAAATAAGCCCAAAAAACGGGGTGTAGCAATGAATAACATAATACAATGGCTGGAAGCGGTAATCGACATGCGGCAGCAAGCA
>WQVK01000033.1 GCA_009784025.1 Defluviitaleaceae bacterium
AATTTCCGTTACCGATACAGGCATTGGAATTGCAAGCCAACATCAAAACCGTGTGTTCGAGCGTTTTTACCGTGCTGATGCTTCCCGCTCTAAAAAAACAGGCGGCACAGGGTTGGGGCTTTCGATTGTTAAGCATATTGCGGAACATCATAACGGAAATGTGATTTTAGAAAGCACAGAGGGTGCTGGCACAACAATCGTTTGTTATATTGATATTTTCCATCAGCATTGAATACAACATGGTTGTCACTTGAATATAGCATGGGAATAAATATCCCCATGCTTATATTTGTTCGCAGGGCTGTAAGACAATGCAAAACTCGGCATGATGTTGTCTGCTAGGGTTCTTCGTAACCAAATGGGATATCGTCCTCCAGTCAACCAGGAGGCAGTTTTACAAATCTTCACAGACCGAAGCGATTTTGCCGATTGGAGTTTAAGCGATATAGCTCTTGCCACCAGGGAAAACCTAGTTACACGCCGGGCAGATGGACGCTTCCTACCAAGAGAGCCTATGACTCGTGGTGATGCGGCATTAGTTTTGTACCGGCTTTATATGCGGTTGTGGTAGGGAGAAGATAAGCTTTTCTTGTATGTGAAACAGTTTTGACAAGGTCTATAGCCTGCCGTGCGATAATCTTCTTAACATAGAACAAGGAGGATTATCGCATGAAAAATATCAGTCGTAATGATTCAATTAGGTGCAAGGTTGTTGGGCAAAATAAAAATGGATGTTTTCTTTCTATAAATGGTATAGAAGAGAAACCAATCGTTAGGCTGTTTGACTGTTATTTGCAAGAAGGTACAGAGGTTTTAGTTTCCGTTGCTAGAATATATGAGACTCACATTAAAGTTAGTTTGGATTCTGTATATTACCCAAGTGAATTTGACGGTGTAGCTTGAGCGTTTGTCTAAATAAACGTCTACTTAACAACAATACCTATAACATAGACGCACACGACAACCTCGCACGGGCCAAAATGTCGTGCAATGCCATGCCAAAAGCGTAACCTAATGGGATTACGCTTTCCTTTTTCCACCTCGCTAAGATACTGTGTTATAATATGCGGGATATATCTTCATTGAAAAGGTGGTCTCATGAACAACTACGAAAAAATATTACAAATGTGGGCTGGTTATAACATAAGCACACTTACAGAGCTAGACTTGCGCCTTAACAGCTTCCGTGTTCAATTTGCTTATAACAGCGCAAAGATTGAAAACCCGGAAGTGACATATCATGCAACACGTGAAGTCTTTGAGGGCGAAGTGGTAAAAACATTCAAGGGTAGCCCAGATACTTTGACAGAATTAAGCAACCAGCGGAAATGCTACTCTTTTCTACTGCCAAAAATTATTGCCAAAGAACCTATGACACTAGGCTTAATTAAAGAAGCCCATGAAATCACCACAATGGGAACATACGATGACCGTCGATTTTTTGAGCTTGGTGAGCGCCCTGGTGAGTTTAAGAAAAACGACTTTGTTGTAGGGCGTAACGAAGTAGGCTCGCTACCGGAGGAAGTTGAAGCGGATTTAACTAGCCTGATTGAGGAGATTTCGACGGTACAAAAACTAGATGATCCTGCACAAATTCTAAAGGCGGCAACATATTTCCATATATGCTTTGAGTATATCCACCCATTTGCAGACGGGAACGGCAGAGTGGGCCGAACCATGATGAACTACTTTCTTATGGTTCATGATCATCCACCACTTGTAGTTTACGACGAAGACCGTCAGGAATACTATGACGCATTGGAACAATACAGCGAGGAAGAGGATATCGAGCCGTTGTTTATATTTTTCAAACAACAGCTTGAAAAAACCTGGATCAAGATGCTGGAGCGGCATAATAAACGAGATAATGGGGAATAACGTCACGACATTTCAAGAAGGTTTTAACGGTTATTCTTGCATTTAAAAAATGCGGAATAACAGCCTCGCTGATTCTTTGTTTGTGAACGCCATGATCAAAAGCTAGATTCTCCATTGTTCTGTAGTCATGGTAATAGCCTAGCATGATCATTAACATATCAAGTACGCTTAGTTTGCGCTTACGCTCGTCTTTCTTACGCATTTCTCCGTATGCAGTTTCCAGCATAGCGAGCATTGAATCGAATGTTAGTTTTCGTACTCCAAACAATACTTGGTATTTTTCTTCCGTCAATATTTCTATTTTTTTTTCATTATTCATGTTTTCTATTTTACTTCAGTTGCGAGTATTTGCAAGGTTTTAGAACAGGTCCATTGACATAGAGCGACAAGTGTTAGAAAATGTCCTTATCGCACTAGGTTAGATAAAATAGGGAGGTATTTATGTCAAAAAAACTACTAGCTCCAATAATCATCCTGCTGCTACTCGCAGTCTCTGCCTGCGGGGGCGGCCGCGAAATAACCCCGCCCGAAACCGCCCGCCGCACCCCGGTTGAGCGCCCCGGCCAAGACACCTACACCCCAACCCCAACGCCGCTCCCGGAAATTTTCCGCGCCCCAACAGAAACCCTACGCATACTAGCCCCGGCGCATTTTTCTGCGGTTATTCGTGAAGCCGCCCGCCTGGGTAATATTGATATCCAGCTAACATCCTTCAACCCAGAAACCCAGACAGATTACTGGACGGCCAACCTTGCGCGCCTGCTGGGCACGGCAGATGCTTTCGATATCTTCTTTGCAGACCCGCGCATGCCCATGCGCCATTTTGCCCGTAGCGGGCATCTGGCCGATATCTTCGAGCTAATGGACGATTGCCGCAACTTCGACCGCAGCGATTTTTACATGCAGCCGCTGCATGCCCTTACCATAGACGGCGGGCTGTATTTTTTTCCGCTAAACTTTGGCTTTCAGTTTGTAAGCGTAAACAGCATGCTGCCAGGCTTTTTGGTGCATCAATTTGAAAACATGACCAGTATCACCGTAAGCGAAATGTTTGATATGTTCCTGGCCGCCCGCAGTGACGAAGCCTGGGCTGGTGATTTTTCTTTTATGAGTTTGGCCAACTGCCGCAACATGACTATACCGGGCTTTGTTGTTCTTAACGCAATGTCCAGTTTTGTTGACTTTAATGCGGGTGTGTCACATTTAGATAGCCAAGAATTTTTAACTTTGTTGCAAACTTTGAACGGCCTAGTAGACGAAAATATTGAAATTGGCGATGAAATAATAGCCGCTATATCTGCCGACGCAAATGTAAGGTACAACTCTACAAGAAACGGCCAATGGGACCCACTTGTAACCACCGGCGCAAGGTATGTTGTTAACCCCACTGCCCATGGGTTTAAATCATTTATGTACGCGTTTTCTGTGCTAAATGAATTTGCTGCACCAGTGGCTGCCGTTATCCCGCTATACGAGCCAAATATCGAAGGCAACCTCCTTACAGTAAACTTCAACCACTACATCCCCCTGGTAGACGAGCGCGGCCGTCTTATAACCAACATGGGCACAACCTATCCATCAAACCTAATTAGCATCATCGCCGGGCCAAACGAAGCCCTCGCCTGGGATTTTGTCACACAGTACCTAATCCCCGCCAGCTTATGTGCTACCACCACCTACGCCGCCGTGCCAATCACATCCCTATGGTGGGGCCGCCCAAGCATGGGGCCTCACACCTTCGACCTACCCATAATCCGCGAACACACCCACCAGCACCTTACAGGCGCAATAAACCAAGTAGCCCAAACCAGCTGGGAAGAACTATTCTTCTACATGGACGATGACGACAACTTCAGTTCTAGCTCAAGAATGATATGGGGCGGCATACCCCTTACCGGCATCTACAACGCAGACAGCAACACCGCAACCGAAACAATAAACGCCGCAATCACCCAAATGGAAAGCCTCGCCAGTATGCCAATTTCACCCCTGCCCATAATCCCCTTCGAATTATTTGAACCCGCAATCATAAACATGATACGCGGCATGATAACCCCAGAGGAAGCAGCACGTGGCATCCATACGAATGTTAGCATGTGGCTTGGGGAATGATAAATCCGAGGGCTTTGCCACGAGATGCTTGGGCGAGCAGGTTGCGTAGCAACCGGCCAGTCACGCCCACCATTTTTTTTTGAAAAATAGAGTGGTAAAAATTTTTATAGTAGAGTTCTTCTGAAATTGCAAAAAACGCAATTTCAAAAGAAGCAAAAGATTGAAAATGTAACTTTTCCGAAATTAAAAAACGTAATTTGGGAAGAAGTCTAGTGAAATAATTCGAAATCGGTCTCGCCTGTCGCGGCAAAAACGCCTGGAGCGCCTTATCTCGGCGTTCCAGGTGCCGCTCGGGTGAGACCGTTTCTCATTTATTTCACTATAACCTTTAAGCTTTGCTTCATCGTAGCCAATAGGTAAAAAAATGGGATGGCCAAAAACATGGCCATCCCATTCTTTTACACCCAAGCTTCACGTGATGACTTTACTTCGCGACCTTATTCACAAAGTCTACATCATATCGCCATTGGCCGTATTTTTGCTCGTTGTCTATTATTGTTCCTTTTTCTATGGTGATTTTTATTACAATCGAGCCTGGGTCGTCTTCGTTGCCGTGGTCGTCGAACCATACGAAAACTTTTTTCATTTTGGCGCGTATTTCGGCGTTGTGTGGGGCTTTTACCCAGCCTAGGTTCTCCGCTTTGCCGGTGGCTACAAACCAGTCTAGGCCGCAGATTGCTACATGGTTGTTTTTTTCAATTTCTGCGGTTTTGTTTTTGTTTGCCGCAGTAGAGATATAGAATACGCCGTCTTCGTAGTACGCGCTAACCATGCGATTGGAAGGGTATGGGTTGCCGTTTTCGTCTGGGGTTAGGGCTATTGTGGCTAGGCCTATCACATTGTCTTTGTCGGCGTTGCCGCAGCGTTCTTGCAGTAGTTTTATTGCGTTACCGTATTTGTTCATTTTTATTCCTCCATTGTTTTTTTCTTGGATTGGTATAAGCAGGTCTAGCTGTGTGTTTGGGCTGGTTGTGGGGTTGTTGGGTAGGTTGATGTAGTTTAGGGTTTCTTCCAGTAGGCCGTTCATGTTCTCGGAGTTTTGGCTGGTTTGGCGGATTTCGTAGGTTTCGCTGGTTTTTAGCCATTCAAAAAGTAGATTCCATTCGTCGTAGCTTCCTGCGGGAATCATATGGGCGGCATACAGGCCACCCTCAAACTGCTTTGCCACCAGGGGTGGCGGCAGGCTAAAGCCGTCGGGGGTTGTCACCCACACTTCGTAGCCATGCTGGCCGTCGCTTGTTGCGGGGCAGTTAAAACCGTAATGCCGTAAATCCGGTTTTATTTTGGCCAGGCCGCTTTCCTGAACAAAACGCCCCATAACTTGCCCTGCATTTTCCTCTGGGGCTGGGCCGGTGCATTGGTACGCGGCTACACTGGCTGGCGGTAAGTACACGATGCGTACATCTCTGTCTGTAAGCCTGTTTAGCTGCTTAAACGCCCTGTTGATATCCTCCATTGGCATATCATCGTTCACCGTATTCTTTGGGAATGATATGCTATCTACAACGGCAAACACAGAGCTATCGCCCAGTAAATCCAGCTGCAGGCGCATGTTGGCCTTCTCTTGCAGCTCTTGCACCAGCCGCGCTAGGATAGATTTTACCGTAGAAAGCGCTGTAATCTGCTCGTCTAGCTCGCTGATGTTGCGCTCAAATACCTCCACCACATTGGCAGCGTCATTATTGTCAAAAATCTCCCGGATTTGCTTCACAGGCACACGAAGCTTTCGCAATATAATTATCTGCCGCAGCCGGCGCACCGCACTTTCGTTGTAAACCCTGTAGGCATAATCATCTGCCCGCTGGCTTTCTATTAAACCCACCTGTTCGTAGTAGCGCAGCATTCGGCTGGATATGCCAAGATTTTTTGATACCGCACTTACGGTTTGTGGTTGACTCATTGTGTTTTGCCTCCTTTCCATAGGATAATAAACCGCGACACGGTGTTCTTGTCAAGGGGATGATATGTAACAAAACCTATGGTGCTTTTAACCTGCCACCCGTCGATAATAAGCATACGAAGACTGCCAGCCATCGTTATGGAAGATAATCAGCAAGTACGAGCCAGTTAGCCTGTAGTCGAATGGGGTTGGCCATGTGTGTGGCGCGTGGCTGTGGGTTGGCCCCACGCTAGAGCCATCTGGCAGGAACTCTATCGTTTGCGCTGGGGAAATGTTGCGCCATTGGCCGAACAGCTGCTCGCTTACCAGCTCCCATTCGCCGTGCAAGCTGCTTAGCCTGTCAAGCTCCCGGCGGGATTTTACCCGGCGGTATACGCTGTAGGCATAGTCGTTGCCAATGTACAGCCTGCCGCCGCGTATTCTTACCTGGGTGAAGCTGTCGCCGTGGCTGGCTAGTAAGTTATCCCAATCTTGGTCTGGCATTTGCCAGGTTCTAAAGCGCCAGTATCCGCCAGTTACATCCCAGTAGCCAATTTGGGTGAACAGGCCTGCGGCCATTACCACCATGCCGTTTTCCGAAATTTCTACCATGGAATAGTTCACATTGTCGAAAGGTTCCCATTCTATAAATTCGCCATCCATGCGGAAGCCAACCAGAGCCCACTGGCCAATTATACGGCGTTCTAGGCTGTTGCGATGGAATAATAGGGTCACAATGGCGGCAATTATTGCAGCGATTACAACCAGGGCGATTATTTTTTTCATTGTAGCATCCATGCATATACCTCCCGTTTTTTATCGTCTGCTGTAGCGTTGTTAAATTGTAGCGAAACTTCAGTGCTATAGCGGGTGGTTTTTGGTTTTGCTGGCTATAATCCCATAAATCTCGTCACCAATTTCATTAACCCCACGCCCGTTAGCATCTATAACAAAAATATTCTCAGCATCCCCCAGATGCTGGAAAGTAGTCAAAAATCTCTCCCTAAGTACGGTAAGCTTAGGCAGCGTCTCGAAAATACTAATTTCGTCCCGCGCAGAATTTATCCGGCGCAGGCATTCCTTGGGCTGCACGTCCAAAAAGAAAACAAAATCCGGCCGCCTGGCAGCCATTGCCGCCTGGTTATAATCTGCAAGGCGCGCCAAAGCCGCAACATCCGTCCCCTGGTAAGCCATATTAGAGTAGTAATATCTATCGCAAAGTACAACGCCTCCACCCTCAAGCATTGGCGCAATCTCGCTGGTATAATGCTGCCATCTATCTGCCGCAAAAAGCAATGCAATAGTCTCGGCAGCCATGTTGCCATACTTCCCCTTAGTAAAATCACGCGCCATCACCCCAAGTGGGTTGCAGCTGGGTTCGGCAGTAAGCAAACATTCCCGCCCCGCTTCCACCAACTTATCCCGTAGCAGCTGTATTTGCGTAGATTTCCCGCTGCCGTCAATCCCTTCAAACACAATAAACATAACAAGTTTCCATTCTAAAGTTTTTTATTAGAGTTCTTCAGAAATCATAAAAAACGTGATTTCTGAAGGAGCAAAAGATTGAAAATATGACTTTTTCGAAATTGAAAAGTGTGATTTCGAAAGAAGTTTATCGAACTTTTCCAAAAAAATTTGTGGAGGTGTCAGAGGCGAATCCTGCGACGATTTTGCTCAAATGAAAAGCCTCTCTCGAAAACCGAAAGAGGCTTGTAGTTCGTTCTTGGTGATGATTGCTTTGCGGAACTGTCAACACTATATAAATTGGTATGGATGACAGGTGCTTAGTCCAAACCAAAAACTATGCGCGTTCTACGTTTGCTGCTTGTGGGCCTTTTTCGCCGTCAACAACGTCAAATCTTACTTCCTGACCTTCTTCAAGAGTCTTGAAGCCTTCAGATTGGATTGCTGAGAAGTGCACAAAAACGTCATCTTCTCCTTCGATGGAAATAAATCCATACCCTTTTTCGGCGTTGAACCACTTTACGATACCAGTTTTCATGAAGCAAATCCTCCTACCCAGCACTGCTGGGAACTAAAAAATATTCGCCCTGGCAAATGCCAGAACAAGTTACATATCTGATATTATCAAAGATTTATTCATATGTCAATCACTTTTTCCAAAAAAATCCGGCGCAGTTATATTAAAACCCAAGCAAACTTAAATCAATAAACCCAAGCGCCAGGCCAACCAAGGCCAGTAGCACAAAATGCCCAGGGTAAAAAATATAGAACAGCCACTTAGCCTTCCTGCCGCGCTGGCCGCTGTAGCCCAGCAGCAACAACGAAACAAGGCTACAAACCACGGCAAAAGCAGCCATAAGCGCCGGGAAATCGGCATAAGCCATAAAAATATCCATGCTGGCATCTACGTTAAACATAAGCATAAGAAGAAGCCAGGCCGCGCCGGTAAACACAGGCGGTACAATGCGCCGCGCCTTTTCGTTGCGGATAATATGGAAAAGAAGCACCATAGTCACACCAATAAAATACCATTCAAAGAACAAAAACGATACCGGCAGGATTATAATTACATAAATCAGCCAAAACACCGCACGATACTTAATCTTGTCGTACATAAGCAGTACAAATAGGCTAAGAATTATACCAAACATGATATTTAGCCAAGGGTACACAAGGGGGTTGCCGCCGCCCATGGCCAGCCCAAGCACCATAATATGAAACGGCGCAGCAATTAATCCAACCACAAAAAGCCGTAGAATATACCGTTCTAAATCAGATGTATGCCGGTACCCCTCCACCACAAAAAACGCCATGATAGGAAAGGTAACCCCACCCACGGCATACAGCGGAAACCGAAGCACCGCCGGAATAATGCCAGACCATGCAATAAGCATATGCTGCAAAAACATGCCCACTATGGCAATCCATTTTAGCTGATAAGCATTAAGTTTTAACATTTTATTAACCCCCATATTTTATAGTTTGCAGTAGACTTTTTCCGAAATTCCCGTAGGGGGTTTCGGAAAAGTTACATTTTCAATCTTTTGCTTCTTCTGAAATTGCGTTTTTTGCAATTTCAGAAGAACTCTAGTAAGTATATCAGCTAGCTTTGTGAGTTCAATAGGGGTGAGCCTTAGTTGTATGTATTGTGGAGTGAAATGTATTAAAACGGGAGTAAGCTGTTATAGTTAAATAATTCCCGTGCCAAAGCCGTGTCAATCTTGTATAATCTTAGAAAACGTCATAGGAAGGAAATTTACATGAAAACATTAGTGCTGGCAGAAAAACCATCAGTTGGCAAAGATATCGCACGGGTGCTGGGTTGCAGAAGCGCAGGTGGCGGCTATATAGAGGGTTCGCAGTATATTGTCACATGGGCGCTGGGGCATCTTGTAACCTTGGCCGAACCAGAAAAATACGACAAGGCCTACAAAAGCTGGGATATTAACCATCTGCCCATTATGCCAAAAAACTTACAGCTTACGGTGATTCCGCAAACTTCTAAGCAGTATAAAACTGTGAAGGACTTGCTGCACCGCAAAGATGTGGCCAATGTGATAATAGCCACAGACGCAGGCAGGGAAGGGGAGCTGGTGGCCCGCTGGATTATTGAAATGGCTGGCTGCCGCAAGCCCATTAAGCGGCTGTGGATTTCATCCGTTACAGATAAGGCCATAAAGGAAGGCTTCCAGAACCTGAAGGACGGCAAGCTGTATGTGGGGCTTTGCGATTCTGCAAAGGCTCGTGCCGAGGCAGATTGGCTGGTTGGCATTAACGCCACCCGCTGCCTCACCACCAGGTTTAACAGCCAGCTTTCATGCGGTAGGGTGCAAACGCCCACTTTGGCCATTATAGCCAAACGGGAAGAAGAAATCCGCAAATTTATGCCACAGCCCTATTACGGGCTTATGGCAGATGCAGGCTCGTTCCGCCTTACATGGAGCGAAGGCGGTAATTCCCGCTGTTTTGATAAGGCCAAAATAGACGGTATTTTAGCCAAGTTAAAAACCGCCAAAGAAGCCACCGTGGCCGAAGTGACAAAAACAATCAAGAAAAAATACCCGCCAAAACTGTACGACCTAACCGAGCTGCAGCGGGATGCCCATAAACGCTTTGGCTACTCGCCAAAGGAGACGTTATCCATAATGCAAAAGCTGTACGAAGAGCATAAGGCTTTAACCTACCCTCGCACAGATTCCCGCTATATATCTAAGGATATTGTGCCAACCCTGGCAGAACGCTTGAGGGCTTGTTCTCAGCCGCCTTACGGCCGCCTGGCGGCCCCTATCTTGCGTGCGCCCATTCGCACCAACACCAACATCGTAGATGATGCAAAAGTAACCGACCATCACGCCATCATCCCCACAGAACAGCCCGCAGATATACGCTCTTTAAGCGACAGGGAGCGTAAAATATACGACCTTGTGGTCACGCGTTTTATCTCCGTCTTCTACCCGCCATTTGAATACGAGCAGCTATCTGTGCGGGTAAAAATAGGCGATGCGTCATTTAACGCAAACGGCCGTGCAGTGATTTCACAAGGCTTTAATGCGGTGTTTAAAGACGAAGATGACGACGAAGAAACCCAAACTCTACCAGCCATAAAGCGCGGCGAAAAACTGCCAATTAAAGCCATAAAGTCAACCGAAGGCCGCACTACCCCGCCGTCACCCTTCAACGAAGCCACCTTACTATCCGCCATGGAAAACCCCGCAAAATACATGGAAACCCAAGACCGCAACCTAGCAGACACCCTAGAAAAAACCGGCGGCCTGGGCACCGTGGCCACCCGGGCAGATACCATAGAAAAACTTTTCGGCAGCTTTTTGATAGAAAAAAAGGGTAAAGACCTTTTCACCACATCCAAGGGCCGCCAGCTTCTTACCCTTGTGCCCAAAGAGCTAAAATCCCCAGAACTTACAGGCAACTGGGAACAAAAACTATCCAGCATAGCCGCTAACAAGTTAAACAAAAACGACTTTCTACAGGATATCCGCAAATACACCACCCAAATAATAACCGAAATAAAAAACAGCACCCAAACCTACCGTCACGACAACCTAAGCACCACAAAATGCCCAGAATGTGGCCTGTTTATGCTGCAAGTAGCCGGCAAAAAAGGTGAAATGTTGGTCTGCCAAGACCGGGAGTGTAACTCTCGCGTGAACCTATCCATGAACATCCGCAGCAAATGCCCAACCTGCCACAAATGGCTGAAAATAACCGGCGAAGGCGAAGCCCGCCAAGTAGTATGTATCTGCGGCCACAAAGAAAAATACGAAGCCTTTGCCAAGCGTAAAAGCGAAACAATGTCTAAGCGCGAAGTCCAAACCTACCTGGATAACATGACTAAAAAAACCGAACCTGCAAACAACCCATTTGGTGCGCTGAAAGGGTTGATAAAGTAAGACTGTGGGTTTCGTTTCGAGATGTTAGGTATAGTGAAATAATTCGAAAACGGTCTCGCCTGGGCGAGACCGTTTCTCATTTACGATAGTAACCGATAAAAAATGGTACCATACGGTACCATTTTTCTTGGGTTATGGTACCGTATGGTACCATTTTTTTGCCAAAAAGAGCATGTTTTGCCGTCTCGTTTTCATGAAACCTGCTAAATAAGCCGCTTTTGCAAAAAATAAAATATCAAAATTTATTTTGCATTTTTTTTCGAAAAATTTTGTAGAGTTTTAAGTGGAATTGCTATAACTTCAAATTAAGTATTTAACCCCAAACTAATCGCGGCTGCTTGGTTTATCCGTTGCATCATTTTTTCGTCTAGCCAGCAGATTTTCTCCCTTAGGCGCTTTTTGTCTATGGTGCGAATTTGTTCTAGTAGGATTACAGAATCCTTTACTAGAGTGGATGTTATGGAGTCTATTTCTACATGGGTGGGTAGTTTTGCCTTGTTTATTTGGGATGTTATGGCCGCGCATATTACGGTGGGGCTGTAGCGGTTGCCTACGTCGTTTTGGATGATTAAAACAGGGCGTACGCCGCCTTGTTCGCTGCCTATTACCGGGCTTAAGTCTGCATAAAATATGTCGCCTCGTCTTACTTGCACTGTGTGTTCACCTCTTATTCATGCTGTTGTGGTTGGATTATCGTCAATTGTTGGAAAGTTTATACATAAACTCGCGGCACTCTTTTGCCTATACCGCATAGGATTTCGTAACTTATAGTGCCTAAATGTTCTGCCAGATTGTCTGCGCATATGCCTGGTTTGCCCATCATATATACCCGGTCTCCGGCTTGCACATTTGGTATATCTGTTACATCTATCATGCATTGGTCCATGCATATTGCCCCGGCTATAGGGGCAAAATGGCCCTTAACCAGCACACGCCCGCCTTGGGAAAGCCTGCGTGGGTAGCCGTCTGCGTAGCCTATGGGCAGCACTGCTATTTTGCTTGGGCGTTTGGTTTTGTAAATATGGCCGTAGCTTATGCCCACGCCTTCTGGTAGGTGCTTTATCATGTTTATGCGAGTTACCAGGCGCATGGCGGGTATTAGCCCCATATGGGCGCATGCTTCGCCCATTTCTGCAGAAGGGGGATAACCATACATGAGTATGCCCGGGCGGATTATGTCCATGTTAAGGCCTTCTAACCCCAGGGCTTTTTGTACGATTGCGCCAGAGTTGGCCATATGTTTTACAGGGATATGTATGCCCCTTGCGGCAAGTTCTGCCAGCATCCATTTGAAGCGGGCTTGCTGTTGTAGCACAAATTCATTTTGCAAAGAATCGCTGGTGGCACAATGGGTGTAGATGCCCTCTAGGGCTATGTTTGGGTTGTTGGCTATCTCACAGATATCTACTATGCTGCCGTGGTTTGGCAAAAAGCCCAGGCGGCTCATGCCGGTGTCAATTTTAATATGTATTACCGCCCGCTTGCCAGCCCGGGCGGCTTCTGCCACAAGAACGCTTGCACAATCCTTAGAGAATATAGTCTGTGTAAGGTTTAATTTTATAGCCTCGCCGATAAGGGGCTGGGGGGTATGCCCCATAATCAAAATGGGTGAGGTAATGCCTGCCTCCCGCAGTTGTATGCCTTCTTCGCATATGGCAACGCCCAGGGATTTAACCGCCCCGCACTCCAAAATGGTGCGCGCTACAGGTACAGCACCATGGCCATATGCATCGGCTTTGACAATGCCCATGATATTGGCCTGGTTGGATAATTTCTTAATAGCCGCCAGATTGTGCGACAGATGGGCGAGGTTAATCTCTGCCCAAGTTCTTTGGTATTTCACGCAATTCTCCTAGCTTATGTAAAGTTAAAGCGTAAACATTTCATCCTCAATATCTACATTATACTCGAAAACATGGTATGTGACAATAACTCTTTCTGCACCGTCTGGGTCTAGTATCACCAATTTTACAGGCAGAAGGGTCTCATTGTCTACCCACAGGCGCTGGGTGGCCAAATATGGGTGGTTGCCAGGCACTACCGCCTCTAACACGGTGCGTACCCCTTCATCCATATCAGATACAGTAACAGAAACTTCGCTGCTTTGCAAATAATTGTGCACAAAGCTGGTGAGGAAGATTTCGCTGCGCTCTGGGGCTTCTTGAGTCATTACATGAACGCGGCCACTTACACGGCTATTAAACTGGATAATCTGCTGCCCATCGAAGGCTGTGACGCTGCCAGCCACATGGTCTGGCCCGGTAACTTCTACCCGGTACTCGCCGCTGGCGCGGGCATGCTGTGTTATTTCATATGTATTAGAGCCTTTGTTAGAGCGGTATTCTACCGTGGCTATTGCCCGGAAGTTTTGCATTTCCATCAGTTTTAGTTGTATTTGCTCGAAGGCGCTTATTTCTTCGGCGCTGGATGGGCCGCGCAGGCCGTCGCCGGCGCAGGCAGCCAGGGCGAGCAGAGCTAGGGTTAGCAGGGCTGGTAATAGTTTTTTCATGGGAATCCTCCGTTTTTGGTTTTTTATATTTATACGATGAGGGATGGGGTTTTAGAATAGTGGGCAGGGTAAATGTATGTAAAAAAAGACATCTATAAAAGATGTCCCTTCATTACAATAATACCTATTTATTTGCAATCAGATATCTGCATTAAAGCCGTAGTCAAATCGCGCTTGCCAGCGAAGCCCCAGCGGTAAAATTTTCAGTTGGTCGGAAATTCCGACCAACTGAAAAATCACATCCATTCCCAAGAAGCAAAAGATTGAAAATGTAACTTTTCCAAAATCCCCTGCGGGAATTTCGGAAGAAGTCTACTATAACATTCACCGCGCAAATACATGCCAAAACCCCATTATTATCAGCCCGGTGGCGAATAAGAAGCCCCAGCCAGGCATCATAAATTGTACTATCATGCCAATGCCTATAAAAAAGAAAATCATTCCCAGCAGCCGTTTTCTTCTAAACATGTTATGACCTCCGGACTATATAGCACTTATTTATTACATAGTATGTACATTTGCAAAAATAGTGATTCTGTCTTGGGTTTTAACCAAACCCCGCCTTGAAAGACCCTTCTTGTAATTTGCAGTCTAAGTTCCCTGTTTTTTTATAACTATCGTGACAAAAACTATTGCACAAGCTAGTTATTTATGGTATATTCTTAGCAATTATAGTTTTCGTCCAGAAGAGTGGGTGCTTGCCCACTCTTAAATTATGCCAGGAAACAAAGGCGGCAGGCCGCTTTGTTCTGCCTGTGAAAGGACTGCGAAATGGATAAAACACCGGGAAAACAAAGCCTGGAAACCCTTCTCGCGCCAGTGGTGGAAGCTAATGGCTGCGAGCTTTACGATTTAGAGTTCGTAAAAGAAGGCGGCGATAGGATACTTCGCCTATATATCGACAAGCCCGAAGGGGTGGATTTAAACGATTGCGAGGCCGTAAGCCGTGCAGCAGAAGTAGTGCTAGACGAGGCAGACCCCATTGCTGGGGCGTATCGCCTGCAAGTTGGTTCCCCCGGGGTGGAAAGAAGCTTACACAAGCCCCAGCATTTTACAAGATATGTGGGGCATAAGGTGGCGGTTAGGCTTTTTGCGCCTTACAGCCCGCCCAGCGGCACAAGCGAAACGGTAACATCCACCGGCCGCAAAAAGTTTACTGGCATTTTAAAAGCCTACGATGGCGACAAAATAAAACTTAAAGATGAAGACGGCACAAATTGGACATTCGAGCTAAGCCAAGTATCGGCTTGCCGGTTAGTCGTATTTTAGAAAGGGGTACGGTATGGACAGCGGCAGAGAACTTATTGAAGCATTAACGCAAGTGTCGCAAGAAAAAGGTATCGACCAAGAGGTAATTATAGAAGCGATAGAATCCGCCCTGGTTTCGGCCTGCAAAAAGCATTATGGCCAATCTGCCAATGTGCAGGTAACCATCAACCGCGAAACCGGCGCGTACACCGTACTAGCCACCAAAAATATCGTAGAAGAAGTAACAGACGATATGGCAGAAATCACCCTAAAAGACGCAAAAAAAATCAACAAAACCCTAGAGCTGGGCGATACAGTGGAAATGGAAATCAAACCCGGTAACTTTGGGCGTATTTCCGCACAAACTGCAAAACAAGTGGTGGTGCAAAAATTCCGCGAAGCAGAGCGTGAGCTTATTTTCAACGAGTTTACAAGCAAGCAAGGCAAGGTAGTAACCGCAGTAGTGCAAAGGCGCGACCGCCGCAATGTTATAGTAAACCTAGGCCGCACAGATGCCATGATACTACCAGCAGAACAAATCCCCAGGGAATCTTACCAAACCAACGATCGCATGCGGGTGTACATTCACGAAGTAAAGCAGGGCAACAAAGGGCCACTAATAAACGTATCCCGTGCCCACCCAGAGCTGCTAAAAGCCATGCTAGAGCAAGAAATCCCAGAAATTTCAGACGGCACGGTAGAAATCAAATCCGTATCCCGTGAGGCCGGTAACCGCAGCAAAGTATCCGTAACCACCAACCACCCAAATGTTGACCCAATAGGCGCATGTGTGGGCCAAAACGGCCATAGAATCAATACAATAAGCCGCGAGTTGCGCGGCGAAAAAATAGATGTAATTAACTGGAACGCAGACCCTATCAAATATATTGCCAGCGCCCTAAGCCCAAGCAAAGTGGCCGAAGTGGCAGTAAACCCACTAGAAATGGCCGCAAGGGTAGTAGTGCCAGACAGCCAGCTATCCCTGGCTATAGGTAAGGAAGGCCAAAACGCAAGGCTGGCCGCAAGGCTAACTGGCTGGCGCATAGATATAAAAAGCGAATCCCAAGCCGCCGGTACAGATTTCCTAGTGTTCCCAGAGCTGGTAGAAATGGAAGCGGCAGAAGAAAAGGCCACAGAAATGGAAACAGCATACCAAGAATTCTACGAAGATGCAGCAGAAGAGCCTGCCGAAACCCCGACAGAGCCAGCAGCAGAAACCCAGGCAGAAACTCACGCCGCAGCCCAATATGACGAATACGACGACGAATATTACGACGACGAATACGACGATGAATACGATGACGAATATTACGACGACGAATATTACGATGATGAATACTACGACGACGAATACTACGAAGAAGCCCCCGCAGAAGAAGCAACAAAATGAGAACGCCAACCCTTCGAAAATGCGTAGCCTGCAAGGAAATGAAAGAAGAGCCGCAGTTAATACGCATAGCCGCCAACAAAGATGGCGAAATTGCAATAGATCAAGAGGGCAAACGCAAGCTGCCCGGCCGCGGTGCATACATCTGCCGCACCCAAAGCTGCATAGCATTAGCAAACAAAAATAAAGGGCTGGAGCGTTCACTGAAGCGCGCCATTCCGCAGGAAATATATGAACAATTGGTAACTGTATACTAGGAAGGTCGGGTGGCTTAATGCCAAAAATTCGTGTACACGAATTAGCTAAAGAAATGAATGTTAGCGCGAAAGATGTTATTGAAAACATGGGGAAGATGGGCATTGCTGTTAAAAATCATATGAGCTCTGTAGAAGAGGGCGATGTGGCAAAAATAAAAGGCAGCTTGGGAGGCAAAAAAACCACCCCGGCAGAGGCTAGCCAGCCAAAACCACAGCCAGCCGACGCAGCAAAAATGCCACCACGCCCACGCCGGGTAGATGCAAACGGTAACCCATTGCCGCCACGCCCAAGGGTAGATGCAAATGGCAATCCACTACCCCCACGCCCAAGGGTAGATGCAGACGGTAATCCACTGCCGCCACGCCCCCGCCGTGTAGACGCAAACGGTAATCCATTACCCCCGCGCCCAAGAGTAGACGCGGACGGTAATCCACTACCGCCACGCCCCCGCCGGGTAGACGCAGACGGTAATCCATTACCTCCGCGCCCAAGAGTAGACGCAGAAGGTAACCCACTACCGCCACGCCCCCGCCGTGTAGACGCAAACGGTAATCCATTACCCCCGCGCCCAAGAGTAGATGCAGAAGGTAACCCACTACCGCCACGTCCCCGTCGCGTAGATGCAGACGGCAATCCGCTACCGCCACGCCCAAGGGTAGATGCAAGCGGTAATCCGCTACCGCCACGCCCAAGAGTAGACGCAAGCGGCAATCCGCTACCGCCACGCCCAAGGGTAGATGCAAGCGGCAATCCGCTACCGCCACGCCCAAGAGTAGATGCAAGCGGCAACCCACTGCCCCCACGCCCAAGAGTAGATGCAAGTGGCAATCCGTTACCCCCACGTCCAAGAGTAGACGCAAGCGGCAAGCCCTTGCCCCAGCGCCAACACACAGGTGATCGCCCACCACGCAGCGATTCCCGCCCCCCAAGGGAAGGCGGCTATCAAGGCAATCGCCCGCAAGGCCAAGGTGGTTACCAAGGCAACCGCCCACAAGGGCAGGGCGGCTATCAAGGCAACCGCTCGCAAGGCCAAGGTGGTTATCAAGGTAACCGACCGCAAGGTCAGGGTGGCTATCAAGGCAACCGCCCACAAGGGCAAGGCGGATATCAAGGTAACCGCCCGCAAGGCCAGGGAGGCGGCTTCGGAGGCCGCCCACAAGGACAAGGCGGAGGCTTTGGTGGCGGCCGCCCACAAGGCGGAGGCCAAGGCCGCCCAGGAGGCGGATTCGGAGGCGGCGGTGCAGGCCGCGGCCCGTCAAGCTCAGCCCGCAGCACAGAGCCCAAAAAGACCGAACCAACCAAGGACGATAAGCGCCTACAATGGGGTCGCCAGCAACTAATGGGCAAGAAGGATGTAAAAGACACCAAGCGCAAAGAAAATCACCAAGCATTAGATCGCAGAGGCCGCGGTAGCAAGCCAGCCTCTAAGAAACAAATGATAAAAAAGGTAGAGCCAAATGTAACGTTAATCACCGTAGCACCAGAAATCACTGTACGGGATTTGGCAGAAAAACTAATGCGCTCCAATGCGGATATTATCAAAGTTTTGATGAAAAAAGGCTTGATGGTAACGGCCAACCAAGCCATAGATTTTGAAACAGCCACATATGTTGCTGAATCATTTAATGTTTTGGTGGAAGAATATGTGGAAGTAGACGTGTTTGAAGAGGCGTTTTCCTCTACGCCAGACGACGAGGGCAGTTTAACAGCCCGCCCGCCGGTTGTGGTTGTTATGGGGCATGTTGACCATGGTAAAACATCGTTGCTTGACGTTATTCGCGATGCAAATGTTCAGCAATCTGAAGCAGGCGGAATCACCCAGCATATTGGCGCGTATAGCGTAAAGCTTGGGGATTCGCCCATCACATTCCTAGATACACCGGGCCACGAGGCCTTTACAGCCATGCGTATGCGTGGCGCCCAGGTTACAGATATTGCTATCCTAGTAGTAGCCGCAGACGACGGTGTTATGCCTCAAACAATTGAGGCCATAAACCATGCCAAGGCCGCCGGGGTAGAAATAATAGTGGCCATCACCATGATGGACAAAGACAACGCAAACCCAGACAAGGTAATGACCCAGCTAACTGAACATGGCCTACAGCCTGAAGAATGGGGCGGTCAAACTATAGTAGCAAAAGTTTCTGCCAGGCAAAAAACCGGCATAGAAACCCTTCTAGAAATGATTCTGCTAGTGGCAGAAATGAAAGAACTGCGCGCAAACCCCAACAAATCTGCAAGGGGTAGCATAATTGAAGCCAAGCTTGACAAGGGCCGTGGCCCAGTGGCTACTGTTCTTGTGCAAGAAGGTACGTTGCGTGTGGGTGATCCAGTTGTAGCTGGGGCATGCCATGGTAAAATCCGCGCAATGACAAACAGCCGCGGCCAAAGCGTAAAAGAGGCAGGCCCGTCCATCCCTGTAGAAATAATTGGCCTGCACGATGTTCCTGTGACTGGCGATATCCTTTACACCGCAACCAGCGACAGGCAAGCACGCCAGCTTTCTGAAACTGTGGTGGCTAAGGGCAGGGTAGACATGATTAAATCACAAACCAAAGTCTCCCTAGACGATTTGTTAGCCAAATCCAGGCTGGCCAAGTAAAGGACCTTAATATTGTGGTAAAGGCAGACGTACAAGGCTCTGTAGAGGCCCTGCGCGGCAGCTTAGAAAAGCTAACCAACGAAAACGTGCGCGTGCGCATAATCCACACCGGCGTGGGCGCAGTAACAGAATCTGATGTTATGTTGGCATCTGCCTCTAACGCAATAATACTAGGCTTTAACGTGCGCCCAGAACCAGTGGCAAAATCCGTAGCCGAAACCGAAGACGTAGATGTACGCTTCTACAGCGTAATCTACGCTGCAATAGACGATGTTGAGGCAGCCATGAAAGGTATGCTAGACCCAGAATATGAAGAAAAAATTCAGGGCCATGCCGAAATCCGTGAAATCTTCAAGGCCAGCGGTATAGGTACAATTGCTGGCTGCCATGTTACCGAAGGCAAAATCACCCGCAATTCCCAAGTGCGCATAGTTCGCGACGGCCGCGTAATCTATGATGGTACCCTAGAAACCCTAAAACGCTTCAAAGACGATGTGCGCGAAGTAGCCTTTGGCTACGACTGCGGCATGCTATTTAAGAACTTCAACGACATAAAAGAAAACGACAAAGTGGAAGCGTATATCATGGAAGAAATACCGAGATAATATTAAAACCGTCAGAGGCTTCGCCGACAACACCTCTGACGGTTTTTTCTAAGAGAAGGAGCATTAACAATGAGAACACGTATGATTCGTATTAACGACGAGATTGCTAGAGTTACGGCTGGGGTTATAAGGTCGGAGATGAGTGACCCTCGGGTGGGTAGTGTTGTTAGTGTGTTAAGGGCTGAAACTACCAATGATTTGAAGCATTGTAAGGTTTTTGTTAGTGTGCTTGGTGACGGGGCGCAACAGAAGGATGCCATGGTTGCGCTAGAGAAAGCGGCGGGGTTTGTGCGTAAGCGTGTGGCCGAGATTATTGACCTTCGCCAGACGCCGGAAATTAAATTTGTTTTCGACGATTCTATCGAGCATGGCATGCGGATGAGAAAGCTGATTGAAGAAGTGAATACTACTAATTCAAATTAAAATTGCTTTGTGGCGTTTTATAGTGTTGTTATAATTGTTGTTTTAATTTGAGATTAGTAGGGGGAGTAGGTTATGAATGAGCTTGTTAGGCTAATTCATGATAATGATAATTTTGTGCTGGCGGGGCATGTGTCGCCTGATGGCGATGCGATTGGCAGCTGTTTTGGGCTGGCGCTGGCGCTTGATAAACTAGGGAAAAAGGTTCAAGTTGTACTTGAGCCTTTTTCTGCTAAGTACAATGTAATACCTGGGCGTGAGTTGCTTTATGGCGGGGCGCTGGATGCGCTGGATGCACAGGTTTTTATTGCGCTGGATGTGGCGGATTTTGCTAGGCTTGGCAATGTTGGCCAGGTTTTCCAGCGGGCGAAGCATACTGTTTGTGTGGACCATCATGAGACTAACAGCGGCTTTGCAGAACATAATTATATTGACCCGGGGGCGTCTTCTACTGCGGAGATGACATTTAGGATAATCGAGAAGCTGATAGAACCCGACGAGAGGATTGCTGCGGCTATTTATGCCGGAATCGTGTCTGATACCGGCGGGTTTAGGTATAGGTCTACCAAGAGTTCTACTTTGGAAGTTGCGGGTAGACTTATGGATTTTGGGATTCCTTTTGGGGAGATTTATAACGAGCTTATGTTTAGCCACCGTTTTGCGGCGGCAAAGGCTTTTGGGCTTGTGCTTTCTAACGCCCAGCGGGCGATGGGTGGACGCATTGTGTACAGCTATGTGACCCGTGATGTGTTGGCGGAAATAGGGGCAGATTATACAGATTTGGACGGGATTGTAGAGTATTTGCGTGATACCGACGGCGCAGAGGTTTCTTGCTTTATAAACGAGCGGCATACTTATGGCGAGGTGAAGGTGAGCATGCGCTCCCGCGGGGCAGATGTTAGCCGGGTTGCGGCTACGCTTGGGGGTGGCGGGCATCAGCTTGCGGCCGGCGTGACGGTTGCCGGGGAGATTAGCGATATAATACCAGATATACTGGCTAGGATAGAGCGGGAAGTTTTGCAATATGACCGTGGTAAAAATTTGAAAGAGGGCGCAGAAAAAGTGGGCTTTTTGAATGTGTACAAAGAGCCGGGTTACACATCCCATGATGTTGTGGCAATTTTGCGAAAGCTGCTGGGGCAAAAGAGCATAGGCCACACGGGCACGCTAGACCCTGCGGCAGAGGGGGTTTTGCCAATTTGCCTTGGGCGGGCCACTAAATTTGCGGATTATCTACAGGCGGAGGATAAGGTGTATGTGGCGGATTTGATTTTGGGCGTGGCCACGGATACCTATGATATTTCTGGTGAAGTTTTGGCGCGGGGCGAAATTCCAGCCGGGGTGGATGTTGAGGGGATAATCAAGTCATTTGAAGGTGAGTACATGCAAGTGCCGCCCATGTATTCTGCCATAAAAGTGGAGGGCAAAAAGCTGTACGAGCTTGCACGCAAGGGCGTTACCGTAGAGCGCAAGGCGCGGCTCGTAACGATACATGGGATAGAAATTTTAGGCAAAATAGATGGCGGCTATCGCATTGAGGTGGCATGCTCTAAAGGCACGTATATCCGTAGCCTTTGCGCGGATATTGGTGCAGCTGTGGGCTGTGGAGGCGCTATGGGCAAGCTTGTGCGCGCCAAAAGTGGGCGCTTTAATGCAGAAGATGCCGTCAAATTGGACGAGCTGAAAAACGGCTTGTTGAACGAAAAAATAATCCCTGTAGAGAAAATGCTCGAATATCCAAATTGCTACCTAAAACCACAGGGGCTGATGCTGGCCATGAATGGTAACGCCCTGCCGCCAGATTTGGTGGAGGGGAAGTTTGAAGACAAATGTTGGCTTTGGGGGGAAGGCCGGAATATTGGGCTTTTTGCCAGGGTTGGAGAGAAGATTAGGGCAGAAGTGATGCTGGTTGTAAAAAATAAATAAATATCTGCACAGCAAAATGCCGGAAACATGGGGTTTTTTGCGGTTGCGCAGTGGAAATGATGGCAAAAAAGGGGCAAAAATGGTACCGTATGGTACCATTTTGCTCGGATTATGGTACCGTATGGTACCATTTACATATTAAATCGAGAGGGTGGCTGGTTATATATTAGAGTTCTTCTGAAATAATAAAAAACGTAATTTCAGAAGAAGCAAAAGATTGATTCTAAGCTTTTTCAGATATAACTCGAAAGAAATCGGGCGGCGCAAAGTGCCGGGTTCACGAAGTGAACAATATGAAAATCGATGGAAATGTCGGAGGCAAAATCTCTGTCGGTTTTAAACAAGCGAGGTAAACATGAAAATAATCAAAAATAGCTGCCCGCCCTGTGTGCTTACTATTGGCAAGTTTGAGGGGCTGCATTTGGGGCATCGGGCTTTAATTAAGGAAGTTGTGGCTCAGGCTAGGGGGCTGAGGTTGCCTGCTGCTGTGATGGTTTTTGACCCGCATCCCTATGCGGTTTTGGGGGGTGCGGGTTATAAGCCGTTGTTTACGGTGGAGGAGAGGGCTTTTGTGTTGGCTGGCCTGGGTGTGGATTATCTGCTGTTGCAGCAATTTGACACGGCTTTTGCGGCGCTGCCAGCGGAGGCCTTCTGCGATAAAATTTTTGGTGATTATGGTGCGCAGATGGTATTTGTGGGGGAGGGGTATCGGTTTGGCCGTGGCAGGCAGGGTGATGTTTCTACATTAAGCCGCCTGGCAGAAAAAAACTCCCGCAAGCTGTGTGTTATGCCAAATATCCGTGCTTCGGCAGGGGATATCAGCACATCGCAAATACGCGAGCATATTGCCGCCAGCCAGCTGCCACACGCCAATGGCCTGCTGGGCTTTAACTATTTTGCTATGGGCGAAACTACCCCGGGCAATAAGCTTGGCCGCGAAATAGGCTCTGCCACATTAAACCTAACATGCGCCAGCGGTAAATTCTTGCCGCCAGACGGGGTTTATGTTACATTTACAGTCATCGCCGGGGAAAACTTCCTTGGCATCACCAATATTGGCAAGCGACCCACGGTTAATGGCAAGGACCGCAGCATTGAAACTCACCTGCTAAACCCACCAGAAGCCGTAACGCAGCAAGAATTTTACGGCCAAGAAATAAGGCTAGAGTTCGTAAAATTCCTACGGCCCCAGAAGAAATTCGCCAATTTACAAGAGCTGGCCAACCAGCTTGAAGAAGATAAAAAAGGAGCAATTCTATGATAGCCAACCATGTGACACAATCCATGAACTTTTACCAAGGCCACGACCCACGCGCAATACTGGCAGCCTACGGCAGCCCGCTGTATCTATACAACGAGCGCATTTTGCGGGAACGCTGCCGCCATATGATGGGGCTGTGCAAATATCCAAACTTTAGGGTTAACTATGCCCTAAAGGCCAACACAAACCTACATTTGCTGGCCATAGCCCGTGAAGAAGGCCTATGCGTAGACGCCAGTAGCCCTGGCGAGGTTATGGCTGCAGAGGCCGCAGGCTACACGGCAGACAAAATAATGTTTATAGTAAACAACGCCCCCAGCAATGAACTACAATTCGCCATAGACCGTGGGCTGACTGTAAGTGTGGATTCCCTGTCCCAGTTAGACATGTTTGGCCAGCTTAACCCGGGCGGCAAAATATGCCTGCGCTTTAACCCAGGCGTAGGCGGCGGCCACCACGAAAAGGTAGTAACCGGCGGCGATGGCACAAAATTTGGCATAACCCTAGAGCATGTGGCCCAGGTAAAATCCTTGTTGACCAAGCATAAATTGCGTCTGATAGGCATAAACCACCACATAGGCTCGCTAAACTGGGGCGAACTATTTGTAGAGGGCGAAAAAGCGCTGCTAAAGCTTGCCTACGAATTTGAGAACCTAGAATTTATAGACCTAGGCGGCGGCTTTGCCATCCCATACAACAAGCAAGGTGGCGAGCAGCCTCTAGACATTGCCGCCCTGGGCGAAAAAATAGACAAATATCTATACCGTTTTGCAGAAAAATACGGCAAGCAAATTCAATTTATAATAGAGCCAGGCCGCTATGTAGTGGCAGAATGCGGTGTGCTACTTGGCACAGTTAACGCCATAAAAGCCAATGGCCAAATCCGCTACGCCGGCACGGATATGGGCTTCTCTGTACTAGCCAGGCCCACGTTGTACGATTCCCACCATGATATAGAAATCTACCGAGAAGGTGGCGCAGAACCAGGCCCAGATACAGAGATAATAAATATAGTGGGCAACCAATGCGAATCTGGCGATTATATAGCTAAAAACCGCAAAATGCCCCAGCTGCAAGAGGGCGATATCCTAGGCGTGTTAGACGCCGGGGCATATGGTTATTCCATGAGCAGCCAGTACAACCTGCGCCTGCGCCCCCCAGAGCTGCTAATACAGGAGAATGGGGAGCTAAGGCTAATTCGCAACCGGGATACTTATGAGGCCGTACTGGGGCGGATGTAATTGTATAGTGAAATAATTCGAAAACGGTCTCGCCTGTCGCGGCAAAAACGCATGAAACGCCTTGTCTTGGCGTTTTATGTGCTGCTCTGGCGAGACCGTTTCTCATTTATTTCACTATACGATTATAATGGATGGGCTTTTGCATGATTCTTTTACCTTGTATCCTATAGTGTGTACTATAGCCGCTCCACCTAAAAACATTCGCATAGAACTTGTAAATTTCCCGCAATCCTTCGTCGCTGAAAACCTTGCGCACCGCTAGTGCGCGGCGGTTTTCAGCTTCTCGCCTTGCGAAAA
>WQVK01000034.1 GCA_009784025.1 Defluviitaleaceae bacterium
ACAAAGGCCTAATTCTAGTGGGCGCTGTCCCAAGCTTCGCCATTCCGCCGGGTGAAACCCGGCTACACTTCCTCACTGCGTTGCGGGCGTGCGCGGTGCGCACGGATGGTTGTAGGGCGCGCGTTCGCTACAAAGGCCTAATTCTAGTGGGCGCTGTCCCAAGCTTCGCCATTCCGCCGGGTGAAACCCGGCTACACTTCCTCACTGCGTTGCGGGCGTGCGCGGTGCGCACAGATGGTTGTAGGGTGTGCGTTCGCTACAAAGGCCTAATTCTAGTGGGCGCTGCCCCAAGCTTCGCCATTTCGCCGGGTGAAACCCGGCTGTCCTCACTGCGTGGCGGGCTATGTTGCAGGCGTAGATGGTTGTTGTAATTATTTTTCTATCCCTTTGTGGCCAGGCTAATCTGCGCATGTATCAGCGGAGTTGGGCGTGGTTTGTTGCTGGAGATTTTGTAGGATGCGATAAGTTTTGCTTTCGCTTCTTTTGCAGCTTCTGGGTTGTTGGTGTGCAGGGTGGCTAGGGGTTGGCCTTTTTCTACGTAGTTGCCAGTTTTTGCGTGTAGGACTATGCCTGCGCTGTGGTCTATTGTGTCTGTGGGGATGCTGCGGCCTGCGCCTAAGGTTACGGCGGCTAGGCCAATGCCCTCTGTGTCCATTTTTGTGATATAGCCTGTTTCTGGGGCGGGGCAGGGGATGATATGGGCGGCCTTGGGGAAGTTTTCTGGGTTAAGAATATAGCTTGGGTCGCCTCCTTGGGCTTCTATCATTTCTGCAAATTTTTGTAAGGCTATGCCGCTTTTTATTGCGTCTTCTACTTTTTGGCGGCATTCTGCAAAATCGCCTTCGGCAGCCAGATGCAGCAGATGTGCGGCTAGAGTTATGCAAACCTCGGCCAGGGGTTTGTCGCTTGCTTTGTCGCTTAGCACTTCTATTGCTTCTATCACCTCTAGGCTGTTGCCCACGGCCCAGCCCAGTGGTGCAGACATATCTGTGATAATTGCTGCAGTTTCGCGGCCGCACGCGCCGCCGATGTTGACCATTTCTTGCGCCAGTTTTGTGGCATCTTCAACATCCTTCATAAATGCGCCGCTGCCGGTTTTTACGTCTAATAGGATATATTTTGCCCCAGCTGCGATTTTTTTACTCATTATGCTGGCGGCTATAAGGGGGATGCTGTCTACTGTGGCAGTAACGTCGCGCAGGGCGTAGATTGCCTTGTCTGCTGGGGCTAGGTTGGCAGATTGGCCTGTTATGCATATTTTGTGGTGGTTTACTATTTTTAAAAATTCTTCGCTTTCTAGGCTGGTGCGTACCCCTGGTATGGATTCGATTTTATCTATAGTGCCGCCGGTGTGGCCAAGGCCACGGCCGCTCATTTTTGGGATGTTTAGGCCCAGGGCCGCCACTATGGGCGCCACAATAAGGGTGGTTTTGTCGCCCACGCCGCCGGTGGAATGTTTATCCACATTTTTGCCATGGAGGTTGCTAAGGTCAATTTGCTCGCCAGAATTTGCCATTGCCATGGTTAGGGCGGCGGTTTCTTCTGGTGACATTCCCTGGAAATAAATGGCCATTAGCAATGCAGACATCTGATAATCGGGTACTTCGCCTGTGGTAAAACCCTGCACAACGAAGTTAATCTCGTCATTTGTAAGGGTTTTGCCGCGTTTTTTATTGTTTATAATTTCGTACATTCGCATGATTGTAACCTCCAGACATTTTCATTATAATATGTCTATAATTATAAACTGAAGGAGCTGGAAATGAAAGGTGCGTTTGAAACAAAAAATTACAGAAATTTGTTCGCCGAGTTTGGCTACAGCCAAAACGAAATCGACGAACGGCTAAAAAACATTGTAAATACAATGTTTTACGGCCCAGATGAAGAGCGCCTCTACCACGTAGAAGGCGACACAGGTTACATTGTGGACACGGGCAACAACGACGCCCGCACAGAAGGCATGAGTTACGCCATGATGATGTTCGTGCAGCTGGACATGAAGGAAGAATTTGACCGCACATGGCGCTGGTCTGTTAAAAACATGTACCAAACTGATGGGGAATTCCGTGGATATTTTGCATGGAGCTGCGCCCTAGACGGTACAAAAAACGCCCAAGGCCCTGCTCCAGATGGAGAAGAATATTTTGCCCTGGCGTTATTCTTCGCGGCCAACCGCTGGGGCGACGGCGAAGGTGTGTTAAATTACACAGAATGGGCAAGAAAAATCCTGCATGACTGCGTTCACAAGGGCGAAAAGGAAGGCGACGGGGACCCAATGTGGAACCCGCAAAACAAGCTGATTAAATTTATCCCCAACTGCGAGTTTACAGACCCATCCTACCATCTGCCCCATTTCTACGAGCTTTTTGCGCTGTGGGCAAATGAAGCAGACCGCCCCTTCTGGAAAGAAGCCGCCCAGGCCAGCCGAGATTATTTAAAAACCGCTTGCCACCCGGTAACTGGCCTATCCCCAGAGTATTCTGAATACGATGGCACCCCCAGCACCAGGGCAGACCGCCGCCTGTACTACAGCGACGCCTATAGGGTAGCCGCCAATATTGGCCTAAGCTACGAATGGTTTGCCGCATATGAATGGGAATGCGAATGTGCAGACAATATCCAAAAATTCTTTTTCGAAACCGTAAAAGGCCAAGACGATTTAGTCTACGAAATAGACGGCAGGATAATAGACCGCAAAGCCCTGCATCCAGTGGCAATAATCGCAACCAACGCTGCCGCATCTCTAGCCGCAAAAGGCAAGTACAGGGAAGAAGCCGTAAAAAAATTCTGGAACACTCCGCTACGCAAAGGCGACCGCCGCTATTACGATAATTGCCTGTATCTGTTTGCATTTCTGGCATTAAGCGGCAATTACAAGATATATTTCTAAAAATCAACTAATTACAGATTGTAATTAGTTGAAAATGAAATTCACCTTATATCTTGTAGGGGATGCGCAATGGCACATTCCCTACAAGCCTTTCCCTAAATAAACCTAAAATTGAAGTTTTTTGTAAAACTTTTTTCCAAAAAAGTTTTTGGAGGTGTCGGAGGCAAAGCCTCTGACGGTTTTGTTTATATTCACCCGCAGGCGTCGAGTTGCCAGCGTAGCGGCGGGGTTTGGGGCAGCGCCCCATTATAGAAGGAGGAGAGTCCGATGGCTTTTTATTATCCAGAAGAATCGCGTACATTTAATGAGTATTTGTTGGTGCCGGGGCATTCTAGTGCGGAATGCATGCCCGGTAATGTTTCTTTGCAGGTGCCGCTGGTTAAACATATGAGGGGCGAGAAGCCTTCGCTTTCGCTTAATATTCCTATGGTGTCTGCCATTATGCAATCTGTATCTGACGATAAGATGGGGGTTGCGCTGGCTAAGGAGGGCGGGGTTTCGTTTGTTTTTGTTTCCCAGTCTATCGAGAGCCAGGCGGCCATGGTGCGCCGCGCCAAAAACCATAGGGCAGGTTTTGTGGTAAGTGTTTCAAATGTGCGGCCAGACCAGACCCTGGCCGATATTTTGGCGCTACGTCAGAAGAATGGCCATGCCACAGTGGCCGTGACTTCTGATGGCACGCCAGCAGGGAAGTTTGTGGGGCTGGTAACCAGCAAGGATTATCGCGTAACCCGCATGGGCCCAGAAACGCTAGTGTCCGATTTCATGACCCCGCTAGACAAGCTTGTTTTTGCCAAAGAAGGCGCGACCCTGCCAGAATGTAACGACCTAATTTGGGAGAATAAGCTAAACGCCCTGCCTGTAATAGACGAAGAAGGGCGGTTGGCGGCGTTTGTTTTCCGCAAAGACTATGAAGCCAGCAAAAAGAACCACCTAGAATTGCTAGACACAAACAAGCGCTACCTGATTGGCGCAGGGGTTAACACCCACGATTACGCAGAAAGAATCCCAGCTCTGGTGGAAGCAGGGGCAGATGTGTTGTGTATAGATTCTTCTGAAGGCTTTAGCGATTGGCAAAAGCGCGCCCTAGACTTCGTGCGCGAAAAATATGGCGATACTGTGAAAATAGGCGCAGGCAACGTAGTTTGCCGCGAGGGCTTCCGCTTTTTGGCAGAAAACGGCGCGGACTTTATTAAGGTAGGCATTGGCGGCGGCGCAATTTGTATCACCCGGGAAGCCAAAGGAATAGGCCGCGGCCAGGCCACAGCCTTGATAGAAGTAGCCGCAGCCCGTGACGAATATTACAAAGAAACCGGCGTCTACGTGCCAATATGCAGCGATGGCGGCATAGTCCACGACTATCACCTAACCATTGCCCTGGCCATGGGCGCAGACTTTTGCATGCAGGGCAGGTATTTTGCCCGGTTTGACGAAAGCCCAACAAACAAGGTGAAAATAGGCGGCAATTTTATGAAAGAATATTGGGGCGAAGGCACAGAACGCGCCCGCAACTGGCAGCGCTACGAAGGCGGCGGCGGCCTAACCTTTGAAGAAGGGGTAGACGCCTACGTACCCTATGCAGGCAGTCTGCGAGACAACCTAAACATTACCCTAAGCAAAATCCGCGCAACCATGTGCAATTGCGGCGCGCTTACCATCGGCGAGTTCCAGGCAAAGGCAAGATTGACCCGCATTTCCCCGTCCAGCCTGATAGAAGGCGGCGCACATGATGTTTACCTAAAAGACACCTATGGTAACCAACGAGCATAATAACCATGATAGCTACATGTCAAAAGCCCTGGCGGAAGCGCGTAGGGCTTTTGATGGCGGCGAAGTGCCAATAGGTTGCATAATAGTACAAAACGGCCAAGTGATAGCCAGCGCCGCCAACCAGCGCGCCACCAACAAAAATGTGTTGCATCATGCAGAAATACTGGCCATAGACCAAGCCTGCAAAAAAATAGGCGACTGGCGGCTAGAAGGCTGCAGCATATACGTAACCATAGAACCTTGTCCAATGTGCGCCGGTGCAATAATCCAAGCCCGCATTCCAAGGGTAATATACGGCGCAAAAAGCCCCAAAGCTGGCTGCGCCGGCAGCATCCTAGACATATTAAACGAACCACGTTTTAACCACCAAGCAGAGGTAATAAGCGGCGTAATGGAAGAAGAATGCGGCGCAATAATGCAGCAGTTCTTTGCAGGGTATAGATGAGTCAGGTTATTTGATTAGCCACCGAAAGCTGTGCCGCATCGCAAGAAACACGCGGCTTTTGGCGAGTTTCTAAGACGCAACGTATACGAACGGATGGTTAACGGGTGCTTATAACCGTCAAAAAATATAGCATGCATTTTGAAAAACCCCCGATTTCTCAGCCTTTTTTGGCTTACCTATCTAGAAATGCCTCAAATTTGCCATAAAAATGGTACCATACGGTACCATTTTCGGAAAATATGTTAATTTCGGAAAATATGTCAACCGCGTTTTGTTACAATGATTTCTTTACAAAATCACAATTTTGTGGTGCCAGAAGAATTCTAATAGAAAGTGAGCCATCATGAACATAAAAACAGCAGTAATTCTAATCCTAATCGCGATGCAGTTATTCGATTTTTTCCTAAAATACCTAAACTACCGCAACCGCAACGCCCCCCTGCCAGCCAGTGTTAAAGATATCTACGACCCAGAAACCTACACAAAGCGCAATGCCTACGAAATGGAACATATGAAGCTTAGCATTGTATCCGGGCTGGTTTCCATGGTTGTTATCGTGGCCATACTGGCCTTTAATGTACACAGCAGCTTGTTTACATTCATCGGCCAGCATACTGAAAGCATGTATCTGCAAGTGTATTTCATGTTTGCAGTGGTCGGGCTTATAAATTTGCCCATAGATGCCACGTTCTCTGCCATTGGAACATTCAAAATAGAGGCAAAATACGGGTTTAACAAATCATCAGTGGGTACTTTTTTTGGCGATACAATAAAAGATACTTTGGTTAGCGGGTTGCTGACGCTGGGGCTAATGTCGCTGTTCTTGCTGCTGCATGGCCTTTTGGGCAATTGGGTTTTCGTGGCATTTATCCTTGTGCTGGCGGTTTTAACCGTACTTTTAATATTCCTAAGCCCGCTTATCGTGCGGCTTTTTAACAAACTCACCCCCCTGGAAGACGGCTCGCTAAAAGCCCGCGTAATGTCACTTAGCCGCGAGGCAGATTTCCCCGTAAAGCGTGTGTTTGTGGTAGATGGCTCTAAGCGCACCACCAAGGCCAATGCCTTCCTTACCGGCTTCGGCAAAAGCCGCACCGTTGGCCTTTACGACAATCTAATAAACGATTTCACCGAGGAAGAAATAATTTTTGTACTAGGCCACGAAATAGGCCATGCAAAAAAAAGACATCTGCTGCGCCGCCTGCCCCTGATGGCCCTAAACTTCCTACCAATACTAGCCCTGGCCTTCTTTGTCATTAACGCCGAAAGCATATCCCTCGCCTTTGGCTTCCCATCCCTAAACATAGCCTTCGGCCTATTCATATGCCTAATCTTATCCTCCCCAATCCTCATCCTGCTACAGTGGCCATCCAACGCCCTAAGCCGCGCCCATGAATTCGAAGCAGATACCTTCGGCACAAAATTTGCCACCCCAGAGGCCGGCGTTTCCTCCATGAAAAAACTCGGCCGCTTAAATTACGCCAACTTAACCCCGCATCCCTTTGTGGTGCGCGTGGAATATAGCCACCCGCCGTTGTGCCAGCGGATTGCGGCTATGGAGGATTAAGACCTTGGGCTTTGCCCAAACCCACCCTCTTTTTTGAAAAAAAGAGGGGCAAAAAACTTTAACTTTTGGGTTATATAGTGAAATAAATGAGAAACGGTCTTGCCCGAGCGGCACCTGAAACGCCGAGATAAGGCGTTTCAGGCGTTTTTGCCGCGACAGGCGAGACCGATTTCGAATTATTTTACTATAGATTTGCAATGCAAAAGGAAAAGCCTATGAGGGTCGAAGAACGTGACCCCCATAGGCTTTTTCTCAGCTTCGCTGAATGTAATGATTCCAATGTTAAAGTTTTTGCCCCGCTTTTTTCAAAAAGCGGGTGGGTGTGGGTGAAACCCACGGTTTTAAACTATCACTGCCCAAGTGTTGGGAAGAAGAATGGCGCTGGGAAGAAATGTTGGCCAAAATAGTATATTGCTATACCGCCCACCAGGCCTATGAATGGGTTTTTGGTCAGGGCGGTTAGGGCTAGGGCTGTTAAAGCTTGTACCACATCTGTGGATGTGAAGGCGCGCTCAACTAGCTGGCCGTACTGGACTCCTGCAGGGCCTGTTAAAAAGAAGATGTTCCTCACGTTTGGCACTAGGGTTGAGAAGAAGCCGATTATGAATAGGAAGCCTGCGATGGCTTGTACAGGCACGTATTTTACGGCTTTTATCATAAGGCCTAGGAATAGTAGCAGTGCGCAAAGCAGCATCATTATAACCCCGGCTATTACGGGGGCTGGAGCCGCTGCAGTGGCAGAAATGATAGCACCAACGGGCGCACCGCCAAAGATTACGCTTGGAATATCTGCAAGTGAGTTGATTACGGTAAGGTGGTTCATGTTTTGAGCTTGCCCGGCCATGCCTGCGGTTATGTTGCCGAAGGCAATGTTTGTGCCAATGTTTAGGCATATAAATGCCAGTGCAAAATATAGCGCGTTTATGCTAAACTTTGGCTTTAGCAGTTTAAAGTCCGACCAGTAGCCCTTTGTCCAGAATTTTGGGCTTTCGTTTTCTTCTATGTCGCCTTCATAGCCAGAAGCGCGAGCCATTTGCAATATGTCTATTCTGCGGCCTAGCTTGCCGGTTACTGGGTCTTTTTGTAGTAAGGCGAAATCAATTGTTGCTAGGGTCACGCTCACGGCTATTACATAAACCAGCGCGTGGGGGCTTGGGTTGTTGATGAAGTAAATATGCGTAGCCAGCGCAGAAATAATGGAAATTGCGGCGGTTCTTCTAGATTGTTTAATCATGTCGAAGCTGATGCCCGCAAGCATAAGCCCAACACCTGCCATCATACCCCAGATTACGGGCTGCCCGGCAAAGTCTGCGATTCTTGTAACCATGCCTGTAAGCCCAAGTGGTACCATTACAATAACCGCAATAAGCAGTGCAGTCATACGCTCGTTCACATTTTTCATAAAATGCGAAACCGTAAGAATTGAAGACTGACCAGAAATGGGTGTAACCGAACCAGTGAGCAAGTTGCCAACAGCACCCACCAAGAACGCAAAAGCAGTGGGTTTCATCTTGTAACCTTGCGCCGCAGCCCATGCCAGCATGGTTAAACCATTAACCGCCACAAAAATTACGGCAATTACGAAAGTTCTTACATCCGCAAACATATAATTCTCCTTTTTGCCCAAGGCAAATATTTAACTTCGCGCGAATTGTAGCATATATTTGCGGAATTTGGAAGATTATATTATTAAGGCCGCGCGCCTGTATGTCTGCGCCTTTTTCAGAAAAAAAGCGCCTGCGGCAAGTATTATACAAGCGCTTATGATACCGCCGCCCACAAAAGGGGTGCTAGTTTTGCGTAAATTCTTTCGAAATCCCCTGGGGGTAGGGGGCTTTCGCCTAGGCCGCATTCTATGGTGAAGCCGGGGCGGTTGTAGGTTTGGATAAACCAGTCCCGGTAGCCGGCGTGGGAGGATGTGTCGGGGACTTTTTCTAGCTGGTAGCCGCTGGCTTGGGATAGTTTTGTGGCTATTTCTTTTTCTTGTGGCGGGTTGTGGCCGGGGTAATGCCAGTAGATTTCTTCGCCTTGGGTGTGCAGGGATAGGGTTAGGGCGAAGTCGTGGGTTTTGGTGTAGGCTACCATGGCGCAGGTTTCTGGCTCGCTTAGGGGCTGTGGGCCCACGTAGTCTCGCGGGCCGGGCTGGTTGTAGCCTTTGGCGAATTTGTTTTGCCGCGCTTGCGGCCAGTTGGCCGGGTAGTTAGAGTTTAGGTCCACCCCTATTATATTGGATTTCCAAGAGGCCGGGAATGGCTGAGAAAGCTGGACTGGGTGATTTTTGGCCATGGCTTGGGCGGCTTTGTAGGCTGGGGATGAGGCCGGGATGCCGCCAGTAACAAGGGCCACGCCGTCTGGGTTTACCAGCGGAATGCAATGCAGGGTGATTTCTGGGTTGTGGCGGCGGATGTATTCTTCCATGAAGCGCAGCAGCAGCGGCGTGGTTATCCATTCGTTGGCGTGATGTGCGGCGTTTATCATGATTTCCTTTGCGCCTGAGCCAATAGCCAGGCATGGGATGGAGTGGCCAAGGCGGCTTGTACCGATGGCTTGCAAATATGCGAAAGCGTAGGATTTTTCTAAGGTTTGCAGGGCAGAGTACACGGCATTGGGCTGTGAGGCGGCGGCTAGTGGATGTTGCGATGCTGGTTGCGGTTTGTCGTTGGTTGTTTTATTTTCAGTTGGTCGCAATTTGGCACCAACTGAATTTGTGTTGTCATTTGTTTTGAATCTGACCGCTACGGCCTTTAAACTAGTAAATATGGGCGATTCTCGAAATTTTTTTAGTAGCAGCCTTGCATATAAACACGGCCGCGAGACGGGCAGCTTGGTTTTGCGAGCATTTTTACGGGGCGGCCCCCACGCAGTGGGCATAATTTTTTCACCTCCATTATATATTCATAATATATTCGTGCAGAGGTGGTTTGTGATGATAAAGAGGCTTGTTATTTTTGCTATGGCGGTGTTTTTGGCCTTTGTTTTGTTTTTTATTTTTGGTGCTGGGGAAGATACTGGCAAGATTTACGCCCATATTTATGTACATGGCGTGGCGGTGGGAGGGATGAACCGTGACGAGGCGCGGGCTGCCTTGCTAGAGCGGTTTCAGGCTGCGTTTGCAGAAAGGGTTGTGCAGTATAAATTGGACGGCCAAACTGTGGCAGATGTGGCGTTTTGGCAGCTTGGGGCTATGTTGGATTTTGAGGCACAGCTAAACGAGGCGCTGGAATACAGCTATTTGCGTGATTTTTCTATTAGAATATCCAGCCTTTTGGGGCGGGCATACAATATAGACAGCCCACCCGGCTACACTATCGACCCCAATCGCTTGGAAGATGTGATGCGAGAGCTATCCGCCAAAGTGGATGTAATTCCGCAGAATGCGAGTTTTTCTAGGGCAGACGGCGAGATTAACCTTTCTAAAGAGGCAGACGGCCAGGGGGTAGATATTGAAGCGGCGGTGGCGGCCACTAGGGCCGTGTTAGACAGCTTTGCCAGTGGCGAGGTGGAGCTAAAGCTTGTGTCTGTAAACCCGGCCTACAGCTTAGCAGATTTGGATTTTGCCAAGGTCGTGCTTGGTAGCTTCAACACCGCCCTGACCGACGGGGAAAAGACCCCACGCGGGCGCAATGTTCTGCTGGCTGCCCAGCGAATAAACAATCAAATGCTGTACCCGGGGGAAGTTTTTTCTGCCGGGCAAAAAATCATGGCAAATATCCCAGACAGCGGCTACGAAGCTGCCGTGGTGCTGGTGCGTGGCGCGCCCATAGAAGACATGGGCGGCGGGGTATGCCAAGTGGTAACAACCCTGTACAATGCCGTGCTGTGGGCAGAGCTAGAGGTAGTGCAACGGCATAACCATTCCTCGCGGGTAAGCTACGCAGAGCTTGGCTTCGACGCAACGGTGGCCGGGGATTATTTCGACTTAAAATTCCGAAATAACACCGACCGCCCGCTGCTAATCACTAGCCAGGCCGCAGACGGCAGGCTGCATGTAGAAATAATCGGCTACGAAACCCGCCCTGCCCAGCGCAGCATACGTTTTGAGGCCGCCAAAACCGAGGAAATAAAGCCCGAGCCGAACAGGGAAATAGTAGACCAAAATATCCCACGCGGCCAGCGGGTTGTAACCCTAGAGCCACAGCTGGGCTTTAGGGTGGAGCTTACTAAAGTAGTGTATATGGATGGGGTGGAAGCCGAGCGGTATTTAGTGAATACATCTACCTATAAACCGTTGCAGGGCGTGGTGGCTATTGGGGCAGGATGATTCGCCAAGAAACGGGCTTTTTTGCGCGGGTTAACGCAGGAGTGCAGAGCGTTCAGCTAGCTATAGTGAAATAAATGAAAACGGTCTTGCCTGTCGCGGCGTTTCAGATGCTGCTCGGGCGAGACTGTTTTCATTTATTTCGCTTATAACAAGACGAAACATTTGCCGCCCATCATACGCTGTAAAGCGGATGCGTTGCCGCCTATGCTGGGTACATGGTTACAGTCTAGCCCTTGCTTCGCGAAGACGTTTATAGCCGCTTCACCTAAAAACATTCGCATAGGGCGCGGGAAATTTTTTGCAAGGCAAGGAGCTGAAAACCGCCGCGCACTAGCGGTGCGCAAGGTTTTTAGCGACGAAGGCTTGTGGGAAATTTACAAGCTCTATGTGAGGGTTTTTAGGTGGAGCGGCTATATATGCGTCTCGCAACTGTGGTGGCATTGCCAGTATGTTTTGATTGCAGGAGCAGCCATTCACACAATGTTGCCAAACAGAATCCGGCCGCGAGGCGTATCCAAACGCCATATCCGTATTCCCACGGCGCCGCCCTCCGCCAGGAGCTTGCCACATTAAGACTGTGGTGATATATTAAGTGGAAGTAAACGGGCATTGAAATTCCGTTAACATCTGGCTGTGGAGGGCTGCTTTTATGAGGGATTACACAAAAGAGACAGAAAACCGCGTAAATTTCATAAGAGAAGTTGTGGCCAGTGCAGGGGTTAGCGGTATAATTTTTGGCAACAGCGGCGGTAAGGATTCGGCGCTGGTGGGGATTTTGTGTAAGCTAGCCTGTGAAAATACAGTTTCTGTTGTGCTGCCCTGCGGCGTTCCCAGGGGTTATAACCAGGACAAGCAAGACGCGCTGGCGCTAGCGGCGCAGTTTAACATCCACACTCGCAGCATAGACCTTGCCAGCACCCAAGATGCTCTGCTGCAAGCCATAGACTGCAAAGCCAGCCTAACCAAAGACGCCCTGATAAATATCTCTCCCCGCCTGCGAATGGCCACCCTGTACGCCGTTGCCAACAGCGAGAACCGCCTGGTGGCTGGCACGGACAATTTAAGCGAAATCCACATGGGTTATTACACAAAATGGGGCGACGGCGCATACGACTTTAACCCAATTGGCGATCTTACTGCCACAGAAGTGCTAGAGTTTTTGCGCTACCTAAACGCGCCCGCCGCCATAATAGAAAAAGCCCCATCTGCCGGACTTTTCGACGGCCAAACAGACGAGGACGAAATGGGCGTAACCTACGCAAGTATAGACAAATTTCTTACCACCGGCGAAACAACAGCCCAGGATATGGCCATCATAAACCGCTACCACAAAGCCAGCGGCCATAAGCGGGCCATGCCGCTGATATATTCTTCTACTAATCTTGGTTAGAGTTCTTCCGAAAGCATAAAGACGTGATTTCGAAAGAAGTCTATTGGATCTCCTGCTTTGTTGTTTTAATTTGAGATTAGTATCCAGAGGTGAAATCTTGACAGACGATTACGAGTACGACCAGTACGACGACTACCCAGAAGATGATGATTCCCAGCCACGGAAGAAGCCAGTAATCACAGCGCAGCTGATAACCCTTGTTGCGGTGCTGCTAACGGTGGCTGTTATTTTGGTGCAGTTTGTTGTGCTGCCTATTGTTGGCCAGGGGCAGGATATCCGCATGATGTCTACTGGCAACAGCATTTCATTTGGCTTCGATTCGCATCCATCGTTTCATAGCAATGGTTCGGATTTTTTCCATTTTGTCACCCGGGATTCTGTGCGGTTTATCAATGCTGCCGAGCAAACCAGCTGGAGTGAAATGATTAGCCTAAACCGCCCGGTGGCAGTGTCTGGCGGCAATTATGTTGCCGTAGGAGAGATAAACGGGCGGCTAATTTACGTATTCGACCATGAACGCTTGGTGTATCGCGTATTTTTCGACAATCCGGTGCTGTTTTTTTCCGTAAACGAAACTGGCTTTCTTTCGACTATTGTTCAGTATGATACAGGGCCTGGCGTACATGTGTACAACGAGCATCGCACCACCCTTAACCCGCCGCTTTTCCGTATGATGCCGCTAGTTTCGGATCTTATGCAGCCCATAGCCGTGGAAGTGTCAAACGATGGTCGCTACATTGCCATCGCGGTGCTGGATTATTCTGCACAGGTGTCTACTATTGTGCAGTTTCGCGTGATGAATCTTTGGGATGCATGGGGTTTAGATGGCGGGCTTTTTGCGGAAGAAACCTTCCCGGGCCAGATATTAACAGGCATGAGTTTTGTAGAGAACGACCGGCTTGTGGTGGCAACAAACCGCCAGATTCGCGGCTTCCGCCTGGCGGAAACCCAGCCGCGCCTCCAAGAATCTTGGCGGCGGGAGCTTACGAACAATATCTCGCATCTAGGGTTTGCCGGGGGATACACCGCGTTTATATCCAGCGACCCGATTATAGGCGCAACAGACCCAGACCCCGCCGGGGTTCTGCGTATTGTAAACGCCGCCGGCCGTGAAACGGCCCAATTTAACCTAGGCCGCCGCGCCACACATTTGACTATGGGCCAAAACGCCGCGATAGCAGGGGCAGACAGGACTTTCCATGCGATAAGCTTTAGCGGTAGCCATTTATGGGACCATATTTCCATGTTCGATACCAGGCAGGTGATTTTTTTGGAGAACACGGATTCTATATTGGTGACAGGGGCAAACCGCGCAGATTCTTTCGTGCGCAGGCGCATACGGCAGCAAGATGAATATGACATTTTATGGGAAGGATGATTTTTGTATCATCCTTTCTTTTTTTTGCTAAAGCGTGTAAGGAGGAAAGCGGCATGAAAATAGCTACATACAACATATGGAACCACAATATTGAAAAGCGAGAAGCGCAGTTGATAGACATTTTGAACAAAATAGATGCCGATATTGTTGGCTTGCAGGAAGTTCCAAGTGAGTTTTATGGGAAGCTTGTGGCTGGCACAAACTATAAGTACCATGCCTATGCTGCATCGGATAAATATAAAGGCGCGGGCGATTTTGTGGCGGTTTTAAGCAAGCATCCTTTGCTGGAGCATTTTACTTTTGTCGACCAAGGCAATCACGATGGTATCAATGCACATAATGTGATTTTTGAAGTAGAGGGTATGCGTTTTTCGTTCACAAATGTGCATTTGCCCTGGGATTCTGTGCTGGCTAAAGAGAGGCAGATTGTTGCAATACAGGATTTTATTTGCAGCCAAGAAGATAAGGCGGATTTTTTCATTTTGGCGGGGGATTTTAATTGTGGTGTTAATTCTAGCGTTCATCGGTTTCTTTTGGGGGATAGTTCGTTGTTTGGCAGCGAGGCTAACCCCTATTGGAATGATTTGTCTGGCGTGCATGCTGCATTGAACGGTTATAAACTAGCGCCAACCCTTGATTTTTCTACCAACCCAAGATGGAAAGGGGAAAATACAACCCACGAACCTGCCGCCGTGGATAGGATTTATGTGATGGAATGTATGAGGGGTAAGGCTTGGGATTATGATTGGAGCTTGGGCAATGTAACGGTGTTTGGCAGGGATATATCGCCCAAAACGGGGCTTGCGCCAAGTGACCACTATGGGGTGATGGCAGAGGTGGAGTTTTCTGTGTAGCTGGTGGATGATATTTTATTACGCAATTGGGACAGATTTTTGCTAAAAATAGAAATTATGGTACCATACGGTACCATAATTCCATGAAAATGGTACCGTATGGTACCATTTTTTTGGGTTTTCCCATCGCTGAAAAACAAAAAAGCCAGGAAAATCGCGCTTTTTTATAAAAATGAAAACAAAAATTAAATATTATAGCTGCTCTTCTTGAAAAAACACACATATATATTGTGAAATCAATGAAAAACGGTCTCGCCTTAGTGATGGGTTATTGTAAGATAAACCATATTAAATAGAGGCGTATACAGGAAAGGATACTGCTAATGCGAATTTTTGCTTTAATCATTTTGATGCTGTTTCCTGACCCTACGCCCTATGTGTACTGTTGTACCAGCGTAAATAAACAGGACTGGGCGATATGGACACCATCTGGGCTTGTATGCGAAACGGAGCATAATGTACGGTTGCAGCCCGAGTTCAATTATTATCCTATAGGCGTAGCAGCTATTCGATTTACATTAAACAATGAAATTAGCAACAACGGCAGAACATTAACGCCAGACGAAAGCGTTGGTGGCGAGCATATTACGTGAGGTGTTTTTTATTATGATAAATCCTTCACTCTTGTGAAAAAAGTTGATGATATCTGGCAGGTTGTTCCACTAAGTGGAGATTATATGAGCTGGTGGGCCATTGGCCCTCAACTTAGTATCGGAAGGAGTGCAGAAATTCTTCTTGATGTTGAGTTAGTGTATGGCCAGTTATGTGAGGGCGAGTATGCTTTGGTAAAGGATGGTTTTATTTGCGGTACACTTTATCATGTTTTAGGCAGGTTTAGCGTAGTTGCCGAAGATTATGAAGTTTCTGTTGCGGATACCGAAATAGCTACAAGGCCGATAATATACAGGGTTTCACAAAATATAACTAAAAACGAGAACCAAGAGTTGATAACTCAGCGATGGCTTAGCATCAGGACAAGAGATAGCGCTGTAACCATTTATGTGCTAGACGATTACGAGGAATTTGACACTACAGGAATTGTTGCTGCTGGGGATTTTTGGCGTAATAGCGGATCTGTATTTTGAGCTCTGAGACAACCATAAAATCAAAATACGCTCGGGATTAAATTCCTCGGGCGTGTTTTTTAATGTGTCGTAAGCGGTTTTAAATAATCACTCAAAATTTGACTTTTTCTTAAGTTTAATGTAGGATTTTCAGAGTTTGGTATTCGTTTTTGGTAAGATACTTCAGCGGGAGTTGAGGGGGATGTCACAGTTTTTGAGGCTAAGGCAACTTGTAGAGCGGTTTTGTGGCCGCGCTTTATTGCTGTGCTGGGAGATAAATTTATAAATTGGTTGCGGTTCTGTGGGTTTTGCGCAGGGCGCGGCTTCTTTTTTGTATAAATTGCAAGTGAATACATGCCGTAAAGTGCGGCATAAGGGGAGAAAAATATGAAAATTACGAGGGTTATAACATCTGTAATTCTGACGGCTGTATTTGCGTTGCTGCCGATATATGCAAGGGCGAGCGTTAATATCTCTGCCCCGGTGGCATTGGTAATGTGCTTCGACACTGGCGAAATCCTGTACGACCGCTACATGCATCGCCGCTGGGTGCCAGCTAGCATGACTAAAAGCCTTACGGCCTTCATCGTGTATGAAGAAATTGAGGCCGGTAATTTAACCATGGGAACAGAGCTGCGTGTAAGCGCAAACGCTGCAAGGTTCTCGCAGGATAGGCGGGTTGAGGGTTCGTTTGTGCCTTTGCAGACAGGTAGCTATATTTCTGTGGATGTTCTGCTACAGCTAACTATGCTACCCTCTGCCAATGCGGCCTGCGTGGTGTTTGCAGAGCATATATCTGGCAGCGAGGAAGCTTTTGTAGAGCGCATGAATGAAACCGCCTACAGGCTTGGTATGTACACTTCTTTCAACAATTCCCATGGCGCAATCGCTCATCATTCTAATGCTTATTCCACCGCGGTTTTGGTGCGGGAGTTTATTAGCCGGTATCCTGATATCCTGCGGATTACCGCCATGCCGTCCATGCGTTTTGGCGGCACAACTTACAATAATACTAACCGCCTGCTGCCAAGCCGCACAATGCCATTTGCCGGAGTAGACGGCTTCAAAACAGGTTCGCTGCGCGCCGCCGGGTGGAACCATTCTGTTACCGCCTACCGGGACGGCAAGCGTATAATTACAGTGGTTATGGGTACGGCAAATGTAGATGCTGCTCATCGATACACTAGAACCCTGCTAGAATTTGGCTTTGCAGAACTAGACATGCGCCAGGCAGAGCAAGCACGACTGGAAGAAGGAATGGCTGCCCGTGTAAGAATATTCTACGATGGCGTGGTAATCCCCCTGACATCACCAGCGGTGGTGCATCAGGGCGAACTTTTTCTGCCATTTTACGTAGTGTTTAGGCCGCTAGGCTTTAACCTCACCTGGAATGCAGAATCCCGCGTGGCAACGGCCGAACACCCAGATGGCAGGGCAGCTACCTTGTTTGTGTCAAGGCCATCGGCTTTTGTTAATGGTAGGCCCATTCACCTCGCCACCTCAGCCAAAATTGTGGATAACAGGGTATATGTCCCCATAGATTTTATCGAAGCCGCCACAGGCACGACCGCCAACTGGGATAAGGAAACAGGTGTGTTCCAACTAAATTCACCAGTTGCGCTAACCATTACATGAGACGAGACGATAGAAGATATTTAAAGCATGCAAACAAAAAGAAAGGCAGCGAGCTTTTAACGGTAATATTTATCACTCTGGTGCTAATGGTGTCCGGGGCAACTGTCATGGGTTTTTTAGCCTCTAATATTCGCAACAGAAACGAACGCCCCCCACGTGAAGTAGAAACACCAAGCCCCGAAATAGTATATATCTACTACAATGTATGGGAACCCAGCGGACCAACCCCAGCACCCCAGCGCCCAGCCATCCAGCCTACAGAAAACATAACTGGCGAAATATACCAGGGCGAAACAGAGCTGCCAATAAATGGCGCAACAGGCTGGGCAGCCGTGAGCACCCCTCTGCGCACCGCCCCCAACGCCAACGCAGAGATTATCCACCGGCTGGCACCGGGCAACCCGTTTGTGATAATAAGTGAGCAGGGTAACTGGTGGTACGTAGGTTTTGCAGACGATGTTACCGGCTGGGTAGACAACCGCACATGCTTCATAAACCTGCCAGATATCTTGCCGTCTATCGTATGGCGCAACACCAATGCCACATCATCTGTGTTTGCGTCAAATGTGCGTGGCCTGCCAGATATTTACCGCCAACCCCTATACAATGCCAGAAGCTTTAACCCCCGCCTAAACCGGTATGAATACATTATGCCGGGGCTGTACAGCCTTGGCGTTGCGCTGCATCAGGCGCAGCAACTGGCCATGGCAGAAGGGGAAACACTGGTGGTAAACGAGGTTTTTCGCCCATTTAGCACCCAGCAGCAAGTGGTGCGCGGCCTTACTGATTTGGCCAATGAATTTGAAGATGTAAGGCTGGCAATAAACTATAATTCCTGGCATATGGGCTGGTTTATTGCCACGGGTGTGTCCGGTCATCAGCGGGGTTCTTCCATTGACTTGAGCCTGGGTTATGTAAAAAGCTACGAGTATAGAGTATCCGGGGATTTCATTTATTTATACATCACAAACCATACCCCGGTTATCATGCAAAGCCGAATACATGAGCTAAGCAGTCTGGCCGTGATAGTAGACAATCCAAGAACTATAACCGTAACGCAAATATTAAACGGTTCCGTAAGAATGAGCAGCCGCGTAACAGATGGCACAAAGCGCCTACAAATGTACATGGCGCAGGCGGGCTTCCACCCCCTAGCCTCGGAATGGTGGCATTTTGACCATGCCCAAAGCGAGACAATAGGCCGCAACAGCGGCATCCGCGGCGATTTTTATACAGAATCTATATACAGCTGGATACCACTGGCCAATTATGTTTTAGGGGAGTAAGCAAATGGTTTTTTCAAGCCTGACTTTTATAGTGCTTTTTTTACCGATATTCTTATTTGCGTATTTTTGTGTGCCACAGCGGTATGTGAAAATGCGCAATTTTGTGTTGCTGGTGTTTTCACTACTGTTCTATGCGGCGGGCGAACCAGTTTGGGTGCTACTGCTTATATTCTCGGCAGCTTCAGATTGCCTTATTGGGCTATTTATGGAACGATTCCAGGGGCGGTGGCAGTCTAAGGTTTTGCTGGTGCTATCTATGTGCTGCAACCTTGGGGTACTGGTTGTTTTCAAATACACAGAATTTTTGCTTGGGCTTGTGGGCATAAATATTGATTTTGCGCCGGTGTTGCCTATTGGTATCTCCTTCTACACCTTCCAGACCATGTCATATTCCATAGATTTATACCGTGGCCGCATAAAAGCCCAACGCAACCCCATCGCGTTTTTAACATATGTGGCCATGTTCCCGCCGCTTATTGCTGGGCCTATCATCCGCTACGCAGATATCCAGCATATGCTTGCAGCGCGTGCAACCAGCATTAGCAAGGTTAGCGAAGGGGTTTCGCGCTTTGCCATGGGGCTTGGCAAAAAAGTGATCTTTGCCAACCACGCAGGTGCTGTGTCTTCAGAGCTACTGGCCTATGGTGGTTCATCTACTTTGGCGGTTTGGGTTGGCATAATCATGTTTATGTTCCAAATTTACTTCGATTTCTCTGGCTATTCAGATATGGCCATAGGCCTTGGCAAAATCATTGGTTTCGATTTCCTAGAGAATTTCAATTATCCATACACAGCCAAAACAATCACAGATTTCTGGCGGCGTTGGCATATTTCCCTTGGTACATTTTTCAGGGAATATCTGTATCTGCCCATTGGCGGCAACAGAAAGCGGGCAGTGTTTAACATAATGTTTGTGTGGATGATAACTGGGCTTTGGCATGGTGCGTCGTTAAATTTTGTGGCATGGGGTATGTATTTTGGCGTGATTTTGCTTATAGAAAAATATCTGTTGCGTAAGGTGCTGGCCAAAACCCCGGCGTTTTTCTCCCATGTATACTGCCTGGGTGTTGTATTGTTTGGCTGGCTGCTATTCTATTTTACAGATGCGGGGCAGTTTGCCCATGCAGTAAGGAATTTCCTTGGCCTGGGTGGACTGCTGTATGATTATCGTGCAGTGGATTTGCTGCTGGCTAATTTGTGGATATTGCCCATTTTTGCTATGTTTTCTACCCGGGCGCCCATTCGTATACTTGAGAATGTTAAGGTGTATTTGCCAGTTGCAGAGCCGCTGCTTAACTTTGCGGTGCTAGGGGTTGGGGTTATGCTAATGATTGGGCAAACTTTTAGCCCGTTTATTTACTTTAGGTTTTAGGGGGAGGAGGATATCATGCAAAAATTGAATGTTTTTATGGGGCTGCTGACAGTGGCGGTTTTGGCGGTGTTTGTGCTAATCATGCCAAAAGATCCCCAGGCATCTGAGTTCGAGAACCGTGCAATGAAAACAATGCCAGCGTTCTCTTTCGATAGTTTTATCAGCCGAGAATTTTTTACAGGCCTCGAGTCGTATCTTTTAGATAATACCAGCTTTAGAACCCATTTGCTCACCTTTTCTGGCATTGTAGAGCGGTCTTATGGCGTTGTTCTGCCGGGCGGGGCTATGATGGTAGATTTCGCTGCAGAGGATTTGGGGTTAGGGCTTGTGCCACTGGATTACACCTTGCTAGCGGCTTACGAAGATTGGGCTTTGCCAGGGGTAAGCCTGGTGGGTGCGCCTGTGGATTTAGCTCGGCCTTTTAGCGTGGATACGCATTTTAATGAAAACGCGGTGCTTTACCTGCGCTTTAGAGAGAACATTGAGCTTGCCAGCCGCTATGCAGAGGTGCTTAACGCATATGCAACCGCTCTGCCGCCAGACGTGAGAGTATTCTCCACGCTGGCACCAGTTAAAGTAGAATTTATGGGGCCAAGATACGCGGCGGTAAACTCGTCGCAGCTGGATGCTATCAATTTCGTAAACAACCAGCTTAACCAGCGGATTATCACCGTAGACGCTCATGGCCAGCTTTACATGCACCAGAACGAATATATCTTCTTTAGGCTGGACCATCACTGGACCTCACTTGGAGCATATTATGCATATTTGGCCTTTGCACAGGCGGCAGGCCTTGCGCCTATTACCATAGACAATTATGTAGAATATTATATTGATGGGTTTGTTGGGTCTTTGGCTGTGGGAACGCGCAACCGTACTATTTTGGAACACCCTGACACCTTGCATTTCCATAGGATAGCCGATGGTACTACCTTTAGCAAGGATATGTTTTGGGTCCCGGCAGATTTGAGTGATGCTTGTTATCGGCTCTTCCTTGGGGGCGATAGGGCGCTTGTGCAGTTTACATCTTCCAACGCAAATGGACGCACTTTAGCCGTGGTAAAGGACTCCTTCGCCAATGCGCTTGTGCCATGGATTGCGCCACATTATGAGAATATTATAATGTTTGACCCGCGCCAGTTTACCGGTAGTGTGGTTGAATATTTGCAAGGTTTTGAAAATATAGATTTGCTTTTTGTCAACTATATGCCCGCAACCACGATGCAAGAGCTAATAGAGCAGATTTACAATGCCAGATAGGAGCGATAAAATGGAAAACCAGGAACAGGCCGCCGCATTGGCAGCGCTTGAAGCCACCGACCGGCAGCTTGAAGGCTTGAAAAGAAAAAAGCGAACCACCCCAGAAAAGATGCCATGGTTTACGGCGGCTGTGCTTTTTGTGCTTTGTGTTTTGTCGCTGGGCACGGGGATCTATTATTGGTACAACACGTATTTTAGGCCCGCTGGCGAGGCGCAAGTGGTTGAAGCTGCGCTTCCCTTGCAAGGTTTGCCGGTGGTTGCTTTGGCAGATGAAGAACCATCGTTGGCCCATGAATATATCGCCGCATATGAAGCAGAATACGCGGAAACTTACGTAGAATATGAAGTGACCTCCGAAGAACTCTACGAAGAATCCCCCAGCCCATCCTCGGAAATTTTCCGGCCGCTGCTTGACCCTAGGCCGCAATTTATACAGCTTTGGGAATATTTTGGCAATAACGAAATTGCAGGGCATTTATTCATACAAGGCACAGAGCTTGATGTTTACGTGATGCAGGCCATGGACAATAATTTTTACAGAAGCCACGATATTTATGGCAATCAAAACGAAGGCGGCTGGCCTTTTATATGTTATACTGTGGATATTCTTATGCTAAATGATTTTAACACGGTTATTTTTGGGGCAGATGGTTCTGTTATGCAGCAGGTGTTGCGCCAATATTATGAATACGATTTCTTTCTGGCTCACCCGGTGATTGATTTTAACTCTCTGTATCGCAGCGATGAATGGGAGATATTTTCATTTTACGTAGCCCCCGGCAATGTTCCCTTTGCCGTGGTAAGCCAGCCTTACGAATATTGGGGCGAAATGGCGGATATGTTTACAATAGCATCCCTTTACAACACCAGGCTAGATGTGACAGAATACGACCAGCTACTAACCCTAACCACACCAGCCAGTGGTGGTGGCGGCCTGTACTATGTTTTGCAGGCCAGGCTGCTTAGGCATATAACATCGTGATTGGAAACATTGATTAACCCTATAAGCTGTGCCGCATCGCAAGAAATACGCAGTAGTTTGCGTGTTTCTAAGAAGTGGTATTTGCGAGCGGTTGGTTAATTAGTGATTTCCATAGTTATAGTAGAAAATGGGAGGAAATTATGGAAAATAGAGGCTCTAAAATTAGGCTGTACTGTGCCTCTGTGGTACTTTTGCTAAGCCTGACGGCGGCGGGGTATTTTGGCGTCACCCTGTTTTTAGAAACCCGCGAGATGAACCAAGGCGAAGATTTTTTTGAAGAAGTCTCGGCCTTGGTAGAATTTAGAACGCGTCCAAACCCGCAACAACTACGCCCGCAAACCACAAACGGGGCAGATTATTACTACGAAAACGGCAGTGAAAGCGACAGCGAAAACGGCAACGGCCAAGAAGGCAGCGCAGGCGCCCCATTGCGCCCGGCCATTGGCGGCGGCACACAGGGCGGCAGTGGAAACTGGCAAGCCCAACCCGCAGTGGCACTCACATTTGAAGAACTGCAGCCCCGCTTCCCCAATATAGTTGGCTGGATTCAATCCCCGGGCACAGTCATCAACTACCCAATAGTACAAGGCACAGACAATTACTTCTACCTAAATCACCTGCCAGATGGCCGCCGCAACGCCATGGGTTCAATTTTTTTAGACTATCGCAATTCTGCTAATTTTACAGACCAAATCACCCTACTGTACGGCCACGACATGCGCAGCGGCAATAAATTTGGCTCGTTTAGGCACTACCGCCGCCAAAGTTATTTCTACGCTCATTCATATATGTTCACCTTCACGCCGCACCAAGACTACCTTGTGGAACTATTCGCAGGCTATGTGATAGACACCGCCCAAGAGTACACTCCATTCTTACTGCCATCCGCCCCAGAATTTTATGCCCATATAGACGACATCGTAAGCCGCTCTGTATTCCACAGCGGCCTGCGCCCAGAATTTGGCGACAGAATATTAAAGCTCGTAACTTGCACCCCAAGCGGCCCACAAGCCGAACGAATGATACTTGTAGGTAGGTTGGTGGCTGTGAATTGGTAAATGCCAAAATTGCCAGGGGCTTTGCTGGCTACTTCCTCTTGCAAGTTTCGTTTGCTGGCCAGATGTCCAGATGCTTAGCCTGGGCGTGTTTCCAAAAACTTTTTTGGGAAAAAATTCTATCAAAAACCTTAGTCTTAAAGTTCAACTTTATGAAAAAAAGCTCATTTTTTGGCCTTTTTGTTCTTAACGAGAGGTAAGAGGCTAAAAATGATGCCATGCGATACCATTTTGCCGGAATTATAGTGCCGTATGTTTTACTATAGAACGTAATAAAAAAGGCTGCCATGTTAAACAATGTTTAACATGGCAGCCCCGGTTTCACTACAGCTTTGATACAATTGCAAGAAGCCTTGGAAGGCTTGATTTAGGGGTTTTTTGAAATATTCGAGTTTCATGTTAGGCGAAAATCTGCGGGAAAACATGTCCGGTTAGCAAAAGTATGCCCTTGAATCACCCACTTGACCACGAAACTACCAACCTTAACACAATTGCACAGGTCTCGTGTTAAGGTTCTGGTTTCTGAAGAAAGCTTATTCGGTTTGCTTACATTAAATCTTGAATAAACGGTAAAAGCCCGTATGTGAGCGTATCGGCAGAGGTACTCACTCCGAACGGCAAACTTACAGAAAAAGTTCCACCGCAATTTTTTTGCTGCCCTGGACATGGATTTTCGTGCCCGCAATCATCACCCCATCGGTTGTCAAGCCGTGCTTTGACATATTTTTTGAAATCATCGTCATTGCTGATCTGATGAATATTGTGGACGCACATATCACAACGTCCGCCATTGACAGATTTTCTCTTGGTTTCTGTCGGCCACGGTTTACGGTTTGGCTGCATTTTTATTAACATTAATTTTTCGGCAAACTCCCAACCTTCCATATCATAAGCGGAAACTCGCACACTAAAACCAGTGTCGCCGTGTTCAATCGGTTGTATTCGCTTAAAATTTCGAGCGGAAATTCGGAACGTCGAGCCATTAATCGGTCAACCTCGTCTTTATTGAAAATAAATAAAAAGTCGAAATGGTCTTGAGCGTTATAAATATTAACAACCATTTTGTCACCGTGGCAGTACATCAACGTGTCGTTGCCATTAGAAATTTCATCAAGGAAGTAGTTTTTATAAATGAATCGGCAGGCTTTTTCGCTGACTTTTTGCAACAGGGTTTGTACACTCATGGTATTTACCTCCTTATGTTCAAAATATAATTTTTGTTCTGCTAGTCCTCAATTTCAACTAAGCCACAAACGATATCAATCACTTCCCAAAGTGTATCATCATCAATAGCTTCAATTATTTTATAATTCCTTGCTTTAAGGTCAACGGCTTTTATTTGGTCGCACATTACAAAACCTGTTGTTACTAAACCCTCTAAGGGAACGTGCAACAAACTATCACGGTCAGTATTTGTGATAGGGCATATAACAATCATGTTGCTTGCTTTTGAAAATGACGCATTATTTATCACCAGTACAGGGCGATACCCTGCTTGCTCATGCCCTTTA
>WQVK01000035.1 GCA_009784025.1 Defluviitaleaceae bacterium
AACATTCGCATAGAACTTGTAAATTTCCCGCAATCCTTCGTCGCTGAAAACCTTGCGCACCGCTAGTGCGCGGCGGTTTTCAGCTTCTCGCCTTGCGAAAAATTTCCTGCGCCCTATGCGAATATTTTTAGGTGGAGCGGCTATACCTTTAAAAAAAGCGCGGCAAAAAACTTTAATTTTTGTGTGGTGATGTTGGGTTATTAACCTAAATACGAGAGGCTATGTTATGTATGGGCGCTGAAAAAAACGACAATACGCCCAGAAACTTGTCGCTCAGTTTCCAGGCGTGCTGTCGTTGGTCATATTTCTTTGGAACTACGCCATTTGCTTCTCCCCCTGCTAATGGTGTAGCTATTTCAGTTGGCTAGTTGCATCATTCTCCCCAGTGATGCTGCAACTGTGCGCGGCCGCGAAATCTCCCCCGAGTTTCCCTGCCGCTTGGCCTTTCATAAATATAGACCCAGTAAGGTAGCATTTGGTAGAACAATTTTAAAAAATATTTTTGCAACCCTATAGAGCCCTTACAAATTCAACTAAAGGCTCAATAGTAGCCCTGTCTGAAAAATCCACAGTCTTGCCGTATGTTTCAACAATGCCAGCATCTTCGCTTGTGCGCTTGTCTGGCGCTTTTTTTGCGGCCTCTCTTTTCACTATGGCCATCATCCCCTTATGGATGATGTTAAGTTTGCTGTAATCTATCCCGCCGCGCAAGTGGAACACCTTGGTTTCTGCCAATTGTTCTGGCTTAAATGCCCTTGCCAAAATGGCAGCGTAATCTGTAATTTGGGGGTCTGCCAAACCAACGGTAAACACTACAAGTGCCTTGCAAGGGGTTTTTGTAACCAAATTTACGCCATCAATGCCGCCTGCGTACAGCCCGCCACCATAAACTATCACATCATAATCATCAAGTTGGCTGGGCTTAAACCCTGCGCTTTCAAAAATGGGCGCATCCAGGGCCTCTGCAATCCACTGGGCATATCGCTTTGTAGCCCCATATTTAGATGTATATACAACCGCAATTTTACTCACATCGCACCGCCTATTCAATTTTTTATTAACCGAATCTCAATTGAAATCGCCTCATTTTCGCAGCAGTAGCCATTGAGCGCCTCGTCACGGCGTTTAGAATGCTGCGGCAATTTCGTTGTTTCCTCACATTACAGTAAAATCCCTTCGCCCGGCAGGCTGTTTTCAATTTAACTGAATATAATTTGAGTTTGGTTTCAGTTGGTCGGATTTTCCGACCAACTGAATTTTTCGCAAAGATAAAACTTCAGCCCTCAAGTTTTTGTTGCTTGCTTTCGGTTTAAATGACTATGATTTAAGATTGGTATTGCTTCCGCAATTATATCACGGGCATGATTGCCATTCAATGCCGCCACAAAGTACAAAAAAACAACACGCCCGGAAGCTTATCGCTCAGCTTCCATGGCGTGCTGTTTATGTTTCTATAAGTAATTTGCCCCTTGCGTCTCCCCTTGCAGTGGTGCAATCACTACAGTTGGCTAGTTGCATCATTCTCCCCAGTGATGCTGCAACTGTGCGCGGCTGTGAACCTCCCCCGAGTTCCCCGCCGCTTGGCCTTTCATAAATATAGACCCAGCAAGGTATCATTTGGTAGAATGAATTTGAAAAATATTTTCCAATACCCAAAAACAAAGCGGATTTACTGCCGTTGTTGTCATCCAGTGAAATAAAAAGCTCCAGCATTAGGATAAATAAAATATCCCAATGCTGGAGCTTTTTTCAAATGACGGTTTTAATTCCTTTACATCATCCCCATGCCGCCGCCTGGAGGCATTGGTGGTTCTGGTTCTTTTATGTCTGTTACTATTGCTTCGGTGGTTAGTAGGGTTGCGGCTACGCTGTTGGCGTTTTGTAAGGCTGTGCGGGTTACTTTTGTTGGGTCGATTATGCCGGCCTCAACCATGTTTACGAAGGTTTCGGTTAGAACATCGAAGCCTACGCCTTTTGCTTTGCCTTTGCTTTTAGCTTTTAGGGCATCTATGATAACTGCACCTTCTAGGCCTGCGTTGTAGGCGATTTGGCGAACTGGTGATTCTAGGGCTTTGTATACGATTTCTGCGCCGGTTTTTTCGTCGCCTTTTAGCTTGTCAATTATGGCTTTTACATTTGGCAGGGCGTGAATGTATGCGCTACCGCCGCCGCAGATTATACCTTCTTCAACTGCTGCGCGGGTTGCTGCTAGGGCGTCTTCCATGCGTAGTTTCTTTTCTTTTAGCTCTGTCTCTGTTGGCGCGCCAACTTTTATAACCGCCACTCCGCCTGCTAGTTTTGCTAGGCGTTCTTGGAGTTTTTCTTTATCAAATTCACTTGTTGTGTCTTCTATTTGTAGCTTTATTTGTGCCACACGGGCGTCTATTGCTGCTTTTTCGCCTGCGCCATCTATTATGATGGTGTTTTCTTTGTCGATTTTAACTGCCTTTGCACGGCCTAAGGCTTCTAAGGTAGTTTCTTTTAGTTCCAGGCCCAGCTCGGAAGAAATTACTTGGCCGCCAGTAAGGGCTGCGATATCTTCCAGCATGGCTTTGCGCCTGTCACCAAAGCCTGGGGCTTTAATGGCCGCGCAATTAAATATGCCGCGTAGCTTGTTAAGCACCAAAGTGGTAAGAGCTTCGCCTTCCACATCTTCTGCAATGATAAGAAGCTTGCCGCCAGTTTGAACAACTTGCTCTAGCAATGGCAGGATTTCTTGCACTGTGGCTATTTTTTTGTCTGTTATAAGAATATATGGGTTGTCTAGCTCGGCAACCATTTTTTCCATATCGCTGCACATATATGGTGATAGGTAGCCGCGGTCAAATTGCATACCTTCCACAAGTTCCAGCTCTGTGAACATTGTTTTAGATTCTTCTACGGTGATAACGCCGTCGCTGGATACTTTGTCCATGGCCTCGGCAATCATGTCGCCAACTTCTTCGCTGGCAGCAGATATTGAAGCAACTTTTGCTATATGGTTTTTGCCGTCAATTGTTTGGCTCATGCCTTTGATGGCTTCAACTGCTGCATCTGTAGCCTTTTGCATGCCGCCACGCAAGATGATTGGGTTTGCACCTGCTGCAATATTTTTAAGGCCCTCGCGCACCATTGCTTGGGCAAGCACTATTGCAGTTGTTGTGCCGTCGCCTGCTACGTCGTTGGTTTTTGTAGCAACTTCTTTAACTAGCTGTGCGCCCATGTTTTCAAATGGGCATTCTAGCTCGATTTCTTTTGCGATTGTTACACCGTCGTTGGTGATAAGTGGTGTGCCGTATTTTTTGTCCAGCACCACGTTGCGGCCTTTTGGGCCTAGTGTGATGTTTACGGTATCTGCCAGTTTATTTACGCCCGCTTCAAGAGCGGTGCGTGCGTCTATTGCGTATTTAATTTGTTTAGCCATTAGCTACCTCCTATATAAATGGGGCGCAGCCCCTAGCCCCGCCACTACGCAGGGGTGAATCCCGCTTCTGTGCTACGCTGCGGGCGTATGCTGCGCATACGATTTACCTTACATATAATTCGCGGGGGATCAGCCAACTATCGCCAAAATATCGTTTTGCTTCACGATGATGTATTCATCTTGGCCTAGTTTAACTTCTGTACCTGCGTATTTTGAATATATTACTTTATCGCCGGGTTTTACTTGCATTTTAACTTCTTTGCCGTCTACCATGCCGCCCGGGCCTACTGCTACAACTTCTGCCTGTTGTGGTTTTTCTTGCGCTGTGCCTGGCAATACAATGCCAGATTTGGTGGTTTCTTCTGCTTCTAGTTGCCTAAGCACAACTCTGTCGCTAAGGGGTTTAAGTTTCATGCTGTTCCTCCTATTTTATTGTATGCTAGGAAATTGCTATGCAATTTCGCTGCGATATGCCGGAAACCAAAGACGGCTAGGCCACTTTGTCTTCTCTATTAGCACTCTGCGTCAACGAGTGCTAAAACAGTTTACTAGCGCGGATACTTTTGTGCAAACACGGTTAACTGGCGATAGCCGACATTATCTTAGAATATGTCACCATTATGTTTTGTTATTATGACTTTGTCAAGGGTAGTTTTCATTTTTGCTTGTTTTTGCGGTTTTTTAAAATTAGAGTTCTTATGAAATTGCAAAAAACGCAATTTCACAAGGTTCGCTTGGCGAACCCGGCGCGACCTGCCGCCCGGTTTCTTCCGGGTTACTCAGAAGAAGCAAAAGATTGAAAATGTAACTTTTCCGAAACCCCTACGGGAATTTCGGAAAAAGTCTATTGACTGCCATGCAAAACTGGGCAAGAATAGTTGCGACAGGTATTATGCTTTGTTCTATACTTTGCTTGAAAGTGCAGGTTAACCCGCCGCTCGCATATGACACTTCACAGAAACACGCCAACTGCCGCGTTTTTCCTGCGATATGCACAGCTTTTGTGGTTAATCAGTATTTCACACGAAAGGAGGGATTTACGTGGATTGGCTTACCAGAATGAGTTTCGCCATGCAATATATAGAAGAAAACCTGGCCGGGGAAATCGATTATAACGAAATTGCTAGAATCGTATGCTGCTCTTCCCATAATTTTTTCAGGATGTTCTCGTTTATTGCAGATATTTCATTGTCTGATTATATTCGCAGAAGAAGACTGACTTTGGCGGCTTTAGAGCTGCAAAACAGCGACATTAAAGTAGTAGATTTGGCCGCAAAATACGGTTATGATTCGCCGGTTTCATTCGCCAGGGCATTTGCTGCCCTGCATGGCGTCACCCCAACGGAAGCGCGCGCCGCTGGCGTGACCCTAAAGGCCTACCCGCGGGTTTCCTTTCAAATTTCAATCAAAGGAGAGAAGGAAATGAATTACCGTATCGAAACAAGAGAAGCCTTCCAAGTTTTTGGCATTGAAGAAATTTTCGACGCAGAGGCCGCACATATTGATGATGGCTTGGCAAAAAGAAAACCCAGTGACCTATGGACCGAAAGCATGGAAAACGGCACAAATGACAAGCTAGAAAGCGACGCCGGCGAACTGCCTAGCTTCGTAGGCCAAAACCTACACAAAGTCCATGCGGTATGCGACTACAAAGAGACAGGCCCAGACACTTTTCCATACATGTTATGCGCCTTTCGCGGCCCGGGCAGTAAGGTTGATGGCTATACAATTGCGAATATCCCGGCCCATACATGGGCAATCTTCCCATCCGAAAAATTTAAATGGGAAGACGCAGACACAGCCATAGGCTCGCTATACAAGCGGATTTTCTCCGAATGGCTACCCACATCCAACTACGAACAAGTAGGTAGCCTAGACATGGAGCTATACGGCGGCGACGACGAGTTTGGATATATTGAAATTTGGCTGGCTGTGCGGAAAAATTAAGACCATAAGAGGCTTTGTTTCCAGTGCTTTCGCTTTTTTTATATGGTTCGCTTCACGAATTCGGCGCGACATGTAGCCAGATTTTTTCCGAGTTTCAGTAAAATATTCACTATACAGTCCGTCAAACCGAAAACAAACCGCAAAAAGTTGGGAATTGCAGTTTTATTTTGGCGAAAAATTCAGTTGGTCGGAAAATCCGACCAACTGAATTCACAAATGCAAAACAAAGCAACTCTGGTGGATTGTTTGCGTTTTAATTGACTAGAGTTCAGTAGGGAATGGAGAAGCGCTGGTTAGCCGCTTCTCCATTTTTTTATAAAATTTTCGCAAAATGATTGGCGAAGGTTTCTTCTAGGGTTTCTTTGGAGGTGTCTATGCAGCATGCTTGGTGGGTTGCTTGGAAGTTTTGCATTTCTTCGTAGTATTTGTCTATCCATTCTTCGTCTGCCGTCCAGCAATCTCGCTGGATATTTCTTTCTTGGCAGATATCTCTTTTTGGGATTAGTACCCGCAGGGTTGGGGTTATGCCGTGGTTTTTCAAGGGGGTTTCGTATTGGGCTAGGGTTTTGGGGTTGTTTATTATGTAGCCTATTACTACGTTGTGGCCTAGGGCGGCTATTGTTAGCACGGTGTTTATTACACTGTCGGTGCATAGGTCGCTACTATGTTGTGGCTTGCCGTGTTTTCTTGCGTAGTGGTTGTCACGGCGCATGATGGAATCCCCGTCTATGAAAATATAGTCGGATTTGCTTTCTATTAGCTGGCCTATGGAGGTTTTGCCTGCGCCACATGTGCCGGTTATCAGCAGGATTTTTGTGGCAGGGGTGATGTTTGTAGATACTTCGCTTAGCTGGATTATATGGCCGCAACTGGTGCATTTTGGGTGGATTATGCGAGATTTGTTGCGGGCTGGTTTTACTTCAAAGTCGTCTAGGGTGTGGTGGGCCAGTAGGTTGGCTTGGCAGCCTGGGCAGCTTATGGTCATTGGATGGCCTCCTTTTGTACAATTGCTTGGGCTACATCGGCAGCGGCTTGGCTTCCCTTTATTATACGCAGCAGCTCTAGGGCGAAATCTATGGAGGTGGCGGCGGATTTTGAGGTAGTGATATTGCCGTGGGTGATTACATTTTGGTTTACGATTTCTGCGGCTTTAAGCTGGCCTTGCAGGGCTGGGTAACATGTGGCTGTTTTGCCAGCAAGCAGTCCTAGTTCGCCCAGTAGCGTTGGTGCGCCGCAGATTGCGGCTATTTTGCCGCCGTTTTGGTGATGGGATTTTAGCAGGCCTAGTAGCTGGGAATGGGTTTTGTAATTTGCCACCCCTGGGCCGCCGGGTAAGATTAGCATTGTGCCGGGAGACGGATTGGCTTCGTCCCAGATTTTGTCTGCGGTGATGGTTATTTGGTGGGAGCCGGTTACTTGGTGGTTGTTTGTTAGAGATACGCTGGATACTTTTACATTGCCGCGACGCAGTATGTCTAGCGGGGCTATGGCTTCTATTTCTTCAAAACCTTCTGCTAAAAATAGTAGGGCTTCGTACATATTATTTCCTCCATATTTCTAGGCTTTGGCGCATGTAGGCTGCCACATCTACCTCGTATACTTTTTCTAACAGGGTTTCGGTTACTATGTTTTCGCCATGGGCGGCGGCTTTGCCGTTTTGCATCACCAGTACATTACTGCTTAGGTTTAGGGCTTGGTTTATATCGTGCAACACGCCTACTATGGCCCGGTTGCCGTCCTTTGCCCAGGCTTTTAGATAGTGGATTAGCTCTATCTGATGCTTTAGGTCAAGATGGTTTGTGGGTTCGTCTAGCAGGATTATTTCCGGCTGCTGCGCCAATGTGCGCGCCAAGAAAACCCGCTGCTGCTGCCCGCCAGACAGCTTTGTAATATCCTTGTCCTTCTCATGCAGCAAATTTACGGCTTTTAGCGCATCGTCCACGATTTTCCTGTCGCCATCGCTGGGGCGGCCAAGCCAGCGTGATTTGTTGTGTACATACCGTCCCATCATCACCGTGTCGTACACGCTGTAAGAAAAATAAAGCGGCGGCATTTGGCTTAACATGGCAATTTTGGCAGAGATCACACGCCGGCTGGCCCTATGCAAAGGCTGCCCCCCAAGCATAATCTCCCCACGATATGGTAACAACCCGGCCATAACTTTCAGCAAAGTAGACTTGCCACAACCATTTGGCCCAATAATAGAAAGATTCTCGCCTGGGTTTATCGTAAACGACACACCATTTATCACATCCCCAGCACCGTAGCCTGCGTATACGTCCTTTAATATCAGCATTTTTTCTCCTTTGAGATAAGACCGTCAGAGGCTTTGCCGACCACACCTCCAAACACTTTTTTGAAAAAAGTTTTACAAAAACTTCAATTTTGGATTTTGTGGTACCATACGGTACCATTTTTACGTGATTATGGTACCGTATGGTACCATTTTTTGCTCATTTTTGCCCCATTTGCATTCCGGCAAATTTAAGAAGCCCGCTAAATAGGCGCATTCTATGAAAAATTTCTAAAGGTTTTTCATGAAATTTTTTTAGTAAAAATTTCCGGGCGTGTGGCAGGCAAAATTTCTGACGTTTTTTACCCCCGCTTGGCAAAATACACATAAGCAAAAAACGGCGCGCCAACCAAAGCACTTACCACGCCCACGGGTAGCTCGCCCACAGGTAAAACAGTGCGCGCCACTAAATCACACAGCATCATGAAACCGCCGCCTACTGCAGCAGACATGGGGATTAGCAGGCGATGGCGCGCGCCAAAGGCCCGGCGCACTACATGTGGGGCTACAAGGTCTACAAAGCCGATTATGCCCACGAAAGCTATTGCACTGCCGGTTAGGGCGGCAGAGGCTACAAGCAAAACCCATTTTACGCGGCGCATGTTTACGCCTATAAGCTGGGCTTCGTTTTCGCCGAAGGTCATTATGTCAAGCTCCCGGTGGTAGAATAATATGAATATTATGCCAATAATAGCCACAGGCGCTAGTATTGCCACTGCCTCCCAGCCTCGCATGGAAAAACTACCCATCTGCCAGAATACAAGCCGCTCCATGTACTCGCGCCGCATTGCCATCAGCATGGTGGTGATGGCGTTAACGAATAAGCTAAGCACCATTCCCACTAGGATAATCGTGTTGTTTTCCAGCCGGCCGTCCATTTTAGAGGCCAGGGCAATGGCCAGTACAATCGCCCCCATACCAAACAAAAACCCAGCGGTGGGCAAGCTAAATAGGGCCGACATCCCGGCAAAAATCACAAGCGCCGCACCAAGTGAAGCCCCGCTGCTTACCCCAAGGGTAAACGACGAGGCCAGCGGGTTACGCAACACACTTTGCATCACAGCACCGCTAACAGACAGCGCCGCGCCTACAATAAAGGCCAGCAAGGCCCGTGGCAGCCGCAGTTCCCACATGATAATATAAGCACCGGAGATATCTTCCCCCGCGCCAAAAAACCTGTACCAGACCGCTCGCACAATCTCCAGCGGCGGTATATAAACGCTGCCCAGCCCGATTGCAAGCATAAAAACCGCAAGCAAGGCCAGGACTATAATTGCAAGTTTCTTCATATACTAAAGCAGCCCCTGATTAAACAAAGCGGATTTACCACCTTTGTTTTCCGATACTCTGCAGGGAAATTACGAAGCAATTTCCCTGCATTTAAAAGAATTCTGGGTAAACAAATGCCGCCATCTCCCGCAGAGCAACGACGATATTCTGCGAAGGCCGGCCAGATGCATCGGGGTCAACCATAAACACTCGCCCATCTGCCACTGCGGCAATGCCGCCCCAGCCTGGCCTGCTAAGTATATCTGCTACCGGGCCTGGGCCTTCTAGGTTTGTTAGAATCACATCGGGGTTGCGGTCGATTATTTGCTCGTCGGAGACAACCAGCCAGCCTTCTTGGTCTGCAAATATGTTAATTACGCCAATTGTCTCCAGCAGCTCATTCAAAAATGTGCCGCTGCCTACGGTTATAAGCGGCGCGGAGTATATTTCAAAATATACGCTGCGGCGTTCATTTTCCGGGATCTCTGCAGCTATTTCCCTTATTCGTTCCACTTCCAGCAGCATCTGGTTAGCAACCCTTGCGCCGCTAAGGCTCATGTCCAGCCTGTTCGCAATAAGCCGGATATCTTCTGCTATCTGCTCTATGCTGTCACTTACGGGTACGAAAATCACTTCCGTGCCGTTGTCTTCCAGCAATTGCAGTGGGTTTACGCCACCAATCACTATCATATCTGTGGCGAAAACAACGCTGGGCTGTAGCATTATCAGGGTTTCCACATCCACCGCCATCATATCTATCAGCGGTACATCTTCGGCCACCCCATATATCCCCACAGAAAAACTATCCTTGGCAACAATGCGCCCCCCCACACCAAGCTCTGCCAAAATCTCAGTCACTGCCGGCCCTATAGATACAATAGTATCCCCGCCCCCCTGGACAGCAGGCGCAGAGCCACATCCAACAAAAAACAGCAACAAAAAAACTAGTAAAAATTTACGCATTTTCAAATCTCTCCTTGACAGCATGTATTTGAATTGATTATAATGCATTTCGATGAATTTGTCAGGAGGAAATGTCAAATGATTAGCCCAAAAAGAAAACACTCAAAAGCACGCCGGGATAAAAGGCGCAGGCAAACATGGAAAATCGCCATGCCAAACCTAGTTCCATGCACAAAATGCGGCGTTCTTGCACATTCGCATCGTGTATGTAAAGATTGCGGAACATACAACAAGCGCGATGTTCTTAAACTGGCAGAATAATCTGCCCAAAATTATTTTATTAAAACACGGACTTTTTGGCGGGTAGTCTTTTTGGCGTTCCCGTTTTTGAGTCTGTTTTTTTAATAGACTTCTTCCGAAATTTCTATAGGGGGTTTCGGGAAAGTTACATTTTCAATCTTTTGCTTCTTCTGAGGTAACCCGGAAGAAACCGGGCGGCACGAAGTGCCGGGTTCGCCAAGCGAACCTTCTGAAATTGCGTTTTTTGCAATTTCAGAAGAATTCTAATATTATGCAATAAATTGCCAGCCGGAGGTTGATTATGAAGGAAATTACCATCGCCGTGGATGTTATGGGTGGAGATTTAGGCGCAGCCGCCACGGTGGAAGGCGCATGGGATGCCGCACGGGAATACCAAGGTGTAAAGCTGCTGCTGGTTGGCCCACAAGAAACGATCCAGGCAGAACTGGCCAGGCTAAAAGCAGCATCTCCCAACAAAAATGCCCATATGCTAGAAATCCTGCATGCTTCAGAAGTTATCACCACCAACGAGACCCCAACCGTGGCCGTTAAGGCAAAAAAGGATTCGTCTATGGTGCGGGCTTTTCACACCGTGAAAGAAGGCCGAGCAAACGGCCTTGTTACCGCTGGCTCTACCGGGGCGGTTTTGGTTAGCATTTTCACCTTCATAAAACGCAAGCCAGGCATTAAACGCCCTGCCCTTTGCGCGCTTCTGCCCAACAAAACAGGCCACACATTGCTGCTAGACTGCGGCGCAAACGCCGAAGTTAAGCCAGAATACCTGCTGCAATTTGGCCAGCTAGGTTCTGAGTATATGCAGCGCTGCATGGGCATAAAAAGCCCCAAGGTCGGTCTAATAAACATTGGCGCAGAAGAAGAAAAGGGCACACCAATTTACCAAGAAGCCCATCAGCTGCTAAAACAAAGCGGCCTAAACTTTGTGGGCAACATTGAAGGCCGCGAAATCCCAGCCGGCACAGTAGATGTAGCCATCTGCGATGGTTTTGTTGGCAATATCATCCTAAAGCACACGGAAGGCCTGTCAAAAACCCTAATGGCCATAATAAAGGAAGAGCTTATGGCCAAAACCCTATCCAAAATAGGCGCGCTACTAGCCAAACCATCATTCGCCAACCTAAAAAAACGCTTCGACTACCGCGAAATAGGCGGCGCACCTTTCCTAGGGTTAACCTCCTTGGTAGTAAAAGCCCACGGCTCGTCAGATGCTTACGCGATAAAGAACGCGATAGGGCAATGTGTTAAGTTTGAAAGAGATGGGTATTGAGTTAAAACCGTCAGAGGTTTTGACAGCCGGACACACACCGCTTCTTTTCATAAGGATCTCTTCGCGAACACGACATGACATGCCGCCCAGTTTCTTCCGGGTTACATTTGGAAAAAGAAGCAAAAACTTAAAATTTTATTTTTGGGGAAGCATAGGCAACACCCCATTAAGAAAGGAACTTACAATATGGAATTCGAAAAAATTAAAAATGTAATAGCCGAGCAAATGGATATCGAACCCGATAGCATCACTGAAGCAACCTCCTTTAAGAACGACTTAAACGCAGATTCACTAGACATTTTTCAAATCATTTCCGAGCTTGAGGAAGTTTTCGGCATGGAATTTGACAGCGAAGATGCCACAAAAATTAACACCGTAGGCGACGCCGCGGAGTATGTAAAGAAGGCAATTGGCGCATGAGTGATCAACTTCAAACAGGCCTGGGGTACGACTTTAAGCGCACTGCGCTTTTGCGACAGGCCATTACACATTCTTCTTTTGCACACGAGCAAGCGTTAGAATCCAGCGAATGCAACCAGCGGCTAGAATTTTTGGGCGATGCAGTGCTAGAGCTTTGCATTAGCGATTTTTTGTACCATAGTCACCCAGAACTAGCCGAGGGCGAGCTTTCTCGCAGGCGCGCAAGCCTTGTTTGCGAAACCACACTTGCAGAAATCGCGCGGCAAATTGGCTTGGGCAACTACCTTCTGCTAGGCCAGGGCGAAGCCCAAGAAAATGGCCGCAAAAAGGACTCAATCTTATCAGATGCAATGGAGGCTATATTCGGCGCAATCTTTCTAGACGGCGGCATGGACGCCGTACGCAACGTAATACTAACCCTAATTAAACCAATAGCCACCAGAAACGTAAAAAAAATCAAAGACAACAAATCCACCCTACAAGAGTTGCTACAAAAAAACAGCAAAGAAACCGCCATCTACAACATAGTAGAAGAATCCGGACCAGCTCACCAAAAAAACTTTGTGGCCGAAGTAACCCACAAGGGCAAACCCCTAGGTAAAGGCACCGGCCGTAACAAAAAAGAAGCCGAGCAAAACGCTGCGGCCGAGGCGTTGAAGAAGGTTAAAAAATAAAGATAGATGACAAAAAAGCCCAATTTTTGGGCTTTTTTTGTTTTTTGGCATAAGAACATATTTCCTTGAAAAGTGATATCGGCACAATTTTTCATCTACTAGGAAACTGCTAGTTCTTGGGTTGTTGCAAGGCGGCAAAGCCGCTATGTTCAATTATAGCGGCATAAAAACGCCAGCCAGTAAAATTATAACTACCAAAACCACGGCTTGTACATTCTCCATCTTGCTGCCGGTTTTAATATTCATAAAACGTAGGTTTTTTCGCAGCAATGGGAACAAGATTGGGCAACCAGATGTTGTCATACAATCCGCCAGGATATGCGACATATACCCTGCAAAAAACCCATAAGTAAGTATCAAAAAATATCTGTCCTGTATGAAAACAGTAGCAACCACTGCCAAAATAGGGATGATAAGCGTGTGCATTATCCCGCGATGCTTGGTTACAAAACCCCAGGTGTCGCGCACCCAGCGGGTTTGGCTTAGCTTAAACAGTATAATTGTGGGCACTACCAGCACCAGCCCTATCAGCAGCACTGTGCGGTAATTCTCCAAAATAAGCCGCCCATATATCCATGCCGCAAGCACAACCGCTACTGCTATGGCGGTCACGGCTATATTGGCGGCCAGCTTCCGCAGCTTGCCCATCCTGGCGCTGCCATGGTCTATATCCGGCAACATTGCCGCCAGCGGTGCAGAAACCAGCGCCAGCGCATACACAAACTCGCCCTGCCTAGCCCCATATATGGCTATGGCCGCGCCCACAGCCGTGCCTATTGCCTTGTGAGATTTTCCTGTCATGGTTTGCTCCTTAACGTCAACTGCAATCGTTCTGCTTTGAACTAGGCCAATGGCGCGTTGTTGGCAACATACGAAGCCTAAATTCAAGAGTAACGGCATAATGACATTTTCTATCATATTAGCAGAGAATGATGATTAGCTCAACTTATTCCATTACAATTTAAAATCACCCGATGGTTGCGCGCTGTGCAGGGCGCGCTCCCTACATGTGAGTGTTTTTAGGTGGATTACTATAAACTGAAAGAAACCGTGTGGGTTCGCGAAGCGAGCCTGATAAAAAATTTTTGTAGGTATGGCCGGCAAAGCTTTTTACAATTTTGTCAATAAAGCAACCGACACCCACCATTACATAGCTCCTCAAACTCGCAGCTGTGGCAGCCATCGTCCCGGCGCATTTTTCTGAAGTTATTTAGTTTTTCATTGCTTATCCAGTTGTCAAAATTTAATTCTAGCACGCTGCCCATGGCCTCGTGCCAAAAGGAGCAAGGCTTGAAGTTGCCGTGGATATCTATGGCTATGAAGGCGTTTCCGCCCTGGCAACCGTTTAGGTCGTTCTTGGTGTAGGTTTTTATGCTGGCTGTGCTGTTTTCGGCTAGTTCTTCAAAAAGGGAACATTGGATTAGGAACATCATCTGCCGGTTGCGCCAAGATAGACTTTTTAGGATAGCGGGCAGGTTTTTTAGCTGCTGGTCAACTTCCATGCCCTGGATGGATTTGTTTTTGTCGGTTATTTTATAGCGCAGAAAAAGAACCTTTTTTATGCCGGCTTTCCTGGCCTGGGTTAGGATATTGTCAAGCTCTGGTAGGGTTTCGGTGGTTAGCAGAAGGTTTAGGCCCGGATGTTTGCCGGTTTTTTTTCGGTATAGGCGAATGGCCTTGAAAATATGCTCCATGTCCTTCAACGCATGTATGCTAAAATGCACCGTGCCAAAAATGGCGTAGTCGTTGGCGTTTTCTGGGTTTATGTTAAGGCCGTTTGTGGTCATGTTTGGCAAAACATTTTTCTCCCTGGCATATGCGGCAATTTCTTGCAAATGTGGGTGGAGTGTAGGTTCGCCGCCGCCGAAGGAAATAGACAGTAGCCCAAGGCTGGCCAGCGTATCTATAATAGCTTTGGCCAGGCCAAGGGGGATGTCTGCCGGTGCGTCGCCATCCAGGGTGCTGTAGCAGCCTTTGCAATACATATTGCATCTGGTGGTAAGTGCCAGATGAGCGTCTAGCGGCGCGGTAAAAACGTCCTCTTTTAGGATTGCGCCTTCCATGTGGGGGATGCCGTATGAATCTGTACTGGCATGATTTATGTACGCAACAAAAGCAGGAGATTCTCTAAAAATTATCCCGCCGAAATGCTCTCGCCTAGATTTAGTTATTATCGGATATTTTTTCATGCCAGCCCCTAGATAGAAATAAATAAAATTGCAATAGAAACAATAAAAAGCCCTACTGTCCCGCCGATTATCCCCCACAGAAGCTCCCTAGGTGTAAAGCCGCATGGTTCATGCCTGTTAAGTTCAAATGCCGCAAGTCGGATGACAAGATACACACCAATGGTAGGGAAAAACGCAACCAAAATGGGCAGTAAAATACGAAAGCTATGCCATCAAGAAACATCAACAAAAAAAGCGTAAGCACAACAAAGGCTAATATACAAATAGGTAACAAGATTTTTTTAAGCCGCCGCACAAGTACATTATAATCTATGACGCCGTTCTCGTTCATTAACGGCCTCGCAAGCCCCGCCCAAATTATAACTACAGAGGGAAAAATACAAAACACAGCAAAAAAGAAGCCAAAAAAGCTTATAAGCCCCGCCCCGCTAGAAAAATTAGCCATATTAAAAGGCCGCAAGCGCAGCAATTTCCCTCGCTGTCTCATATCCACCTCATCAACCAAGCATAAACATGCCAAAAATCCCAACCACAAACAAAACCACAGCAGAAATAATTATCGCTACAAGCCATTTTGCAGGCGTAAAGCCCGAAGGCCTGGCCAAAGCCAGCAAAGCCGCAGACGCCCTGGCAGCAATAAACCCACCAATGGTAGGGAAAAACGAAATCCAAACCGGCAGTAAGGTATTGTATTCCCTGTCATATCCGTGATCAGACAAAAACCACATAAGCAACCCAAAAAACACAATACAAATAGGCAGCAAAACAAAATTGAGGCGGCTGGCCAGCACGGGATAATTAATATTACCGTCTTTTTTTATAAGCGGAAGCGCAAACCCAGCCCAAACCAAAAGCAAGGGCGGCAAAATGAAAAATATCGCCAAAAAGAACCCGAAAAAACCAATATATCCTGCCCCACTAGAAAAATTGGCCATATTAAACGGCCGCAGCCGTAGTAACTTTCCTCGCCTTCGCATATTACTCCTCCTCCGCTTCTATAGCATTATTAAAGATGCTGTAAAGACTAAAGCCCCAGCGCGGCAAATAGCGTCTTTGCATTACACCAATCGGTCTAACAAAACCTGAAACTGGGGCTTGCTTAAATATGACGTATAATTCACATTCCCACTAAAGCCAAGCACCTTCTCCAGCCTAAAGCGAGCAGGCGGAGATGTGACTACAGCCAGGGCTTCGGCCTTTGGCAGCCATATTACTTCGCTGGTTTCATCGCTGGTGGTGGGTTGGCCGCTTTCGTAGCGGCATATAAAATCCATCATTATCTTGGTGGGTACAGGGGTTTTGCCATCGTACCATAGATGTTGGCCTACGTTGGAATAGATGCCAACCAGGTTTTGTACGGTGGCGGTTATGCCGGATTCTTCCATTATTTCACGCAGCAGGCCTTCTTCCAGGTTTTCGCCTGTTTCAATTTGCCCACCGGGCGGTTCGTAGCCCCGGTGCTGGGTTTTTATCAGCAGAATATTGTCGTTGTGGTCAAAAACATAACCTGCTGCGGCCAGTATATGGGTTGGGAAACTCATGGGCTGCCTCCTTACTGTAAGTAAATATTCATGTCGCTATCGGCGGGCTTAAAGCCGTATTTTCGTACAGTGGCTGGCCTTTGGCTGCGGTTTAGTGGAATTGTGATAGCCATATATTGATGGTTTCGTGCAGCCCAGCGGCGGCTTCCTGTGGGGAAATATAGCGGCGCAGCATATTTAATACCGTGGTTTCTACCAAGTAGTATGGCACAAGGGGCATGGGGGAGAGGGGTAAGTCGTGGAGGGCGGCCATTCGGGATATGCCGGCTTGGATTGTTTCGGCCTGAGTGATATTGTCTGCGCCAAACACGCCGGCTATGGGCAGGCCTTCACCTAAATCTTCTGCTAGGAAATACGAGATATCGTCACTGTATTCAATGGTTACTTCTCCGGTTACCGGAAACCAGCCCGGCATCCAAGAAATGTATTGGCTCAGTTCTATCATTGTCTCGAAATGCCCGGGCATTAAATGCCGCAAAATAGGCATGTCGAAACTGTTTGTGCCTATGTTGGGGTTGGCAAAAAGTGCAGGCGTAATGGGCACTGTACCTTGGATGGTATCAATACAAACGCTGGCAGGCAGCAGATATTGCGAGACAAAATCCCAGGCCAGGTGGGCGTTTGCGTTGTCCACTATGCTTAGGGTTTTCCATGGGAAAGTTGTTGCCATGTTTGTAACCAGCCGCCCTTGTTGGTCTGCCAGGGGGATGAAACCATCAAAGGCTTGGGTATAAAATGGCAGGATTGCATTGATAGGCGCGTTAAACTCGTTGTGAACCGCAAAAAGGTAATGAAATGAGCCAACCCACATGGTGTTTGGGGTGACGCCGTAGCCTAAATCTATAAAACTAATTAAATTATTGATAACTCGCCTCGAAGACATTTGGTCGAAATACCGCAGGCTTATAAACCATTCCCCCTCTGGCCCCCAGGGTATACGCCTGGTATTGAAGCGAAAATGCCGCCACATATCAATATCTGGCGCAATTAAATCTGGCACGGGATATAGCTGCAAAAGCCCTTCTAAAAACTCCATGAAACCCGGATGCGTTAAATCTGCGGTAAAATTGTGGAAATCTACAAAGCTATTGACCCCTTGCCAGGCCATAAACCCAGGGAAAGTCATGTCGCGGCAGTTGGCCAGCCGCAGCGGTGGCGCGTTTTGCTCTGCCCAAGGGTCTGCTGCTATGGCGGCGGTGAAGCCCATTTCGTAGTAAATTTCTATCATCTGGCGCAGGGTGATTGATTCCATTTGCATGAAACGCTCCATGATATGTGGCGGCACATCTGCGCGGGTGTTTATCCCTACATATTGCAGCCCAAACCCAAGCGGGAAGAAGTATAGCCGCCCGTCTGTAGACAGCGAATGTAAAGCCTGGCCGTAAAAATCTGCAAAGTTGTAGCGCGGGCAGTCGTTTATTAGCTCGTAAAAATCTGCCATAAGGCCAGCGCTGGCAAGCTCCAGCAGAGGCTGGCTAGGGTCGTTGAAGAAGATGTCAAAATTGTGTACATGTTCTGCCCAGTATTCTGCATGGGTGTCTGGGTTGTAGGTGGTAAGGTCGATTGTAATACCCATATTGCGGGCAGCTTGGTTTATCATCCTAGCATAATGCGCGGGGGCCAGGATGGTTAGCCTTCCTTCCTGGCGAAGTTGCCCGCCAGGCTGAATAATGGGGGCGGTTTCGCCGTTTATGTCTTGTGTAGGCGCTTGCCCGGGGGCTTCGCCGCCGCCACGGCCACATGCCGCCAGCAGTAGCAATATAATCAGAACTGAAAATAATTTCATAGAAATCCTCCTTTGGTGGCAAAAGCTTAGAATGATTCTACATGTGTATGCGCTGGTTGTAAAGTTATAGTGTAGTGAAATAAATGAGAAACGGTCTCGCCAGAGCGGTGTCTAGAACGCCGAGATAAGGTATTTCAGGTGTTTTTACCGTGGCAGGCGAGACCGATTTCGAGTTATTTCACTGCAATTTGCTATGGCAACAATGCGGCGTGAACAGGTGGTATTGCTATGGGATTCTCCAAACGAAAATGAACTAATTACAATCTGTAATAAGTTCATTAGACTTCTTCCGAAATTACATTTTTTAATTTCGGAAGAGTTACATTTTCAATCTTTTGCTTCTTCTGAAATTGCGTTTTTTGCAATATCAGAAGAGCTCTATTTTAATTTTGGGGCAGCATTCCCCCATACAGTTTTACATTTTATAGTGAAACGATTCCGAAAACGGTCTCGCCTGTCGCGGCAAAAACGCCAGAAATGCCTTGTTGCGGCGAGTTAAGTGCCGTTTAGGTAAGACAGTTTCTCATTTGTTTCACTATATATGCGAGTGTTTTTAGGCGAAATTACTATATCGGCTGGGAAGCGGCCGTGTGGTATGAAAAATCATGACAGGGCTATGGTTACGCTTTTGCCCAAAAATAGCAGGACTGCAACCATAATAATGGGTACGCCCCAACAGGTAGCCCATCCGGCCCAGCCGCCATTGGGGAAATTGCCATCCACGATGGTGTATCATGTTCTATGTAGCCTAGCGCAAGTATTGCGCAGGCAGCGCTAACCCAAAGCCCCAAAGGCGGCAGAAGCCGTCACTCCACCCCCAGCAGTTTCATAAGCATAGGTGCGAACCCAAACTCTCCAACAACCTCCTGCACCTGCCCCAAGGCCTTTCCATTAGCCGTACTGCGCCGCGCACGGATAAGCAAATTCTTGGGCGTATGCCCCATGTCTGTAAATTCGATTATTTGTGCGCGGTAGCCCATATGTTCTAGCAACTTCGCCCGGATGGCATCGGTGGCTAGGGCTGCAATCCGCTCTTCTATAATGCCGTATTCGGAGAAAAGCTACAGTTTGCTGGGTTTCATTTGGTTGCGTAGCTCGTGCTGGCAGCATGGTACAGCGCAGATTAAATCTGCCTGCCATTTTACGGCGTTGGCTAGGGCATGGTCGGTGGCGGTGTCACAGGCATGCAGCGATATTACTATGTTAAAGCTGCCTGGCTCGCCCCAACTTTGCAGCGGTGGTGCGGGCTGCTGGCCAATATCACCACGCTGAAAGGTTAGTCTTTTATGGCCATATTTTTCTGCGGCGGCGCGGCAGGTTTGGATTATATCTTCGTTTAAATCTAACCCGCAGATATTCGCATGCAGCCCGCGCATTTCCACAAAATAATGGTACACCAGAAAGGTCAAATATGACTTGCCGCAGCCAAAATCGATAATATTAACCCGCGCGCCTGCTGCCATCTGCTTAGTTTCGTCTGCCAGCAGCTCTAAGAAGCGGTTAATCTGCTGGAATTTATCGTACATGGCCACCTTGTATGTTTTGCTGAAAACTCCCATATCCACCAGCGCCGGAATTTGTGCGCCTTCGCTTATTATATGGTTTTTGCGGCGGTTAAAATCTTCGCTGGCAAGCATGGCGGCCTGGGCGCAGGCCTTGGATGTGGTAAGTAGTTTGCCCTTTTTGGTAACCCGGGCAGAGTACTCTCGCTGCCCATCCCAGGCCGTGTATTGGGCGAAATTCTCCCCTAGATGGCTTTCTATGAAGGCCAGCACTTCGCTGGCCTGTAGGTTTTTATGAAACACCTGGGTTTTGGTGTAGAGGCTGGCTTGGAACGCCTGCCCATTAGATAGAATTTCTGCCCGGGTGTAGCCATCGGCTTTTTTAACCGGCGCAGATAGCAAAACCCTGTAGATATCGTCGTTAAATGGTAAATTGTTCATTTTCCCGCTCCTTAAAAAATTGTGATGGCAGCCATATAAGCCCCATATGCCAGCGCCAGCAAAGCCCCTTCCATCCGGCCAATTTTGCTGCGGGTAAGGACAAAAACCATAAACAAAAAGCTGCCGCCGATTAAAAATATTAAATCGAAATGTAAGTTTGCATCTATTGTTAATGGCAAAATAACTCCTGTCAAGCCCAGGATGAACAAAATGTTAAAAATACTAGAGCCGATGATATTCCCCAGGGCAATATCCATGCCTGTTTTGCCCTTTTTGCATGCGGCCAAGGCTGTAACCAGCTCTGGCAGTGAAGTGCCAATGGCAACTACAGTCAGGCCGATAACCCGCTCTGTAATGCCCATGGTTCGGGCTACATTTATGGCTGCCATCACCGCAAGCTGCCCGCCAGCCACAATAAGCACCAGCCCCAAAACAATAAAAATAACGCTGCGCGAAATTGGCGTAACTTGCCCAGCCCCTTCATCTTCCTGCCTGCTGGCTAAAGCCTTCCTAACCGTAAACAGCATATACAGCCCAAACAGCCCCAGCATAACCGCTCCGCCAGCCCTTGGTATAACATCTGCAAAATAAAACATCATACCTAGCAGCAAAACCGCCGCACCAACCCCCACAAAAAAATCCACCCGAATATCCGCAAACCGGATATAAACCGGCCTAATGACCGCGCAAACTCCCAAAATAAAAATCAAATTAAAAATATTAGACCCCACCGCATTACCCACGGCCATATCCGTAGCGCCCCCCGCCGCCGCAGACAAGCTGACAACCATCTCTGGCATACTCGTGCCAATGGCCACCACCGTAAGCCCAATAATAACCCCTGGCACCCTCAACCACCGCGCCACATTAACACTAGCATCCACAAAAAAATCTGCCCCCTTGATAAGCAAGGCAAACCCGATTACAAGTAGAAAAACATCTAAAATTATTCGCATTTTATCCTCCTGATTGTTAGAACCGAAATCGTTAGAGGCTTTGCCGACTACACCCTCTCGCAAGCTTCGTTTGCTGGCCGGGCGGCCCGATGCTTCCGCATCGCCAGCTTCGCCGGGTGTGCCTTCAAAAACTTAAATTTTGGTTGGAAATGGTACCATACGGTACCATAATTAGGGGAAAATGGTACCGTATGGTACCACTTTTTGGTGAAAAAGGGCTGTTTTTGGCAGTGGTGTATAGCGTAAAGCCGCTAAACATGGGGCTTTTGTTTTTACGTTAAAGTTTTGTTTCTTTTCTTAATGTAGCCCGAAAGAAATCGGGCGGCATGTCGTGCCTGGTTCGCGAAGCGAACTTTACACAAAAAAAGGCGCGAGACATTGGCTAATAAGCCAAAAGTCTCGCGCCGATTTATAGTGAAATAATTCGAAATCGGTCTCGCCTGTCGCGGCAAAAACGCCTGGAACGCCTTATCTCGGCGTTCCAGATGTCGCTTGGGCGAGACCGTTTCTCATTTATTTCACTATATCGTGCAGTATCCGGGTTTTTAGGCCGTGATGACGAATACTGCCAATGGCCGTGGCCATCCGCTACTCCCTCTTGATATGGCTAGTCTACCATAATAGTTTGACCATTTCAACGTTTTGTAAACAGCGAAATTGCTATAACTGGCGTTTACATTGCGGCGGTTTGGGATTTTTGTTATGCTGGCGCAAGAAGATGGGTTTTGGTGGTTGGTTAACGAGTGATTTCCAAATTAAGGGAGGCAAATATATTGGAAGCTTACGAAATATACCGCAACGACGGCGATATAAACAGGATTTTGGACAGCATAAACGACATGTACACGATTTTTTCGGCCTGCCATGGCAAGTACCACGCCATGGCGGTTGTGAGCATGACAGAGTACATTCTTACGGCGTTGGGCTACAATGGCCGCACCATTGAGCTTGGCAAAATTGCGGCGCTGCTGCATGATATTGGCAATATCGCTGGCCGCTGGAAACATGCAGAAAAAAGCGCAGCCCTTGCCGAAGTTTTCCTGGGCGGCACAGTGCCATTTTCTGCGGCAGAACGGGAAATGATAATCCAGGCCATTGCAGACCATTCCGGCGGCGATAACATATCCAGCCCCATTGGCGCAGCGGTTTTAATGGCAGACAAGCTAGATATCTCGAAGCACAGAATCCTACCTCGCGCAAAACGAGACCACTGGCACGAAAACCTGCTTAAAGTAGAAGCTGTGAACCTGGATATAACAGGCAAAAACATAACAATCAATTGCATCACCGCAGAAGGTTTTTGCATGGAGATGCTACTTAGCGAAACCGGGAATTTCTACAAAATGCCAATGAAAGCCGCAGCATATCTCGGCTGCAGCTGCCGCTTTTTGCATACAGTGAAATAATTCGAAATCGATCTCGCCTGTCGCGCAGAAGCGCCTGAAACGCCTTGTTTCGGCGTTTCAAGTGCCGCTCGGGCGAGACCGTTTCTCATTTATTTCACTATAACGGCCAAACAATAGAATTGGAGGCAACAAAATGCCAGAGCTAACCCCCCTAAACCACACTGGCAGCATAATAATAGAAACCGCCCGCCTTACCTTGCGCCCCACCACCCTAAGCGACGCCCCACAAATGCTACGCAACTGGGCTAGTGACCCAGAGGTAACACGTTACCTAACATGGTTGCCCCACCAAAACCTACAAACCACAGAGGCCGTAATATCAGCCTGGAACGAGCGCCACAAAAACCCAGATTGCTACCACTGGGGCATAATAGAAAAAGCCAGCGGCCAAATAATAGGTACATGTGGCGCCCACGCCCTAGACGAAAAAAACCAAAGCATAGAAATAGGCTACTGCCTAAGCCGCGCCCACTGGGGCAAAGGCTACACCACAGAAGCCGCAGCTGCCATGGTAAACCATCTCCTGCATACAGTGGGCCTAAACCGCATATCTGCAGCCTGCGACCCTGCCAACCCAGCCTCTGCCCGCGTAATGGAAAAATGCGGCATGACCCTAGAAGGCATTCGCCGCAAGGCACAGTTTTGCCAACGGCGCGGGTTTTATGATTTGGTGTATTATGCTGTTGTAAAAGAATGAAGCCTCTTATGGTTTTGACACATGCACACCCACCACGTTAGTTAGGCTCACTTGGTGGGTTATTGTTTGCTTGCGGCTGGCGGGGTAAAGTATATGTGACCGGTTGAAAAATTTTTGGAGGTGTGGGATGGTTCTTAAAGTTGGAGAGAATATTAAATGCCTGCGTGTAGAAAAAGCTGTGACACAGGAGCAGCTGGGTAGGGTGGAAGCCCAACGCCTTACCATATCACTATGGCAGGTTTTTGGGACAGCCCCCTCCGAACCGGACGGACACCTTTCGATGTATCCGGCTCTCCGATTGCTTCTAAACCGATAAGT
>WQVK01000036.1 GCA_009784025.1 Defluviitaleaceae bacterium
CAAACGCTGGATTGTTGAACGCACCTTCGCTTGGGCTAATAACTTTCGTAGGCTCTCCAAAGATTATGAAATTTCAACCTCTTCTGCTGAAAATATGTTTATGCTTTCTCATATCTCTACGTTGCTTCGGCGTTTTTGAGGATGGATTCTGAGTATGTATATCCCCCAATAAAAATCATAGGAGTGAGGATTATGACAAACAATGCTATCGAAAAACTGGTAAAAACCATAACCTACAAAGGTGTGGAATTTGAAGTGGTAGAACGCCCCGATGTTATTTGGGTGGGCTGTGCTGACTATGCGGGAAATAATAGCGATGAGTCCGATACTGATGCAACTAGAAACCGCTATTACAAAGAGCTTAGCGATGTTGCAAAAAAAGACCTTATAAACCCCGATTATGCTGCAGGTATTTCAATGAACTATGCTCGTGACGATAAACCTTGTGGCATGATGGTTGCACAAGAAACATATTCTAGCGAACAAGACGGTAGGTACGAATTGTTTACTGAAACAGCTGGACTATGGTTGCGCGTGCAAATTAACGAGGAATCCGACAATGCGTTATTCGGCAGGGGCAACCACGGGATGTGGGAATATTATGCGGAAGATGACGCGCCCATTCAAAGTGCCGCAAAATCAGGCGGATATATTCAAAACCCCGATGTTGATATCGTTTTTGAATATTATCACAATTCCTGGAATGGCCCAAATTATGTTTATATTCCAATAGGTGCCGAATAGGCAAAACACTGTATTTTTTATAATGTGAAGGAGCGTAAAAATGCCAGAAAAAACAGACTACTTGAAATTAATTTCAGAACAAAAACACACCAAGCCACCTATCGAAGATGTTATTGGCAGTTTTCTTGAAGGAGAGAGGCTTCAAAATGCCACGGATTTTATCAAATTTCTGAGGGAAAACAACATGAACCCTCGCTGGACATCCGGAAACAATTGGAAAGTTCCTGGCAAAAAAGGCAAATTGACATGTTCAATAGGCCTTGGTGGAGGCAAGCATGTGTGGCAGAAAGGTTTTGAGGTTGGGGATTGGTCGGTAGGCGACTTGGACGGCCATGAGCGCAAATACATGGATGAATTTATGGATTGCGATGAAACAAAGGAATTTATTTGGCAAAATATTAAACCCTGTAGAAAATGTAGCCCCAATGGCAAATATTGCACAAAACTTAATAAAACATACGTTGGCAAGCTTTATCCAGAGAGCTGTTCTTTTTCGGTGCAAAATCCTGATGCAAAAGAATTAGAGATTCTGAAAAAACTGGTTGTGGCGAATAAACGTTTTGTTCCAGAAAAAACGCAATAATATACTTATAGTGAAATAAAGGAGAAACGGTCTCGCCCGAGCGGCACCTGAAGCGGCAAGGTAGGGCGTTTCAGACGTTTTGCCGCGACAGGCGATACCGTTTTCGAATTATCTCACTATATTAAAAGCAGTTCTCTAATACTTATCAGGCGATAATCTTCTCAAAAACAAAAAAAGATTCCATCCCACCGTAGTATCCCATTATTTTATCTTTATCTATGGCATAATAATCGTCAACTGGGAATACAAGCTTTGTATACTCGCCCTGTGCCTCTACACTGGGGGTAGCATGACCATGCTGCTTCATTTTCCAATCATAACTAGCCACAAGAATTTTCAATTCTACAGGCCTGTACCCATTTTTAATGTAAAACTGCTCCACATACCCACCTGCCGAGCCAAGGCTTATACGAGCATAGCCGAGGTTAGCCACCTGTCTTTCAAAAAACGTCAGTAGCTTCCCACCTCTACCATGCCCATTGTATGGGTGCTTTATTGCTATGCCGCTAAGCTGGAAGCAACCCTCGCCACCATGTAGGCCTTTAGCGCCATACGCGCAACCGATAAGCGCGCCATCTACATAGTACCCTACCACAGCCGCAGGAAAATTCGCACAGATGCTCTTTATACTATCTGTACCCGGAAGATATTCTGCAACTAGGCTTTCTAAGGCCGCATAATCTACAGTGGGTATGATTTTTATTGCCTCGCTCATTATATCTTCCTCCCCATCCAAAGCCCATGCAAAGTCGCGCCTACAACATCCGGGGCTTCGCAAATTGTGTAATGAAACTCCATGTACCTATCAAAATCCTCGTTGCTTGCGCTGTTTAGCTTATGTTTGGCAGCGTAAATCAAACCATCTGTGCCGATATTATGCAGCATTTCAAGGCCGCTGTTGCGGGCAATTTCATCCACAGTTTCAGAAGTTGTGGCAGTAAAAACTGCCTCAAGTTCGCCACTTCTGTATTTAAGTAGCTCGTTGATATTGCTGGCATCATCGTTTAGCTCCATATAAAGGCAGCCAATCTCCGTCAAATACGCAAGCGCCACAACCCCGCCAGGCTTGCACACTCGCACACATTCTGCCACTGCCCGCCGCTTGTCATTATCATTACGATAATGGTACAGCGCGCCCATGCACAGCACCACATCGAAGCTACCATCTGCAAACCGCGATAAATCCATCACATCACAGGCAATAATATCTGCTAGTTTACTGGCTGCCGGGCTGGTCTTCATTATATCTACATGATGCTGCAAAAGGTCACCGGCGGTAACAATATGCCCCTGCCCTGCTAAGTAAAACGAGTAGCTGCCAGCCCCTGCACAAACATCTAAAATATGGCTTCCCGGCTTGAAAATCCGGTCAAAGTACCGCACGGTGGTCAAATATTCAGTCTTATGGGCGTTATCTTTGAACAAACGACCTTTCTCGTCGTAGTTTTCGTAAAGGTTTCTAATTTCCTCCAACATTGCAATTTCCTCCTTTTTACTTTAACGGGGCGCGGCCTTTCGCGCATACTATAATACAAAACTTAAAATAAAAAAGCGGCCAAGGTTAAACTTACAACCCAGCCGCCTTTGAATTTACCCTGTAAAACTTCCACCAGCATAAAATACAAAACGACTAAGCCCGTGAATTAAAATTCCCAGGCTTAGAATTATTTGAATCACCAACAAAAAACCGTAGAACCATGGCATTGCCTCTTTCAGAAAATATTAAGGCGCAATATATCATATGCAAAACAAAATTGCAAGCATCAAATTTTTTCTTACATCAGCGGCGCAAACAAATGCAGCACGGCGTCCAGCAATTCATTAAATATCCGCCGCTTGCGCCCGGCTAGGGTAAACTCGCGTGATTCTGCTAATGTTTGCTCAAAATCCTCTTTTATATCTGCTATGGCGCTGTTGCGGAACAGTAGCGTGGCGCATTCAAAATGCAGGTATAGGCTTCTGTAATCAAGGTTAATTGTGCCCACAAACGCTACTTCGTCGTCTACTATAAAGCTTTTGGCGTGCAGGAAACCTGGCGTGTATTCAAAAACTCGCACCCCGGCTTTAAGTATACGCCTGTAATACGAGCGCGTGAGGCGATGCACGGCCTTTTTGTCTGCTATGCCAGGGGTGATTATACGCACGTCTACGCCGCGGCGGGCGGTTAGTTGTAGCGCTTTGGAGAGTTTTTCGCTTATTATTAAATATGGTGTGAAGATGTATACGTATTTTTCTGCCTGATGGAGCATGTCTACATATATATTCTCTGCCAGCTCTTCGTCGTCTAGGGGGCTGTCGCTGTATGGTAGCACTAGGCCGTCTGGGGCTAGGGTGCTGGGTGGGGCTTTGTAGGCGGCATAGTCGTCTACGCGCTCGTTGGCTTTGCAGAAGGTATCCCACATTTCAATAAACATAAGGGTGAAGCTCCACACTGCATCCCCTTCTAGGCGCACGCCGGTGTCTTTCCACACGCCAAAGCGGCTGTTTTTATTTATATATTCATCTGCAATGTTTATGCCGCCGTTAAAGGCCACAAGCCCGTCTATTACAATGACCTTTCTATGGTCGCGATAATTCATAAACAGCTGCAAATACGGTACAAACGGGTTGAACCGCAGCACCTTAATGCCCCTAGCCTGTAGCTTGCGCGCATACCTGCTAGAGAAAAGCCTGTACGAACCCAAATGGTCTACAATAAGCCTAACATCCACGCCTTCGGCGGCCTTTTGCTCCATAACCTCCAGCAGGCGGTCCCACATATGGCTTTCTTTGATGATAAAAAATTCAATAAAAATAAACTGCTTAGCCTTCGTCAGCTCTGCCAGCATATCCTCAAACATCAGCTCGCCCATGGGATAATACTTTACGCGGGTGTTGGTGTAGGCATGGTAAGACGAACAGTTACGAATGTATTGAAAAAGGCTGAACATCCTACCGCATTGCACCTGGTTCAAAAACGGCAAATTGCCATCTTCGTCCAGAAGCCGGGCAATAAGCGCGTGCTCGTCCATTTGTGAGGCAATTTTTTTGGCCGGGCGTTTATTACCCGCAATAAGATAAAGCACCCCGCCATCTATCGGCAGCAGCAGAATTATTATAATCCAGGCGATTTTATAAGACGATGCCTTGTCGCCTTTTATAATAAACAGAAAAACCACCACGCTAATGGCCATGCCAATATAAGACACAAAATCTGGCAAAAATGTCCGCGCTGTAATTGAGAAAAAAACCACCGCAGCTATCTGCAGGGATATTAGGACGATGGTTATCGTTAGCCTGTTAACAAGTTTTCTCATGGTTTCTCCTTAGTGGCAAGATAAAACCGTAAGGCTTCGCCTCACACTCCACAAACTTTTTGAAAAAAGTTTTATCAAAACTTTGATTTTATTATCGCAAAATTCAGTTGGTCGGATTTTCCGACCAACTGAATTTTTACACAACCAAAAAACCTACAATACCTTCCCCGCCAGCTCTAGTGGTGGCACGATATCTCCGGCTTCACGCACACGCATATTCCCGGCAGAAAACTCATCTATCAGTAAAATATTACCAGCTTCATCCTTGCCAAACTCCAGCTTAATATCACAAAGCTCTAACCCGCGGGCGGCCAGGTTATTTTTAATCTGTTCGCATATCCCTTTGGTTAGTTTTACAAGCTCTTCATATTCATATGGCTGCAACACGCCCAGCGCTTCTAACGCCTCTTGGGTTATCAATGGGTCGCCTGCGGCATCGTTTTTTATGGTCATTTCTACCACCGCTGGCAGGGAAGTGTTTTCTTCCACCAGCAAGCCATAGCGGCGCACAAAGCTGCCCATTGCTACAAACCTGCAAATTATCTCCAGCCCACAGCCAAAGGCCCGTGCAGGCTTCACCACCATTGTTTTCCCGGGTATATTTGCGCTTACAAAATGCGTGGCATAACCCGCAGCATTAAGCAGCTGGAAAAAATGCACAGACAGCCTCAGCCCTGCATCCCCTGCCCCTTCTAGGGTAAGGCCAACTTCGTTTGCGCCTGGGTCAAACACGCCGTCTTTGCCTGTCATATCGTCTTTAAAATATAATTTGTACAGGCCGCCACCTATATCGTACAAATCTTTTGTTTTGCCTTTTACCAGAAGTTTTTCCATTTTGTATGCGCCTCCATGTTATGTTAATTATGGTCCAGCAGTATTATAACATATTTTCGGACAAATTCTAAGAATTTGACAAAGTTGTTCCAACTGTGCTAGATTAGTCGGGTATAGCCATAAGTGGGTATGTTCCAAAAATATGGAGGTGTTGTTTTGCGGCATGTATTGTCAGTGCTGGTAGAGAATAATTCTGGTGTGCTTAGCCGGGTTGCGGGGCTTTTTAGCCGCCGCGGCTACAATATAGACAGCCTAAGCGTGGGCGTTACTGGCGACCCCGGGTATTCTCGCATCACGGTTTCATTGCAAGGTGACGAACGCATTATAGAGCAGATAACAAAGCAGGTTAAAAAACTTGTGGATGTTGTTGATGTGGTCGAGCTTCCGCCAGAGCGTGCGGTATTGCGCGAGCTTTGCTTCATTAAAGTAGGAGCAGATGCCAAGGCGCGGTCTGAAATTTTTAACATTGCAACAGTTTTTAGGGTAAACATCATAGACGTCTCCCCCACCACACTAACGGTGGAAATGACTGGCGACCAAGCCAAAATAGACGCGTTTATAGAACTGATGCAGCCATACGGCATTATGGAAATTGTACGTACTGGCCTAGCCGGCATAGCCCGCGGCCATGATACAGTAAGCATTTAAAACCTAGGAGGAAACAACAATGGCAAAATTGTTTTACGAAAAAGACTGTAATTTTAACGACCTAAAAGGCAAAACCATAGCAGTAATAGGCTACGGCAGCCAAGGTCACGCACATGCATTAAACCTGCACGAATCTGGCGCAAGCGTGGTAGTTGGCCTATTTGAAGGGCATCCACAATGGGAAGAAGTAAAAGCCAAAGGCATGAAAGTAGCCACCGTAGCAGAAGCCACAAAAATGGCAGATATAATCATGCTTCTTGTACCAGACGAGCTGCACCTTAAAATATACAACGAATCTATCCTACCAAACCTAACAGCAGGAAAATACTTAGCTTTCGCCCATGGCTTCAACATCCACTACGGGCAAATAGTTCCACCAGAAAACGTTAATGTATTCATGATTGCTCCAAAAGGCCCAGGCCATACAGTGCGCAGCCAGTACCAAGAAGGCCGCGGCGTGCCATGCCTGGTAGCAGTATATCAAGACCCATCTGGCGACACCCTTAAAATCGGCCTTGCATATGCAGCAGGCATTGGCGGTGCAAGGGCAGGCGTTCTGGAAACTACCTTTAAAGAAGAAACCGAAACAGACCTATTTGGCGAACAGGCCGTGCTTTGCGGCGGCGTAAGCGAACTGATGAAAGCCGGCTTCGAAGTTCTAGTAGAAGCAGGTTACGAGCCAGAAAGCGCATACTTTGAATGCCTACACGAAATGAAATTAATCATAGACCTAGTAGCCCAAGGCGGCCTATCCTACATGCGCTACTCTATAAGCGACACCGCAGAATACGGCGACTATTCCATAGGCAAACGCATAATCACCGAAGAAACCAAAAACGAAATGCGTAAAGTCCTGTCCGAAGTTCAAGACGGCACCTTCGCCAGAAACTATATATTAGAAAACCAAGCCAATCGCCCCAACCTAACAGCCCGCCGCCGCATAGAAAAAAACCACCCAATAGAAAAAGTAGGCGAAGAATTACGCAAAATGATGTCTTGGCATAAGTAGGAAGATAAAACCGTGGGTTTCGCCCACACCCACATCTTTTTTGGAAAAATGTAACTTCTTCCGAAACTCCCTACAGGAATTTCGGAAGAAGTTTAATGTTAAAGTTTTTGGAGATGTGGTTGGCGAAGCCTTTGGCGGTTTTGTCTTATAAACATGGAGGCTGACGTGAAGAAAATTGTCATATTTGATTCTACCTTGCGGGATGGCGCGCAAGCTCCCGGGATTTCGTTTTCTGTGGGGGATAAGATTAAGATTGCAGAGGCTCTGGACAGGCTTGGTGTAGATTATATTGAGGCGGGCAACCCTGGGTCCAACCCTAAGGACTTAGAATTTTTTGAGTATTTTAAGGGTAAGTCGCTTCAGCATGCTAAGCTGATTGCCTTTGGCAGCACGCGCCGCAAGGGGATTTTGCCTGAAGAGGATAATAACCTGAAGGCATTGCTTTCTGCGGGTACAGATTCTGTTTGCATTTTTGGTAAGTCCTGGGATTTTCATGTGACGAATATTTTGAACGCCACGCTAGAAGAAAACCTTGCAATGATAACCGATACGATTCGTTTCCTGCGCGATAATGGCAAGGAAGTTATTTTTGATGCGGAACATTTCTTTGATGGGTACAAAAATAATGCCAGCTATGCAATGGCCGCGCTAGATGCGGCAGTGGCCGGCGGCGCAAGTTGCCTGGTGCTTTGTGATACCAATGGCGGCTGCTTCCCGTCAGAAATTGAAGCCATTGTTAAAACCGTGGCGGCCAAGCATCCGTCTGTGGGCATACACACCCACAACGATGGAGAAATGGCCGTGGCCAACAGCATTGTGGCAGTAGAGGCCGGCGCAAACCATGTACAGGGTACATTCACGGGCTTTGGCGAACGCTGCGGCAATGCGAATTTATCTGCCATCATCCCAAGCCTGCAAATTAAAGCAGGTTATGCTTGTATCCCGGCAGAAAACATGCCGCTACTTACAGAAACCGCAAGATATATCTCTGAAACTGCAAACTTGTCGTTAAGTTCACGGGCGGCATTTGTGGGGCGCAACGCCTTTGCCCACAAGGCCGGAATGCATATAGACGGCGTAACCAAGGCCAGCACAAGCTTCGAGCATGTAGACCCAGAGGCTGTGGGCAACCAGCGCCAATACCTGATAAGCGAAGTTGCCGGGGGCAGTGCCTTCCTGGCAAAAATGCAAAAAATCGACCCAGCCATAGCCAAAGGCTCGCCAGAAATGGCCGCCATAATTCAGGGCATAAAAGAGCGAGAGCATATGGGTTATCAATATGAAGGAGCCGAAGCGTCGCTATCGCTGTTTATTCGCAAGAAACTGGGCAAATTTAAGCCGTCGTTTAAGCTGGTAAACTTCCGCGTGATAGGCGAACGCCCCTACGACGCAGGCCGCAGCGCATCTGCAAGGATATGTATAGAAGTAAACGGCCAGCGCGTGTTCGCCTACGACGAGGGCATTGGCCCTGTGGGCGCGCTGGATAAGGCGCTGCGCAAGGCACTTTACGAGTTCTTCCCTGTTCTAAAGGATGTGTACCTTACAGATTATAAGGTGCGTGTGCTGGACAATAAACATGCCACAGAGTCCATGATTCGGGTGCTGTTGGAATCTACAGACGGGAAAGATACCTGGACTACCGTGGGCGCCAGTGGCGATATATTAGATGCCAGTTACCAGGCGCTAGTAGATAGTATTGAGTATAAATTGAAGATGAGTTAAGGTTTTGGTGTATATCTTGCAATTGAAATGAACTAATTACAGATTGTAATTAGTTCATTTGGGATATTTTGTGCTGGGGGTGCGTTGTTGGTGTAAATCTGACCATCAAAAGCATACCAGCGCAGAATTATAATGCTAAAGTTTGTGGAGGTGTCGGAGGCAAAGCCTCTGACGGTTTAAATATCTATAGAAAAGGTGATACAAATGGGAATGACAATGACCCAAAAAATCCTGGCGGCCCATGCGGGGCTTGAAAGCGTGACGGCAGGGCAATTGATTGAGGCTAAGCTGGATATGGTGCTTGGCAACGACGTTACTACGCCTGTTGCGGTGAAGGAATTTGCCAAAATTGGTGTGGACAAGGTTTTTGACAAGAAGAAGGTAACCCTTGTTATGGACCATTTTACGCCGAACAAAGATATACAATCGGCAGAGCATTGTAAGCAATGTAGGGATTTTGCGCTGCATCACGGCATCGAGAATTTTTATGATGTGGGCGAGATGGGCATCGAGCATTGCTTGGTGCATGAGAAGGGGCTTGTTGTAGCCGGCGACACTATGATTGGTGCAGACAGCCACACTTGTACTTACGGCGCGCTTGGGGCGTTTTCTACCGGCGTGGGCAGCACAGACCTAGCCTGCGCAATGGCCACTGGCGAAACTTGGTTTAAAGTGCCAAGCGCCATTAAATTTGAACTTGTTGGCAGGCCTGCAAAATGGGTTTCTGGCAAGGATGTTATTTTGCATATAATCGGGAAGATTGGTGTAGACGGCGCGCTGTATAAATCAATGGAATATTGCGGCGATGGCTTAAAATATCTTTCCATGGACGATAGATTTTGCATAGCAAATATGGCAATTGAAGCAGGCGCGAAGAATGGTATCTTCCCAGTGGACGATATTACCCGGGAGTACATTAAAGCCCACGCAAGCCGCCCCGGCGTAGAATACACAGCCGACCCAGACGCAGTTTACGACGAAGTTCATGTGATTGATATGTCGCAACTGCGCCCGGTGGTAGCTTTCCCTCATTTGCCAGAAAACACCAAAACCATAGACGAAATTGGCGCAACCAGCGTACAACTTGACCAAGTTGTAATAGGAAGCTGCACCAACGGCCGCATGGAAGATTTACGCATGGCTGCAGATATCCTGGCTGGCCGCAAAGGCGTGCGGGTAGCCAAAAACCTACGGGTTATCATACTGCCAGGCACCCAAGAAATCGTGCTGCAAGCCATGCGCGAAGGCATAATGGAAGACCTAATCATGGCGGGCTGTGTAGTATCCACCCCAACATGTGGGCCTTGCCTGGGCGGGCATATGGGCATTTTGGCCAAGGGCGAACGGGCCCTAGCCACCACCAACCGCAACTTTGTAGGCCGCATGGGTCACCCAGAATCTGAAGTGTATCTATGCAGCCCAGCAGTGGCAGCGGCTTCGGCAATAACTGGATATATTACCGACCCTGATAAGATTTAATGCCGCGGGGCTTTGCCCACATCCACCCACTTTTTTGAAAAAAGCGAGGCAAAAAACTTTGATATTTGGAGGTTTATGATGAAAGCAAAAGGAAATGTATTCAAATACGGTGACAATGTGGATACCGACGTAATAATCCCGGCACGTTACCTAAATGTGTCTACCCCAGAGGCGCTGGCCTCACATTGTATGGAAGATATAGACAAGGATTTTGTGAACAAGGTAAAACAGGGCGATATAATCGTGGCAAACAAGAACTTCGGTTGCGGCTCTTCAAGGGAACATGCGCCTATTGCCATTAAGGCGTCTGGCATTTCATGTGTGATTGCAGAGACTTTCGCGCGGATTTTCTTCCGTAACGCCATAAATATTGGCCTGCCAATATTGGAATGCCCAGAAGCTGCGGCAAAAATACAAGCCGAGGACGAGCTTGAGATAGATTTCGGCACAGGTACGATACAGAATATTACGCGGAACGAAAGCTATCAGGCAGAGCCATTCCCGCCTTTTATGCAAGAGCTGATTGCGGCAGGTGGGCTGGTTGAGCGCGCAAGGAAGAAGCTTGGGGTGTAGGCCTTAACAGGGAAAATTACAACGAAAGAAGGACAATCCATGCCCAAAGAAAAAAAGAACATCGTAATAACCGGCCGCATGGTTCTGCACGGTATAGCCGTACTGGCCATCATTACCATGGTAGTTTTCACCATAGTAGAGCTAGTACGCGGCACCCCTTTTCTAGAAATTTTTACAGAAAACTGGCCAATATGGGTTGGCGCTGTCATGCCCGTTTTGGTAATTTTCTTCCTCTTCAGCAGCGACAAAAAGCCCGAAGATGGCAAAGAGTAAAAAATCCAGTTGGTCGGAAAATCCGACCAACTGAAATTCTTAAGGAGGCAACAACATGGCTACTTTTAACATTGCAACAATCCCAGGAGACGGGATAGGCCCAGAGGTTACGGTAGAGACTATCAAGGTGCTTGATAAGATTGGCCAGCTTTTTGGGCATGAATTTAAGTATACAGAAGTGCTGGCGGGAGGCTGTGCTATTGATGCAACAGGGCATCCGTTGCCACAGGAAACTGTTAATATTTGTAAAAAGAGCGATTCTGTGCTGCTGGGCGCTGTTGGCGGTTGGCAATGGGATACTCTGCCTGGGCATTTAAGGCCAGAGCGGGCGCTGCTGGGGCTGCGTGGGGAGCTTGGGCTTTATGCTAATTTGCGCCCTGCCCTACTCCATGATGCATTGAAGGATGCCTGCCCATTGCGCCCAGATATTGCTGCTGGCGGCATTGATATTATGGTGGTGCGTGAGCTTACTGGCGGTATGTATTTTGGCGACAGGGGCCGCAAGCAAACAGACCTGGGCGAAGCAGCCTGGGATACCGAAATGTACGCAGTAGAAGAAGTTCGCCGCATAGCAAAAGTAGCCTTCGACCTGGCCCGCAAGCGCAAGAAACATGTAACCAATGTGGACAAGGCCAATGTGCTAGAATCTTCTCGCTTATGGCGTGAGGTTGTGTTGGAAGTTGCCAAAGATTACCCAGACATCACACTAGACCATTTGTATATAGACAACGCCACAATGCAAATAATCCGCGACCCAGGCTTCTATGATGTGATGCTAACCACCAATATGTTTGGTGATATTCTTTCAGACGAAGCAAGCCAGATTACTGGCTCTATCGGCATGTTGCCATCTGCCAGCCTAAGCGGCGGTGGCCCTGGCATGTACGAGCCTATCCACGGCTCTGCGCCAGATATCGCCGGGCAAGATAAGGCAAACCCTATTGCAACCATACTTTCTGCAGCAATGATGCTAAAGTACAATTTTAACCTAGACAAAGAAGCTGCCGCCATTGAAGCTGCCGTAACAGCAGTGCTGGCAACAGGCGCGCGCACCGGCGATATAATGTCTCCAGGAATGCGCCCAGTAGGCACAAAAGAAATGGGCGACCTAATTGTGGCCCAATTAAAGGGGTAAAAAATATGATGGATATGAACCTGCAAGTTTATATAGACGGCGAATTTAAGCGGCTTGGAGACGCCACAGTTTCCGTGCTGGACCATGGGCTGCTGTATGGTGACGGTGTGTTTGAAGGGCTACGCATTTACAATGGCAGGGTCTTTAAACTAACCGAACATTCTAAGCGTTTCCTGGAAAGCGCCAAGGCAATCCTAATGGAACTGCCGCTTTCGCTGGAAGAAATAGACGAAGTAGTGCTAGAAACCTGCCGCCGCAACGGCCTTAAAGAAGGCTACATCCGTCTGGTGGCAACCCGTGGCACAGGCGACCTAGGCATAGACCCACGCAAATCCCCAAAGCCAACGATTTTCTGCATAGCGGCTGGCATCACCCTATATCCAGACGAAATGTACAAAACCGGCATTTCCGTAGTAACAGCCCAGCAACGCCGCAACAACGCTACAATTCTAGACCCGCAAATTAAATCACTAAACTATCTAAACAATGTACTGGCAAAAATTGAAGCCAACCACGCAGGTGCACAAGACGCACTAATGCTGGCACAAAACGGTGTAGTAGCAGAATGCACAGGCGCAAACATCTTCCTAATAAAAGACGGCGTAGTCTACACCCCGCCAATATACGTGGGCGCATTAGACGGCATCACCCGCCGCACAATAATGGACCTAATACGCGCCGAAGGCATCGTCCTACACGAAAAAGAATTCACCCTATACAATGTCTACAACGCAGACGAATGCTTCCTAACAGGCACCGCCGCAGAATGTATCCCCGTAAAATCTGTAGACCAGCGTGTAATAGGCAACGGCAAAGCCGGCCCAATAACCGAGCGGCTACTAGATTTGTTTAGGAAATTTGTGAATGAAAATGGTACTTTGATATAGGAGAAAGTACAAGACCCTGGGTTTCGCCCACACCCACCCGCTTTTTTGAAAAAAGCGGGGCAAAACCCTAATATTAGGGTTGCGTTTTGGGGCGGCCTCGGGCTTTGCACGGTCTAAATCTAAAGGAGACAACAATATGCGTAGTCATCAAATCACACGCGGCGAGCATGCTTTGCCTGCTCGTTCGCTGTTTAAGTCTATGGGTTATACAGATGCCGAGCTTGCGCGGCCTTTTGTGGGTGTGGTTAATGCCCACAGCGAGGTTGTGCCGGGGCATATTCATTTGGATAGTATCGCAGAGGCAGTTAAGAAGGGTGTTATTGCGGCGGGGGGTACACCTATCGAGTTTCCTTCCATTGGAGTTTGTGATGGGATTGCCATGGGGCATGCGGGAATGCGGTTTTCGCTGCCAAGCCGCGAACTGATTGCAGATTCTGTGGAAACCATGGCTATGGCCCATGCTTGCGATGCTTTGGTGCTTATCCCTAACTGCGACAAGATTGTACCGGGCATGCTTATGGCTGCGGCAAGGCTTAATATCCCTGCAATTATCATGAGTGGCGGCCCTATGCTGGCCGGCAATGTTAATAAGCGGTCGGTTAGTTTGTCCAACACTTTCGAGGCGGTGGCGGCTAAAGCCGTGGGTACAATTTCCGCAGAAGAAGCGCAAATTTACGAGGACCAATCTTGCCCCACATGCGGCTCTTGCGCCGGAATGTACACCGCCAACAGCATGAACTGCCTAACAGAAGCCCTGGGAATGGGCTTGCCCGGCAACGGTACGATTCCAGCGGTGATGGCAGAGCGTATTCGCCTGGCCAAACAAGCCGGGGAGCAGATTATGTATCTGTTAAAGAACAATATCAAACCCCGCGACATCATGACGCCAGACGCCTTCAACAACGCCCTTACCATGGACATGGCGCTGGGGTGCAGCACAAACAGCCTACTGCATCTGCTGTCCATCGCACGTGAAGCCGGGGTAGAGCTAGAGCTAAAAACCGTAAACGAAATAAGTGCCAAAACCCCCAACCTATGTAAACTAGCCCCCGCTGGGCCAGACCATATTGAAGATTTGTATTGGGCAGGCGGGATTTCGGCGGTGCTAAAAGAACTTACTAAAGCGAACCTGCTAACTCCGGGCGCGATAACTGTAACAGGCAAAACCCTGGGCGAAAACGTGGCGAATGCTGTGAACAAAAACCCAGAAGTTCTGCGCCCTATAGACAACCCATACGCAAGCGAAGGCGGCCTAGCCGTGCTGTACGGCAACCTAGCGGCAGACGGTGGCGTGGTAAAACGCTCTGCCGTAGCGCCAGAAATGCTATACGCCAAAGGCACAGCCCGGGTATTTGAATGCGAAGAAGACGCAGTTGCCGCCATTTTTGCACAAAAAATCAAAAAAGGCGATGTGGTGGTAATCCGCTACGAAGGGCCAAAAGGCGGCCCTGGCATGCGCGAAATGCTTGCCCCCACCGCAGCCCTGGCCGGGATGGGCCTGGCCTCAGATGTATCGCTAATCACAGACGGCAGGTTTTCTGGCGCATCCCGCGGCGCATGTGTGGGGCATATCTCCCCCGAGGCGCAGGCAGGCGGCCTAATCGCCCTAGTTAAGGAAGGCGACAGCATAACCATAGACATAAACAACTATAGCATAACCCTAAACGTAGACGAAGCCGAACTAGAAACCCGCCGCAAGGCATGGGTAGCCCCAGAACCACGCATAAAAACCGGATACCTAGCACGCTACACCGCACAAGTAACCAGCGCCCACCAAGGCGCAATAGTCCGGGCCTACTCCTAGCGGAGGGCTGACGCCTTGGGAATGTTGTGGGTGCCTCAGCATACGTCTCGTGGCTGGCTTCTGCAGAGGGTAACTTTGAAACCATGCAATGAATACGGCAGTATACGTCCGCAGCCGGGGGCAGCTTATTGTAAATTGCGAATGGCTGATTCTGGCAGCGGGTGACGTGGCCAATATCTGGCTAATGAAATCAACTTATTACAATCTGTAATAAGTTGATTTCGAATCCAGCCCCCTACCCCATGCCAAAATATCTGAGAAATGAGGGATGCGATTATGCAAGCTTTTTTAATTATCGCCGCTGTGGTTGCGTCATACGCTATTTTGTATTTCATTATAAGAGCAGCGGTGCGAGACGGTATAATCGCCGCAAGAAAAGCCTCGACAGACGATTCCAACGATGGCACGCAGATAAGCAAAGTATCATGCCCCAGCTGCGGCAAGCGGCATGATATGGATTATCCGGCCTGCCCTGGGTGTGGGAATAAATATTGACAGTTAAGAACTGAGGTTAGCATATGCCTATTGGAGATATATTTAGCATTGTAATTGCCATCGTTGGTGGCGTAGGAGGAATAGCAGCAATATTCTATGCTGTAGTGCGCTTTTCAGCAAACCACATAGCTGAGCGGCTTTCTAAAAAGTATGAGCTTAAGCTGAATAAAGAACTTGAAAACTTCAAAAGTGGCCTTGAGAAAAAGAATTATGTAAGCAAAGTTCGTTTTGATGCTGAGTTTGAGATTTTTCGCAAATTAAATCTTGTATTTTCAAAAATGAGAACAGAAACACATAATTTATTTCCTATTTTCGGATTAAAACCTGTTGATAAAGACGAATTGGAAAAATTCGAAAATAACATTGAAAAAGCTGTTACTGATGTCATCGTCATAGCTCAAGCTGAATTAAGTGGAAATGCGGCATTTATAACTGAAGATTTATGCAACAAATTTAATAATATACTCAAACTATGTAACCGCCAGCTATATGATTTTCAGGTAAGTCGAGGGCACATATCCGAAATCAATCCCGCTGACTATAATTTTATTAATTCGTCGGAAAGAACAAAAGAGATTCTAGAAAAACATGATGAACTTGTTAAGGAAATTAGGGAATATTTTTATTTACTTGAAGTAAAAAATGATGATTAACTAAGACCACAAAAATTTTATCGCACCCATATGGCTCACACTATTGAAGTAAAAGCGAGGCCAACCCATGTCCATATTCGGAATCCTAACCATACTAGCTTCGCGAGACAAAAACTTATCAATTGATACAATAATCGCAAAGATAAAGTAGCAATTCTAAAAATCCATATGAAAGCCTTCCACAACATGCCGGCATAAACGACAAAGACATTGGCTATAAACATATAAAAATGTTTAATATAAATATGAAAAATCCGCGAAAATAGAAAGGAACATCCCCATGCAACTTAAAGGCGCAGAAATCCTACTAGAATGTCTACTTGAGCAAGGTGTAAAAGACATCTTCGGCTACCCTGGCGGCCAGGTGCTACCCATCTACGACGCACTCTACAAGTACAGCGACAAGATAACCCATTACCTCGCAAGCCACGAGCAAGGCGCGTCTCACGCAGCTGATGGCTTCGCTCGCGCAACCGGCAAAGTGGGCGTATGCCTTGCTACAAGTGGCCCGGGCGCAACAAACCTGGTTACGGGGATTGCTACGGCGCATATGGATTCCCAGCCTTTGGTGGCTATTACAGGCAATGTACCAATACCGCTGCTGGGCAAGGATAGCTTCCAAGAGGTGGATATCACCGGCATCACCATGCCCATTACAAAACATAATTTCATCGTAAAAGATGTAAACGACCTTGCAGATATCATGCGGCAGGCGTTTCATATCGCCCAAAGCGGCCGTCCAGGCGCGGTGCTTGTCGATATTCCCAAAGATATTCAAGTTGCAGAAGCAGAATACACAAAAACCACCCCAAAACCCATCGAAGTAGACACCAGCCAGCTAACACGCAACGCCCTAGACGAGGCTGTAAAAATATTGACAGAATCCAAGCGGCCATTTATCTATGCCGGCGGTGGCGTTGTAACCGCCGACGCAAGAGATGAGCTGGTAAATTTCGCGGCTCTGCTCGACGCACCTGTTTGTATAAGCGCAATGGGCAAGGGCGGGTTCCCGGCATCTCATGATTCCTTTGTGGGTATGATTGGCATGCATGGCACAGCCACATCCAATACCCTTGTATCTGAATGTGATTTGCTTATCGCTATCGGCGCAAGATTTTCAGACAGAGTTGTTTGCAATGCGGCGCGTTTTGCTACCGATGCAAAAATTCTGCATATAGATATCGACCCGGCAGAAATTAACAAAAATGTGCTAACTTCCCATTACCTAATAGGCGATGTAAAATCTGCACTAACTCGCCTAAAAGAAGCCCTGCCACAGCAAAACCACAAGGAATGGATTAATAAAACCGCCGAACTAAAGGCAAAATACAAACTAAACTACCAAAACGACGACGGCCTGCTGCGCCCGCAATACATTATAGAGCGCATAAATGCCCTAGCTGGCGACGCAGTAATCACTACAGAGGTAGGCCAGCATCAAATGTGGGCCTGCCAACATATCAAGACCGAATCACCGCGCCAGTTCATAACTTCTGGCGGCCTTGGTACAATGGGCTTTGGCCTGGGCGCAGCCATTGGCGCAGCCGTGGCAACTGGTAAAACCGTATTTAACATTGCGGGTGACGGCTGCTTCCGTATGAACAATATTGAACTAGCCACTGCCGTAGAATACGAGTTGCCCGTAATAGAAGTAATCCTCAACAATCACGTGCTGGGCATGGTGCGCCAATGGCAGACCCTCTTCTTCGACAAACGCTATTCCCACACTTCCCTTGACACAAAAACCACAGACTTCATTAAACTAGCTGAAGCCTACCAAGCCGCAGCCTTTAACGTAACCCGCCCCGAAGAACTTGACGACGCAATCAAAAAAGCAATGGCTTTGGGCAAACCTGCCGTAATAAACTGCGAAATAAGCGCAGATGACAAGGTTTTCCCTATGGTACCACTGGGCAAAGGTGTTGATGAATACATCCTGTCTGAAAGCTAAGCAGTAATTTTTTCGAAACCAAAAGCATGATTTCGAAAGATGCCCAGAATAATTTCTCCCATCCCGAGAGATACTATCCCCATGCCACTTTCAAAGATGGCGTGCACGCTCTCAGGAAGGAGGAAAAAGTATGCGTTCTAGAACATGGGACTATATTTGCCTGTCCTTAGTAATACTTGGCGCAATAAACTGGGGCCTAATCGGGCTTTTCAGGTTCGACCTTATCGCCGTACTTTTCGGCGGTATGGAGTCTATTTTAAGCCGAATCATATACACACTAATCGCATTAGCGGGCCTGTACTGCTTAACGTTTTACGGCAGAGATTACAGAGAACCGGTTCATGACCGTGGGTGATAGAGTCAAGACCATTAGAGGTTTCGCCGACTACACCTCCACCGCTTTTCATAAGGTTCGCTCCATGAACCTGGCACGACCTGCCACTCGTTTTTTTCGGGTTGCTTTTGAAAAAAAGCTTGGCAAAAACTTTACTGTTTTATTTGGTTTATGAAATAAAGGCTGTGTAAAAGTGAATATTTGTTCACTTTTACACAGCCTTTTTGCGTGAATGTGGTACCGTATGGTACCATTTTTTAGGCAATTTGGTATCAAAACCTCGCCCCGCAACACAAAAAAGCCCTAAAAAACAGGGCTTTTGTTGAAATTCAAACATTAGATTTTTTAGGGGTGTTGGTGACAAAGCCTCTTACAGTTTTGTCCTTTAACATTTACATGCCTCCAAGCATAATATGGAACAATACTTCATCTAGGAGGTAACAATGGGAACTGGTTTTTTGCAAGTTTTGGCTGTGGCTGCAGATGGCGCTATGCCGGTGGCTGGTGCAAATGTTACGGTTTATAATGAGAGCGGTACATTGTTTCGGGTTAAAACAGACGTGAGCGGGGTTGCAGAAACGGTTAGCCTAGAGGCCCCGGCTAGGGAATTAACATTAGACCCTAATTTTGATGGCATCCCCTATTCCGAGTATGATGTTAAGGTGGAAGCGACAGGGTATGCCACGGCTATTGTCCATGATGTTGAGATTTTGGATGGTGAGACGAGTATCTTGCCTGTTAATTTGCTACCCTCGCTAGAGGATGGCCGAGTTGCAGAGTACAATACCCCGCCGCATAATCTGGTTAGCAATGATACCCGGCATATGGATAACCCTGGCGAATTTAGGCCGCCCACCAATAAGGTGCTTAGCGAGGTAATTATCCCAGAGTTTATCACTGTGCATTTGGGGCGGCCAGATAACCCAAACGCGCGCAACGTGCGTGTGCCGTTTAGCTACTATATTAAAAATTCTGCCAGTCACGAGATTTTCTCTACATGGCCTGCAGCTTCTTTGGAGGCGAATATTTATTGCATTATTTCGCTTACGCTGAACAGGATTTTTACAGAATGGTACAGGGTACGCGGCCATAATTTTGATATTACAAACTCCACCCAGTTTGACCAAATGTTTGTGGAGAACGGGCAAATTTTTGGCACGATAGACCGAATGGTAGACCAGATTTTCAACCGTTTTATAAGGCGTGAAGGGCATGTAGAGCCGTTTTTTGCAGAATATTGCGATGGTCGCCGTGTTACTTGCCCTGGGCTGTGGCAATGGCGCACTGTAGATTTGGCCAACCAAGGCCGCAACGCTCTGCAAATTCTGCGAACATTCTACCCAAATGATATTCAAATAGTAGAAACCAACAATATCGGCAGCGTGCCATCGTCTTTCCCTGGCCAGACTTTGCGCCCAGGCTCATCTGGCGCGGATGTGACCCGCCTGCAAAACTGGCTTAACCGCATCAGGGTTAACTTCCCGGCCATTCCGCAAATCCCGGTTACTGGGGTTTACGATGCAACCACAGAGGCCGCCGTGCGCGCCTTCCAAAGCATACGCACCCTGGGCAACACCCCGGTTACCGGCCTGGTGGACCGCGCCACCTGGAACAATATCTCCCGGGCATATTCTGCCGTAAAGCGCCTAGGCGAGCTAACCAGCGAGGGTATAGTCGCAGGGATAGGCCGCACGCCGCCCACGGATATAATCCGCCAAGGCTCACGTGGCAGCTTGGTTGGCCGCGCCCAATATATCATGAACTTTATCTCAGAATTTTACCATGCCATCCCATTCGTTGCACAGGACTCTAACTTTGGGCCAAATTTTGCGGCGGCAGTGCGAGAATTCCAGCGGCTGTTTGGGCTCAACCCTGACGGAATTATTGGGCCATTAACATGGCGGCGCATGTACGAGGTATACTGGCGCATTCGCGATAATGCAAAGCCACCGCCAGAGCCAAGTGTTCCTCCTGTCACACCACCAGGCGGCATACCGCCTTTCCCAGGCACATCTATTAGAGTGGGCGCTCGCGGCGACGATGTAGCCAGAATCCAGCGCTGCCTAAACCAAGTAATGGGCGCAGGGTTGGCAACCGATGGCGCTTTTGGCCCGCTTACCCAAGCTGCGGTAATCAACTTCCAGCGCAGCCGCGGCCTAAATCCAGATGGCATAGTTGGCCCAATCACCTGGGGTACGCTAATGCCCGCCTGCTACGGCGGCAATAGCACAATGGGCGAGTACCCAGGCACCCTCATTCGGGTAGGCGCAAGGGGCGATCATGTAAGGCAAATTCAAACCTGCTTAAACCGCACAATAAACGCTGGCCTTACCACAGACGGCGCCTTCGGCCCGCTTACCCAGGCAGCCGTAATAAACTACCAGCGCGCAAACGGCCTAAACCCAGATGGCATCGTTGGCCCATTAACCTGGAACAACCTACGCAACCGCTGCGGCGGCGCAACCTCACGCAGCATTCCAACACCGCCACCTATAACACCGCCACTGCCAACCCCACCAATACCACCCAGCGAACCACAACTACCCTACCAACCTCACAATAAGCCCGAGCACAAACACCATAAACTAGAACTAGAAATAGACATCCTAGAGCCAATCCATCCAGTGCACGAACAAAACTGCCAGCCCTGTACAAGCGAACTCCAACCAACAACCGAAGAAGCAATCCCAGTATTTAAGCACCAAAAACACAACCACCATCACCACGGCCGCATGAACAATTTCCTGGCATATTATTTGCTAAGCCGTATGCGCAGGCGGTAGCTTGTATAAAACCGTCAGAGGCTTCGCTCCAACACATCCACTTTTTTTACAAGATTCGCCTCGCGAACCCGGCGCTGTGCGCCGCCAGATTTCTTTCGGGTTACTTTTGAAAAAAGAAGCAAAAAACTTTAATAGAGTTCTTCTGAAATTGCAAAAAACGTAATTTCAAAAGAAGCAAAAGATTGAAAATGTAACTTTTCAGAAATTAAAAAACGTAATTTCGGAAGAAGTCTAATCAAAAAAATGTGATTTCAAAAAGAGTCTATCGTTTTTTAAAGGGTTCACAAAGTTTGTGAACCCTTTAAATAATGGCGTTTTGTGAAAACATAGGGTTGCGGTAATATGACTATTTGTTCATATTACCGCGGCCTATTGAACGAAGCGGCGTTGCCGCCTTTGTTTCCCTAAATCTCGCTAAGAAATTGCAAAGCGATTTCCTAGCATATAAAAAATGGTACCGTATGGTACCATTTTTTTAAGAAAATGATGCTTTTTTGCACCATTTTCCACCCTACTTCAAAACCTTAAAAAGCAAAAAAGGCCGAAATATTAGTCTTTTTTGAAAAATCAAACTCAAAAAATTAAAGTTTTTTGTTTCTTTTTATCATTAAAAGAAATAGAACCGTGAGAAGCGAAGTCTCTGATGGTTTTCCAACCCACGACAAACGCATGAACACATAAACCACCCCGATATGGTAAAATAAGCCCAAAAAACGGGGTGTAGCAATGAATAACATAATACAATGGCTGGAAGCGGTAATCGACATGCGGCAGCAAGCA
>WQVK01000037.1 GCA_009784025.1 Defluviitaleaceae bacterium
AGTAGTATTACTCAACTCATTATAACTCAGTTTATTATAACTAAAGTTATTATAATTCGGGCTTAGATTTTGCGGCTTATGTGCCGTAAAATTTGCGGGTTCAGAAGTGCAAATATTAAGGGGTTGGCAATGTAGGTGTTGCGCTTCCGTAGGTGTAGTAATTTTGTGGTCGTGATTATAGCCCATGTACTCACCTTCGGAAGTGTAGCCCTGTTCTGTGTCGGGGTTATAATCGGGAGAAGGCTCTACATATGGGTCGGGATTTTCGCCATCACCGATAACTGGCGAAAGAAGATAAATTTTGTTTGGCTTGTTAAGCCCCTGTTTCTTTTCCTCTACTAGCGAAAGGTCTTTCAGCTCTTGCATGACTTTTGTAACGGTACGTTCTGATATGCCGAGCTGCTGTTCCATTTCCTCACGTTTGAAGTAGATGTACACTTCGCCGCTTTCGTCATGCCAATTGTTTTTAATGCTTATCTTGTGGCGGTCAAGAAGTAGGGTATATAGGCTACGTGCGTTGTTGCTTATTCTATTTCCCGCAAACTCGCCTGTGTACAAAAATCTTGGCATCTGTAAAAATGCACTGGTAACGATTACTTGGCGGGTGTATCTCGTGCGCTTGTTTGTAGTGCTTGTGTTGTTTTTATTCGTCATATTGTTTTTTTCCTCTCATGGCTGATATTTAGTCACAACTTCAACGATAGAAAGGCACAAAAAAAGCCCCTGTGAAATTTACACAAGAGCCTTTTCATAATAGAAATGCGCCTTAGTTTTGGTCTTTCCTTGGTCTTTATAGTTGCTTTGAATTGCCAGTATTGACTTATGATTGCTTGTATTTACTTCGCTGAAACCCTATAATAATGCGAGTTTGAGATAGCTGTAACAAGTTAGCAAAAGTTGTTTAATCTGTTGCGAAAAAAGAAGTAAAACTTGACTGGCTAACCCCCCTGCGATTTCAACTAAAACGTGAAATTATCCGGGTCTGGGCCGGTGCGTAGGTTTTTGTTTAGGCTGTCTATTGCGTATATTTCCTCTGAGGTTAGGGTGACGTCGAATATTTGTAGGTTGGATTTCATTCTGGCTGGGTTGGAGGATTTTGGGATGGTCATTATGCCTTGGTCTATATCCCATCTGAGAATGATTTGGGAGGGGGTTTTATTGTATTTTTTGCCTATGTCAATTATCAGCGGCTCGTCAAATAGGGTGGATTTGCCTGCGCCAAGGGGGCTCCAGGCTTCCATGGCTATGCCAAGCTTTTTGCAATATTCGATTAATGGCTTTTGCGTAAGGTAGGGGTGCAGCTCTACTTGGTTTACCATTGGGGTAATTGTCCAGGCTTTTTGTAGCTCGTCTAGGTGGTATGTTTGGTAGTTGCTGAAGCCGATGGCCTTTGCCTTGCCGGTTTTGTAGATTTTTTCAAGCTCTAGCCATGCAGATACGTATTTTTCTTTAACTGGCCAGTGGATAAGGTATAGGTCTACATAATCTGTGCCAAGGTTGGCCAGGCTTTTTTCGAATTCTGCCGGGATGGAATCTTCACGCAGCGCGCCATTGGTGGCTTTGGTGGTTATGATAAATTCTTCCCGGGGTATGCCGCTTAATTTTATTGCTTCGCCTACATTTTGCTCGTTGCCGTAGCCATGGGCAGTGTCTATGCGCCTGTAGCCGGCGTCTATGGCGCTTTTAATTTCTGCTGTGCCTAGGCCATATGTGCCAAAGCCAATTAGCGGGAATTCTAGGCCGTTGTTTAGCTTAACATTCATGGATATCACCTTTCTAATGCCCAGTTTATCCCAGCCGTAATAAGGCGGATGGTTGCTGGGTTTTGGTTGGATTCTTTACGGTGGGTGGGTACGATTACTATGGCCTTACCATTGCCGTAGTTATGGTACCAGCCTGCAATGCCCTGGCCATGCAGGCTTTCAGATGTTAGGAAAACATTTGTATTTTCCTGGTCAACATCCACTACATAAAACTCGTCCATTAGCTGGAAATCGTGGCTGCCGCCCAACTGCCCCTTGTAGCTTACGAGGCAATGCTCGTCAGGGTGGCTTATAAAATAGCCCCTTAGCATTTGAATATACTTAGAACCCTGCGGGTATGATGCAATGGCCGCATGCAAGGCTATTATGCTGCCACCAGCGGCTACGTAGGCTTCAATTTTCTGGTCAATTTCCGGGGTTAGCCAATGGGTTACGTTATCGCTTTCTGGGTTAAGCCTGTTTTCCACGCCCATTATTATGGCTGCTGGGTTGTTATCCAGTATTGCGGGTAAATCTGCCAGCTGGGAATCCGCTAGGGTTTCCCCGGCGGCTTCCAGTGCGGCCTTTACTGTGGGGTAGATGTTTTCGTGAGGGTGGTAAAAATCCCCTAGAAAAGAATAAATCATGAATCGCTCTCCAGGGTTTCTATCACAAGTTTGAGAGTTTCAGTTGCGTCAAAATATCCGTAACGGCCAGTGCCCCATTCCCCGTACTGGACCATAGGCATCCCCATCATCTCCAGCTTTTTGGCCTTGCCCTTGGTATCCTTTATCCAGAAGGCGATATGATGCACGCCCTCACCCTTCTCGTCCAAAAACTCGCGCCATGTGGAAGGTTTCTCGTCCGGCTGGATAAGCTCGATATCAATACCTTCGCCCACCTTCATAAAGGCAAGCTTTGCCCGTGCCTCGCAGGGTTTGCCCCTGTAGGTGGCATGGCTTTTCTCGATAGCATCAGTTTCAGAAATCTCTGGCATGGGCAGCCCAAGAAAATCTGCATAATCCCGGGCAGTTTTCTCGATATCCTTCACGATAATGCCAATCTGGGCTACTTTTCCTGTTTCTAGCGGTTGCAACATAAAAATCATCCCTTCTAAGATTTGTTACTAGAATTTTATCACATTTTTGGCAGGAGTTACATATAATAATAAAACCGTTCGGATTAAAACCATGGGCTTTGCCACTTGAAAGAAGCGAGGCAAAACTTTAACTTTATATTTATATGAAAGGACAAGATATATGGCTGGGATTGCAGGTATAGTTAATTATAGGAAAACAGCGGCAGAGGCGGCAGATATTTGCCAAAACATGCTGGAGGGTTTAAAGGTTAGGGGAAAGGATGTTACTGGTACATATATTTCAGAAGAGGTTTGCTTGGTGCATACGGCTTATAAGGCCGCTAGGGATGGCAAGCAGCCAACGCGGGCGTTTTTTGGGCAGAAGGCTTATGTGATTGTTTTCGACGGCGAGATATATAATAGGGAAGAGCTACGAACAGAGCTTGCGAAGCTAGACCATCGCTTCCAAGACGATAGCGACGCTGCGGTGGCGTTGCATGGATATATTGCCTGGGGGGCGGCCTGCCTGGATAAATTTGTGGGCATGTTTGCTTTTGCAGTTTGGGATAGCGAGAAGCTGTTTATGGCCAGGGATAGGCTTGGGCTGCGGCCGTTGTTCTATTCTGTAGGGCGCGCAGGGCTTGTTATTGGGTCAAATTTAAAGGCGGTTCTGGCACATCCGGATATACATCCCATTATAAATGCCAATGGAGTGCAAGAAATTTTGCTACTAGGGCCAGGTAAAACCCCGGGCAGCGGGCTGTTTAAAGATGTTTATGAGATTATGCCAGGGCATTTTGCGATATATTCTGCCATGGGATTTAGCCAGACGCGGTACTGGCAGCTAAAGGCACGGCCACATCGTGAATCATTTAACGAAACTCTGGACAACATAAGAACTCTGTTAAAAAACGCCGTTAAAATGCAGACCGGGGGCGATGTGGTTACATTGTTGTCTGGTGGGTTAGATTCTAGCCTTATGGCGGCAATGTCTGGGGCGCGTAGAAGTTTTTCCCTGGATTATATCGGTAATGATAGGCATTTTGTCGCTACGGAATTTCAACCAGAAAGCGATGGCAACTATATTACTCAAATGGTACGGCATTTGGGGCTTAGCCATAAGGAAGTAGTGCTGGGTAGCGACGAACTAGCCGATGCCCTAGAGGCCGCCACCGCCGCCAGGGGCTACCCCGGCATGGCAGATGTTGATGCTTCGTTGCTACTTTTCTTGCAAAAAGTTGGCGAGACAGCCTCCGTTGCCCTATCTGGCGAAGGCGCGGATGAAATTTTTGGCGGCTACCCATGGTTTCAGGATGAAAATAAGCTTGCCCTAATAGATAAAACGACATTCCCGTGGGCGCAATCCATAGAGTACCGTGCTAGCTTCATAAGCCCAGAAATACAATTATCTCCCCCGGAGGAATTCATCAAAACCTGTTTCGGCAAAACCCCGGTAGATATTCTCTACGACGACAGCCCAACAGAAGCCAGAACCCGCAAAATGTTCATGTTATGCCTAAGTTGGTTCTTGCAGACTCTATCCGCCCGCAACGATGCAATGTCTGCGGCTGCTGGCGTGACTGTACGCGTGCCATTTCTGGACCATCGTCTTGTTGAATATTTATACAATGTGCCATGGGAGCTAAAAAACCACAAAGACCGCGAAAAAGGCCTGCTTAGGGAGGCTTTAAAAGGCGCGCTGCCCGAGGCTGTTCTCTGGCGCAAAAAAAGCCCATTCCCAAAAACACATAACCCAGCTTACCTAAGCCTTGTGCGGGATAAGCTTGCGGCAACCCCTTACGACGCGCCAATTTTCCAGTTTGTATCACGAAAATCCTTGGGCAGGCTTTTGAAAGAGGATTCTGGCGTAAACTGGTATGGCCAGCTTATGGCGCACCCGCAAACCATGGCGTATTTTTTGCAAATAAATGCTTGGATGAAAGAATATTCCGTAAAAGTGGAGTAATACTTGCGAAATATGGCGAATGTGGTAGAATAACCCTAAGAATATGTCCGAAGGAGGATTATCATGATTGATTTCAAGCAAGAGATTACAAAATTTAAGCCCGTAATGACCGTTGATGAAGTGGAAACAAATATGCGAGACGAAATTGTGGATATTATGGATTTGCTACAATATATTTCAGGTAAGTCTGTGGGTGAAGTGGTTAAGGCCACTAGAAAGCCAGCCAAAACAAAGGAATTAAATATAGAAAACAATGACGAGTAAGAAGGTGTGCCTACATGCAATGTCCAAATTGTGATACTAAATATAAAACAGGAAAAAAATGCCCAGTTTGTAACATGGACGTGGTGCTTTACGATGGCATAACCAACCTGTCCAACAAGCTTTACAACAAAGGGCTTGATAAGCTAGAAAACTCTGACTTTACCACAGGTATAGAGCTGCTTAGAAAAAGCGTTAGCATAAACAGAAGCAATATCCCTGCCCGCAACCTACTTGGCCTCGGGCTTTTTGAGGTTGGCCATGTGGGCGAGGCTGTTAAGCATTGGGTGATAAGCAATATGCTTTCCTCCGACAAAAATCCCGCAGCCGCTTATATAGAAAAAATTGAGAAAAACCCGCGCAACCTAGAAAAACTAAACGAAGCCATAGTTATGTACAATCGCGCCCAGGAACATCTGCGGCAAAACAGTGACGACCTTGCAGTAATCCAGCTAAAAAAAGCCGTGGAAACCAACCCGCGCTTTATAGATGCCATGAACTTGCTTGCCCTTTGTCACCTGATTCAAAATGACAAAAATAGGGCTGCACCCATCGTAGAAAGAGTGCTTTCTATGGATGTGCACAACCCTGTGGCCGCTGGCTACGCTTCGCTGCTCAACCTTGGGCGCGGCAAGCCTGGTTTGCTTGCCCCTACCAAAAAACAGCCACAAGCCGCGGCTAAATCTAGCGGCGGCAGCACTTATAAAGCCATCAGCAGCATGCAAGAGAAAAAGGGCGCTGGCTTCCGCATTACAGAAATATTATTTTTTATCCTTGGTATCATTTGTGCCGCGGCGGTTGGTTATTTCTTGATAATGCCAGTTTTGCAACGGGAACATGCAGACGATATCGCTCGCATAAACCAAGACATACTGGCAAATGAAGCTAACCACCAAGCCGAGTTGCAAGCCCGCGAGGCAGAAATGGAAGCAATGCAGCTAATAGTTGACGAGTTTAACATCCTAACCAACCAACAGGCTCAACAAGCAGAGCTGCAAAGCCGCATTTTGGAAATACACAATGCTTACAACTACCTAAACGATGGCCTATACCAGCAAGCATTCCATATTGTAGAAAACGTGAACATGGACGGCTTCCCCCAAGATATAATAGACCGGGCAGCATATATCCGCGCCAGAGTCTACCCAGAGCTAGCCAGGCAATATTTTAACGCCGGCCAAAATGGCTTTAACGATAACGACCCGCCATTCGCCCTACCCAGGCTAGAACGGGCTTTCCGCTTCATGGACGAATCCGACCCAGATTTCAACGAACTACTGTTCATGCTGGGCAGTCTCTACTACGCTGACGGCAGGCTACAACTAGCAGAAGAACGCCTACTAACTCTGCGCGACCGCGCCTCAAACTTCCGCCCGCAAGCTACGTCTACTATGCTTAACAGTATTGCCACCCAGGCTGATTAACAATAACAAAACCGTCAGGAGTATCACCACCCGCACTTCATTTTTTCAAAAAGAAATGAAGTGCGGGTGGTGAACAAGGCTTTTGACGGTTTTTTATTTCTTCGTAAACTTTTGTATTGGACTCACGTATATTTTTTTGAAGACAACTTCAAAGGAGGAGAATTATGAAATCTATTTTTGGGTTAGATGATAATGTTGCTGCGGTGCTAAGTTACATTGTCCCACCTTTTTCTGGGATTGTGGTATTTATCTTAGAAAGAGAGAACCGCTTCGTGCGCTTCCATGCGCTACAATCTACCCTATGGTTCTTGCTGCTGTTTATTGTAAGGTTTGTAGTTGGGCTTGCTTATGCAATCCTTACGGCTATTCCGTTTTTTGGCAGGGTAGTTGGCGCAATAATTGGGCCGTTTACTGGCCTGGCGGCCTTTGTTTTCGGCGCGTTTTTTGTAGGTTGTATGTTGCTGCTTATTTTAAAGGCCTACACAAAAGAAGAATTCAAGCTGCCTATAGTGGGCGAGATTGTTTGGAGCCGTGTTAATATAGTGAAATAAATGAGAAACGGTCTCGCACGAGAGGCACCTGAAACGCCGAGATAAGGCGTTTCAGGCGTTTTGCCGCGACAGGCGAGACCGATTTCGAAATATTTCATTAGGGTTGATACCCTATGCCTATATAAAACCCCTCGGCAAATTTACATTTTGCCGGGGGTTTTTATATCCGTTATTATTTTTGCAAAAATTTTCTCCCGCTCTGTGGAGGTGTCGTACATTGTGAAACCGTGATTTTGTAAATAGCTGTTGGCGGTTTTGTTGTATGCGATATTTTCTTCTGCTAGTTTTGTTCGCTCGATATCGTTAAGGCCATACGTCCAGTCATGCTTATTGTCGTATTTTTTCATATCGCTGGCTTGCTGGCTTGGAGTTTTGTTGTTTAAGCTAAGGCCAATTAGTGTAAAATGCTCTTTTAGGCTTGTTATCCCGTACATATTTAATATGGGCAGTATTTGTTCAAAATCGAATGCCCAGCCTTCCAGCACGAATGGGTTTTGTTTCAGCGCGCCCTGTGAGCAGGGGAACAGCCCCCGCCCAGCCGGGGATGAAAACATACCAAGAAAATGGCCAATGAATGGCGCTATGTTTTTTATGGTTTCACCACACCCAAAGCGAATGTTTAACTGCGGGAAGGCCTCACTAAAAATAGCCACAAGCCTGTCGTTGTTTATTACAAAATAATTTAATTCTTCGCCTATTTTACGCGCCAGAGTTGATTTGCCGGCCCTGCCTGTGCCGGAAATTATTATGTTTTTCAATTGGCCGGTCTCCTTTGCCAAATCTTATAAATGCGTTATGTTTCGTTGCACTATAGATATACAGCCACAACGTTTATTCTACGCCACTCACATCCAGCTGCACAGCCCGCCCTAGGCCAAACGAGTACACTAAAACCTCTTTCACCCTTAACGAAGTCGCCTCTTCCAGGGCTTTTTTATAAATAGCCATCTGCACACTATGGGCTTCTGGCCGGGAGTCGCTTTTAAAATCCACCAGCACAATACCGTCATCTTCCTCAAAATAACAGTCGATAATCCCATGCACCAAAATATTATCGGCCTCATTCCCAAGCCCATCTTCCGGCTGCGAGGCGAACACCAAAGCATCTAGCCCATTAAAGCGAAATTGCCCACTGCCAAGTGAGAGGACGAAAGGGGCTTCCCTGTATAGGGATTTTGCATTGCGGATGCGCGCTGCCAGGGGGGAGTTTATTAGCTCTGCTATTTTTTTGCGGTCTATAAAAGTTGCAATCTCTGGGGACAGTAAGTTTTTTTCAGTCAAGTTTTGTATCAGGGCCTCTATTGCCGGGTAGCTGGCAGGGGAAGCAAATGCTCCATAATCCATATGCTCTGTGATAGTATGCAAAGCCGTACCCAGCTCTGCCGCACTAGGGGCAGCCTTTGCCGCCATAAACTTGGGTGGCTCAAAAATAGGCGGCGGTTCACTACTAACCATACTATCTGGCGTAACATCATAAAGCCGCCGAATCTCTGAAATAGAAAGCTTAGAAGGCACGCCTGGCGGCTGGCATCCCCGTGGCAGTGTTGTGATGGCTTCTGTTAACGTCTCGTGGCCGGGTGCTTGTGGGGTAGGTTTTATTTCAGTTGGTCGGATTTTCCGACCAACTGAATTTTCACCCAACGGTTCTACAGCCCTGTCGGCCAAAAGTTTAATATCATTCAAAGACCACTTATTAAACTCAAAACATGCCGGGTGATTATAAACCTCATCCGGTGGCGTACTCCTATCCCCCGCAAAAATTTCCCAAACATTCCTATGCCGCAGCAGGCATGGCATTATCCAATCCAGATAAGACGCAGCACTACGGCGAAAATAGGCGGGCAGGGTGATTTGCCTGTGTGATTGCATGGCAGAGTATTTTTTCAGCGCGGCAGAGAAATCTCTGCTGCGGGCGGTTAAAACCAGCAAATCTTTTGCCCGGGTCATGGCCACGTATAGGCAGCGCAGCTCTTCAGATAAGCTTTCCCGGTGGGTTAGCCTGGCCAGGCTGTACCGGGCGATGGTATTAGCTCGGGTGCGTAGCTTGCTGTCTACATAATATGGACCAATGCCCATGTCTGGGTGCAAAATCACGGGCTGGCAGGTGCTGTCTGTGTTAAACTTGCCCCCCAAAAACGCGCATATCACAATGGGGAACTCCAGCCCCTTAGATTTGTGTATGGTCATGATTTTAACCCGATTGGCAGAATCTGCCACAGGTTCTACCGCAGTGGAGAAATTCTCCCCGGCCTCGTCAAGCTTTTCAATATAGCTGATAAAATGGAAGAGGGTTTTAAGGCTGGTTGCCTCAAATTCTATAGCCTTCTCCAGTAGCAGCCGCAGGTTTGCCTGGCGCACTAAGCCGCCCGGCATGCTAAGCACATGGGCGGGGTATAGGGTTTGGTCATAAATAAGCCCCATCAGGCGGCTAACGGGCAAATGAACACTAGCCTTGTGCCAACCCCCAAGCTGCGCAAGAAAACCCTCCAACCGTTGCCGCAGCCCCAAAATACTACCACCCAAAGCATATGCCTTAATGCGGTCAAAAAACTGTGCATCACCAGGCAGGCCGCCATCAAAGCAGCGTATTTCTAGCAAATCGTCAGGTGTAAGCCCGTACACTGGGGAATGTAGCACGGTAATAAGGTCGATATCCTGCCGCGGGTTGTCTGTAATGCGCAACAAAGCCAACGCCGTGCGGATTTCCAACTGGTCAAAAAAGCCGCTGTTCATCTCCGCTATGGCATCTATGTTGTGGTTCTTAAGCTCTTCAATCATTGTGCCGGCCTTGCTTCTTAGACCGCGCACCAAGATGGCAATATCCCCGGGCTGGCAGCTGCGTAGCTGGCCGCCATCGTACACTTTGCGGTTTGCCAGTAGCTTTTTTATGGTGGCGGCTATCATTCTGGTTTCTGCCACTATATTGTCTGGGGTTTCGTCGTCGTCCTCGGCTTCATCTGGGGTATCTTGCTTTTGGTCTAGTATTTCCACCCACATAGCTGGGGTGGTTTCTAAGGGAGGGTACTCACTACGGCCAGGGTACAGCGCGGCGTTTTTATCGTATTCCACCTCGCCAACTTCCTGGCACATAAGCTGCGAAAAGAAAAAATTAACAGCATCCAGCACCTCTGGGCGGCTGCGGAAATTATTAGACAGGTCTATGCATACATTATCATTGGACGGCAGGGAATATTCCATATATTTATCGCGAAAAAGCTTAGGGTTTGCACGGCGGAAGCGGTAAATACCCTGCTTCATATCCCCAACCATAAACCGCCGCTGGGCCACGGCAGAAAGTATCATATCCTGTATCAGGTTAGAATCCTGATACTCGTCAATAAGCACTTCATAGTACCTCTCGATATCCGGGTTAAGCTGGCCGCCGGGGTACAGCACTTGAATGGCCAAATGCTCTAAATCTGAAAAATCCAGTACATTGCGGGCGCGCTTTTCTTCATAATAAGCCACGGCAAAACGGCTGGCCAACCCCATAAGCGCCTTTACCCTGGGGGCAAGCGCATTTATATCTGCCTCCATTTTACCCGGCGGTGCAAAAAAAATCCCCTCAACCAGCCCCGTGAATTTTTTCTTTACTACATTATTGCGCAAATCCTGCGTTCGCGTTTTTAAATCTGGGTCAACATCATCCTTAGCCGTGATGCTGGGAATCCTATCTGCAAATGAAAAGCCCAAAAATGCATTGTAAAGCTCCTGAAACCCGGCGCCGCTTTCCACCACATCTTGCAAATCTTCAAGGTCTGCCAGCTCCATATCCAAAGTCTCTTCATACTTAATAGGCCCGCCGGGCAGCCCGCAAATTTCTATGGCCTGCTTAAGCCCTTCAATAATCCCATCCAGCCCAGTTGACAGCTCGTCCTTTACCACGCTAAACCATATGCTGCCGTCTATATCCCCCTCCATGCAAAAAAAGGCAGCGTATTCATCTGCCTTCCTAAGTGGAAATGGGTCTGATTCTATAAAATTGTAAATTTTGCGTACAAGCTCGTCTAGCCGCCCGTCGGTGGATTTCCCGCCGTATACATCTACTAAATCGCAAAATGCTTCGCTGTTTTCACCTTCGTATTCTGCTTCAAAAAGCTCGTCCATTACCCTGGTGCGCAACAGGCTTAGCTCTGCCTCATCGCCAATCCTAAAGGCAGGGTCAATATCCAGTAGCTGAAAGTTCTCCCGCACAAGTTTTGTACAAAATGAATGAATAGTAGAAATATCCGCCGTGGGCAACAATGCCGCCTGCCTCGGGTCAAATTCTTGCAGTTTATCTGTAATACGCTCTTGCATTTCTGCAACTGCGGCCTTGGTGAAGGTTACCACCAGCAGGCTGGTAATATCCACGCCTTGGCGCACATGGCGTAAAATCCGCTCTGTTAGCACGGCAGTTTTGCCGCTGCCTGCCGCTGCAGACACCAGGATATTGCGGGCATTGGAGTCAATTGCCTCTTGTTGTTTTGTGGTAAAGCTATTCATCTTTGGTTATACGGCTTATATCTGCGCCTAGGCTGCGCAGTTTATCTTCAAAACGTTCGTAGCCACGGTCTATATGGCAAACATTGCCTACTAGGGTTTCGCCATTGGCTGCAAGCCCGGCTACGATAAGGGCTGCACCCGCACGTAAATCTGTAGCATGTACAGTTGCGCCTTTTAGCCTGCAATTGCCCTTTACAACCGCCATACGCCCGTCAATTTTAATATTAGCCCCAAGCCTTTTAAACTCGCTGGCATAACGGTAGCGCTGTTCGAAAATATTCTCTGTAATAATACTAGAGCCATTGGCCTTACAAAGCAGAGCCGCCATTTGCGGCTGTAAATCTGTAGGAAAGCCTGGGTAATATGCTGTTTTAACTTCACACGCCTTTAGGTTCTCGTTGCCTTGTACGCGAATCCAATCGCCGCCTTCTTCAACGATACAACCCATCTCACGAAGCTTAGATGATAATGATTCCATATGCTTTGGTATTACGTTCTCTACGGTTACATCACCGCCGGTTATAGCTGCGGCTATCATGTATGTACCCGTTTCAATGGGGTCTGGGATTACGGTGTACTCGCCGCCGCCAAGTTTTTTTACGCCTCTTATGCGGATGGTGGCTGTGCCTGCGCCGGTAATTTTTGCGCCCATTTTATTTAGGAAGTTGGCGGTGTCTACCACATGTGGTTCTTTTGCGGCGTTTTCTATCATAGTTACGCCTTCGGCGAAAACGGATGCAATCATTAGGTTAATAGTTGCGCCCACGCTTGGGGAATCTAAATAAATATTAGCGCCCTTTAACCCGTCACAGCTTAAATGCACCACATCATGCTCGTCTGTACAATTTGCGCCAAGGGTGGTGAAGCCGCGCTTATGGTAGTCTATGGGCCGTACGCCAAGGTCGCAGCCGCCTGGCTGTGGCACTTCTGCCCGGCCAAGCCGCCCCAGCAGTGCACCCATAAAATAATAAGAAGCCCTTGTAGATTTTGCCATATTAGCGTCCAGCGCATGCTTAGACACACAGGTGGCATCCACCACAAGGGTATTATTGTTTGTAAATTCGCATTTTGCGCCTAGTGATTCTAAGGCTTTTGCTAGGTTTGTAACATCTTCTATCTGTGGTAAATTGTCAATAACAACAACGCCGCCACATGTGATAGCCGCCGGAAGAATAGCAACAGATGCATTTTTTGCACCACTCATAGAAACCTTACCGCAAAGCCTATTTCCACCTTTTATAGAAATATATTCCATATATATAAACACCCTCATAGAAAATGAATGATTTAGTCCCCTAAATGTAGCAAAAACAGTATACCATGAAAAATTTTATTATCAATAGCTAATTTACAAATTTGTTACATATTATTGTGCAAAATTTGACAAAGAGGTCAATATAGTAAAATATTTCGAGATTGGCCTCAATTGCCGTGGCAAAACGCCCAAAACGCCTTATCTCGGCGTTTCATGTGCCGCTTTGGCGAGGCCATTTTCTCATTTATTTCACTATACAGGACTATTGCTAAGATTATATCTTCGGGTTATAATATTCAAACAGAGCCTGGGATGCTCGACACCCTATTATTTTGAACCTACAGATGTAAAACGGGAGTCTTACATTGCATAGCCTACGCCGTGCCGCCCCGCGCGGAAGGCGGAACCTATGTTGCGGACACCCACCTAGCCAATGGCTAGGTGTCAAAATATAGGAACGGTATTCTGGGTTTTTTTGTACTAACGAGAGGATTATTATGGACATTGACGCCAACTTGCTGGCCATGGCAAAGCGCGAAATACAAAAAGGACAAGATTCAAAAGCCTTTGAAAAACTGCTGCTTAAATATGAAAAATTAATCTACTATATTTCCCGGAAATACTTCACAAGCCATGATGACGCCCTAGACGCCAGCCAAGAAGCAGCAGTAAAAATCTACAACGCAATAACAAAACTAAATATGCCCGAAACCGGCAGCCTAAAGGCATGGGTATGCACCGTTACAGCCCGCACATGCCTGGACATTTTGCGAAAAAAACGACCAGAAACCACAGAACTAATACCAGAAACCATAACAGAAACCACCCCTTCTGCAGAAACGATAGCCCTAGCCAATGAGCAAGCCCAAAAGCTAGCTACCGCAATACAAAACCTCTCAATAGACTACAAAACAATAATAATCCTACGGGACATGCAAGGCCTATCCTACGAAGAAATAGCCACAGCCCTAAACATAAACTCGGGCACAGTAAAATCAAGATTGTCACGGGCCAGGTTGAGGTTGCGGGATATGATTAGAGATTAAAACCGCCAGAGGCTTTGCTGGCCATACCCACAGAAACTTTTTTGGGGATGGGTAGAAGATGGCGGTTTTTATGTGTGTACATATGGTTTTGCGTTAGAGTTTTTCTGAAATTAAAAAGTATGATTTCAAAAGATATCTACTGGGTTTTTAGGCGATGGAAAGCAAGAGAAAATACGGGTTATTTCATGCTGTAGATGGTAGTTGCATCGCTGGTTTGATAATTTCGTTAATTATTATGTGGATTTTGAAAATGACGAATTACAATAATCCCCTATAAACAGCGGGTTTTCATCATGTTGCATTATCAAGAAACCATCATTCACCCCCAAAAAAGCCAAAAAAATGGTACCGTATGGTACCATTTTCATTAAATTATGGTACCATACGGTACCACAAAACAAAAAAACTTCAACATCGGGAAAGACATAACCCTAATGCTGAAGTTTTTTGTTAAGCTTATAAAATAGATGTGTATAGCGAAACATCTGGCAGTTTTAAGCAGGCTTTACACTATCCGGTAAGTTTTAACCGCACCATTATAATCAAACTTTACATATTCATTGGCGATTTCTATTTTTACGGAGGGGCAGCTGGCAGTTGCTGTTATTTTTGCGTTGGCGGGGGCGGAGATTTCGTATATGCTGTAGTCTACTATGCCGTTGGCGTGGGTAGAACGTGTGGGGTGCTGGGGTAGGGTTATTGGTTGGCCGTTTGCGCTTATTGTTACGGTGGGGGCGACGGGGCGCTCGGTTTTTATTTTATCGCTGCTAAAGCCCAGGCCTATAAGGTCAAACAGGGGGGCTTCGCTGCCTTCTACCACTAGAAAGATTGCGTGTTTTTGGTCTAAGTTGTCGATGGCTTCGTTTACATTTGTGCAGACTTTTGTGGTTTCGCTAGGGCTGTTGGCCGGTATGGTTACGCGGCCTATTTTTTTGCCGTGGGATGGTTCGCCTAGAAAGATATTTATTGCGAATTCTTGGGCGGTTAGCGGGGTTAGCCATAGGTTAATCTCGCTGTTGTTGCCGGGGGCTGTGCCGGCGAAGGCTGGTAGCCCGGCGCTTGGCGCGTTTAGGCCGCCAAAGCCAAAATGCTTAAAGCCGATTATATGGCCGCCGGCCACATTTGTTATTGGCTGGTGGTTTTCCCAGATATCCCAGGCATTTTGTAGAGTGTATGGGTGCGAGAAGTAACTGGCTATGCCTGCAGAATAATAATTGTACGGCGGCAGCCCGAAGATGTTTAAGCCTTCAGATGTAACTTGCGCGCCTTTATATTCGTTACCGTTGGCGGCTTTTGCAGTCCATTTTTTGCCGTCTGCGAATGGGTCGAACGCGCATATTCGCACCTGCCCGCCTTCACTAACAGGCTTTTCGTCCCATTCCACATGCATGGGGTCTACCATTGCCTGGCGCGCGTAACCAAAGCCCCGCGCTGCCCGGTGGTAAAACACATACCACATGTCGCCAATATTTGCCAGGCCGCCGTGGGTGTTATGGGCCGTGCCGCTTGCTATCAGGGTTTGGCCGTCTGCAGAAGGTACAACCGCCCTGGAATCCACAAGCACGCCACCGCTTCGCCATGGGCCAAGCGGGGTGTCTCCATAGGCATAACGCAGCGAGGAATTGGTGCTGCCTAGCCCATAATCCGGCCCAGAATATCCGCTAAACACCAGCACATATTTATTGCCAACTTTGGTTATGTCAAATGCTTCAAAATAATTGAAGCCAATCAAATCTTCATCTTGGAAAACATGCGGGTATTGAGTGCCCTCTGGGTCACGAAGCTCGCCGTAGCGTTCGCTGGATGGTATGAAATATTTTACGGCCTCTGTGCCGGGGCGCAGGGCGTACATGTTATTTTGGTCTAGCTGCCCTGCAAAAGCCTGCCTAAAGCCCCAGTATGCGTAAGCTCGGAAGCCAATTTCATAATCTGGGTCGCTGGGGTCTGTAATTTGCTCTACGCAAATGGCAGGGTCAAAACCTAGGACACTACCCGGGAAAACCCGGCCGTTTTCGTCTACATTAACTGTTTCAAACGGCCCGTCTGGGCGTTTGCTTCTGGCCACCATAGGCTCGCGCCCAGGGCCACGGCTGTGGGGGTACAGGTAATACCATTTAGTGCCGTCCCGGTGGGTAACTTCCGCCATATCTGGCGCGTACATAACATCCCAAAGCCCGGTATTTGGGTCTTGGTAAGTAAAAATAGGGCCATGGTCGCGCCAGGCTGTTAAATCTTCTGCTGGGGCAGACCACATGCGGATATCCGCGCCGCAATAGCTATCCATACGTAGGTCATGCGAGCCAATAATGTAAATGCGGAACTTCCCAGGATTGTCTGGGTCCTCAAAAACCCTAGGGCTGCCGTCTGGCAGATGCTCCCAAAGCGGTAGATACGGGTTTTGTCCTGCTAAATTGTTTTTCATAATTCATCACCTTTTTATTATATTAGCCCCATGGGCTTGGTTGTTAGTTACATTCACAGCTTAATACAATCCATTCAAAAGTCTCGCCTTCGTTCAATTTCAACTCTAACTGCTTGTCGCCACAAATCACCACGCCGCAATAGGGGTGGCTGGCGGTAAAGCTTGCTTTTTCCAGCTTGCCGTCTGCCCATGTTAGGCTGACCGTAAGCCCACCTTTAGCGCGTATGCCGCTAATTTCGCCGGCCGGCCATTCACTTGGCAGGGCCTTTAGCAGGTAAATTTTATCCGCTGTGCTTTGCACCAACATATGTGCAATGGCAGCCGTCGCGCCAAAGTTGCCATCTATTTGGAAGGGTGGGTGGTCGTCAAATAAATTTGGCAGGGTGGAGTTTTTCAGCAGCTCAAGTAAGTTGAAATGCGCCTCGTCACCCTCCCCAAGCCTTGCCCGGAAGTTGATAATCCATGCCCGGCTCCAGCCGGTATGGCCGCCGCCATGTGACAGGCGTAATTTCAAGGTTTGCCTTGCGGCATCTGCAAACTCTGGTGTGGCTTCTGGCGATATCATGCTACCAGGGAAAAGTGCGAAAAGATGCGACATATGCCTGTGGCCAGGTTCTGCCTCTTCGTGGTCTTGCAGCCATTCCATTATGCCGCCGTTTTTTCCAATGCTTGTTGGGGGCAGCTTGGCTCGCATGGTTGCCACTTGCGCGGCGAAGGCCTGTTCCTTGCCCAGAATTTGGCTGGTGGCCTCGAAGGCATTAAAAAGCTCGTGTAAAATCTGGCTATCCATGGTGCAGCCTTCGCATAATGTGCCCTGCGCGCCATCCAGCCAATATCTATTCTCTGGCGAAACAGTAGGGGATACAACCAGCTGGCCACTGGCGTTCTCTATAAGAAAATCTGCGAAGAACAAGCAGGCATCTGTCATAAGCTCGAAATTCTGCGCTAGGAAATTTTTATCGCCGGTGTATTCGTAATGTTCAAAAATATGCAGGCAAAACCATGCTACGCTCATCACCCAGTAAGTTGCCGGAGTGTAGGTGTCTTGCGGGGCTGTGTCACCCCAAATATCCGTGTTGTGATGTGCCACAAACCCACGCGCACCGTACATTTTGCGGGCGGTTTCTTGGCCGTTGCGGTACATGCGGCGCAAATGGTCGAACAGCGGCATATGGCATTCTGGTAGATTGCAAATTTCTGCCGGCCAGTAGTTCATTTGGGTGTTTATGTTTATGGTATATTTGCTATCCCATGGCGGCAAGAAATCGTTGCACCAAACCCCTTGCAAATTGGCTGGGAGCGAACCTGGGCGGCTGCAAGAAATAAGCAGATATCGCCCATAGCGAAAGTAAAGCTCCATAAGCCCAAGGTCGGCCTGGCCTTGCCGCAAAAGCTCTAGCCGCTTGTCTGTAGGCAGGTTAGAATCCGCTTTTGCCAGGCTAAAAGCCACGCGGCTTTCCAGGCCTTGGTAATCCTTGATATGCTCTTCCCGAAGTTTTGGGAAGCCGCCATCTTTGGCATTTTGCAGAATCTCTTGGCAGATTCGCATGGGGTTATCGAAGCGGAAGCTGGTTGCGGCCGTAATATACAATGTGGCCGCGCTAACCCCGCGGAACACAAGATATTCCCCGATTGCGGTCATTTCGCCACCTTCGGCCACGCCCGCCATGGCGCAAACAAATTTAATGCCTTCGCCGCCGCTGATGTAAATTGTATCTTTGCTTACTGCGCCGGTGGTTTCGCAAAGGCGATTACGAACCAGCCTTGTGTCAAAGCTTAACCCGGCGGGGTTGTTGGTGGTTAGCCTTATGGCAATCACATCTGCCGGGGCAGAGGCCAGCACTTCGCGGCGGTACTGGTGGCCTCCCGCTGTGAAACTAACGGCGGCAATTGCTTCACCTAAACAGAGGCTGCGCCTATAATCGGCGGCTTCTGGCATATTTTGAAAATTTATAAACAAATCGCCCAGGGTTTGGTACGCCCGCTGATATTCTGGTGTGCCGGTAAGGGCGTAGCGGGAAAGTTCTTCTGCCTGTGAAATCTTGCCATCTTTAAGAAGCTGGCGGATTTGCGGCAGGGCGGTTTTTGCATCCGGGTTGTTTCTGTCGCGATAACCGCCAGACCATACAGAATCTTCATTAAGTTGGATTCGCTCTGAATGTACCCCGCCAAATACCATAGCACCCATGCGCCCGTTGCCCACAGGCAGCGCATGGTTCCATTGGCTGGCGGGTTTATTGTACCATAGTTGCGATTCTCGTTGCATAGCAACCTCACTTTCAAACGACTTCTTTCGAAATTACGCTTTTAATTTCGAAAAAGTTTCATTTTCAATCTTTTGCTTCTTCTGAAATCATGTTTTTGTGATTTCAGAAGAACTGTAACAATTTTTGCAGATGCAAGTTCGCTACAAAGCGCCTTTTTTGGCGTTTATGGTGCGGCCACAATTCTTTGTTTTAATTTGATGTTAATATCAGTTGGTCGGAAAATCCGACCAACTGAACTTGAATATCTATCTCTATGTTCATGCAATCACATTCTGTAAAATATTTCTACAGACACTATACAATATCCCCAGACATTTTCTTATAGTTTTTCTTCCGAACATATTGATATTATTTCCGATGTTGTTTATTATATAGGTAGAGTAGGGTAAAACCGTAGGCTTTGCGAGCCAGGCACCACATGCCGCCCGGTTTCTTTCGGGTTACATTTGAAAAACGGGGCAAAAGCTTTAACATTGGGATAAAATTTGCGGCGCACGTTACCAAAAACCCAAAGTTTAAGTTTTTGCAGGTAGCCGACAAAGTCTTTGGCGGTTTTAACATATCAGAAGGGAGCTAGCCATGAATGAGGTAGGATTCTGTGGGTACAACTTGACGGAGATTAACAATTTTATTGTTCGACGGGATGGGGGTAGCAGTGATTATTTGTTTGTGCTGCTTATGACGCCTTTTTATGTGCATTCTAAGGATGGAGAGGTGCAGGTTGCCGAGCCTATGGCATGCATGTTGTTTGCGCCAGGGGAGTACCAGTATTACGAGGCTATTGACAAGTTTAAGAATAGCTTTATACATTTCACGCCGAATTATGACTTTCTTTCCGAATATAATATCCCAACCAGCACAATTTTTTACCCCAAAAGGCCGGAACTTATTAACCAAATTTTAAAGAATATCGTAATTGAGGCCACCAGCAAGCCCATCCATTACAAGCAGAAGATAGATTGCCTGGTTAACGAGCTGATTATAGATTTCTCACGGGAAGTGCATAATATTACCCACAGCACCCACGACGAATCGCTGTTTTTGCAGTTTCATAAGATTAGGCTGTCTATGGTTACACATTGCGAGACAGAATGGACAACAGATAGCGTTTGCAAGCTTGCCCATATGGAGAAAAGCCAGTTTTACAGCTATTATTCGCGGTTTTTTAATACTACGCCCAAGGCGGATATTATCAATGCACGTATTGAAAAGGCCAAGAATTTGTTAACTAACCAAGAGCTAAAAGTGAACCAGGTGTCTGAAATTTGCGGCTTTAAAAATGTTAGCCATTTTACAAGATGCTTCAAAAAGCATGTGAAATGCACCCCCGGAGAATACGCAAAAAATGCCTCCCCTAATATGGCATAAAAAGAGAGGTAAGGAGCATACTCATGGCGAAAAACAGTAACACAGATGATAATAGCTTCGTAAGTGCCAAGGGGCGTTTGTTCGACAAAACCAAGCCACCCAGCGAGGGTGATATAAAAGCGTTTATAGGCCAAAATGCGTGGCGGCAGCTTATGAAATTTGAAGATATGTTGCAGGAGCGTTATAACCTAAACCGTGAAATAAAATTCCCATTTGGGAACAATTACGGCTGGAGCTTTAGGTATTGCCACAACAAAACCCTGCTATTGTATGTATTTTTTGAAGAGGGCGGGATTAGCTGCACACTGTCTGTAAGTGATAAGGGCGTGGCACATGTGGAGGACGTTTTAGCCAGCTTGCAGCCAGATATACAGCAGCTTTGGAACAATCGCTACCCATGCGGCGATATTGGCGGGTGGATTCACTGCTCTATAGAGGAAGACGCAGAACTGCCAGATATCGTCAGCCTGCTAGGGGCGAAGGTTAAGCCGAGAAAGGTTTAGGAGTACTCATTGCATTGGCATTTCAAAAAAATTGCTGTATTCAAACACAAGGCTTGTACCATCGCTGATACCCCTAACGCTGCTGGCCATGGTAAAGAATATTTCCGCGCCGGCGTTTTCTAAGGCGGCGATAACCCGCTGGTCTACTGGCCGCTGGGGATAAAAAACTGCGGCTAAATCTGGATGAAACCCTGTGATTACAGCATATTGGGGGCTTATGGCTTGTATAAGCTCGGTGCTTAGCCTACTATGCCTTCCGTGGCGCGGTACTTTTAAAAAGTTATGGTTTATGCTCATTATTTCGTTGTTGTTTAGCAATTGCTCTAGCCTTAGCTCCATGGCATCCCCGGTGAAGAGTAAATTATTATCGCCGTGGCTGATGCTTACTATAATAGAAAAATCATCCCCAGTTATTGTTGTGGTATCGTTTTCTTCCTCGTAACCTTCATAACTGGCGATATAATATGCGTAATCATGCCGCAATGGGTCTAAAATAAAGCTGACATCGTCTAATGTGAAGCGTTTTGTTTCTGTTAAAATTGTTGCCTCTTGCCGCTGGTTTCTTAATGTTGTCTCGAACCTTCTTACATGGCCAGAATCCCTTGTGTAATTTGGTACGATTACATTTTTCACATTAAAATTGTTTCGTATAAGATATGCTCCGCCAACATGGTCCCCATCGAAATGTGTGATTATCAAATAATCTATGGTGCTTATATTTTGCCTTTGCAGATACTGGGCGATTGGCCGCCCGTGCTGCCTTTCCCCTGCATCTATCATCACTACATAGTTTTGCGTTTTTATAACAAAAGCATCTGCCCGGCCTATGCCAAAGATTAAGATTTCAACATCGCCAGAGCGCGGAGATGGCTTTGGTGCGCAGCTGATGGGTAATAATAGCATTAAAATAAATGCCAAAATGCAGAATTTTTTCATTGGCGGCCTCCCTTGGTTTCTGTAGATAATTATATCATGATTTTCTTCAAACTTCAACGTAAACAATCCCAGTATAATCAAGGCTTTCAAGGCTATTAACCCAGTAAAAATCAAGGAAAAACAGGTTCGCTAGATGCGTACTAGCAACAAC
>WQVK01000038.1 GCA_009784025.1 Defluviitaleaceae bacterium
TAGATTCTCTGCAATTATTTAATGCTTACAACAAAAAACGCCACTATCAAGCGGCGTTTTTGTGTGGTTATGAATTTGAATTTTAGTTAGATTTTTCGGTTGTGTATAAATGAGTGTCTCTGTAGAACCCTCCCCACCCGCCGCCCCTTCGCCCATAACAGCACAAGAACCAACGCCAGTTGAACCAGCGCCACTGCCGCAGTATTCGCAGCCTGCAGTAATCCAATCTGCCGTGGCAGTTTCTGCCGCTAGCAGTCATACCCTGGCCCTGATGGAAGACGGCAGCCTTTGGCAACGGGGCGTACACAGCCCCTGGCCGCAGCGGATTAAAACTAACGTGACCCAGGCTGTTGCCGGGCATTATCATTCCCTGGCTATCACCCGGGATGGAGGGCTTTGGGCATTGGGAATGGCAATTGGCGATGGCACGGAAGAGTTTCGGCCTTCGCCGGTGAGAATTATGGATGATGTGATTTACGCCACCATGACCCGCATCGTGCCAAACAGCCATACCTTTGATGGGGTGCGAAGCTATGTAATACGCGCAGATGGCAGCCTTTGGGCATGGGGGTTGGCCGCCGAAGCTTTCAGTACCGCAATTGGCGACGGCAGCCTCCGTGAAGATAGGCTAACCCCAGTGCAAATTATGGAAGATGTAATAGCCGTAACCCCCACGAGTGGCGGCGGTTTCGCAATCACCAGCGACAACACCCTCTGGGGCTGGCATGGCGATAGATTTTACCATGATGCAGAAACCGGCGAATGGCTACGTACAGATCACCAGCTAACCCCCGCCCCAATTATGGAAAATATCGGCTATGTACATGGGCACTTCGCAATAACCACAGATGGTGAACTATGGCGGGTTGACGGCCAGCCAGAATTTGTAATGAATGATATTGCCTATGCAACTGGCGGCAGCACAGCCTTCGCAATAACCACAGGCGGCCACCTGCTGGCATGGGGAAACAACCGCCTGCCTTACCAGTGGCGGGCAGCTCCCCCTTTGGGTGACGGAACAACAATAGACCGCGAAAACCCTGTAATAATAATGGAAAATGTCGCATCTATTACCGTAATAGGCAACACGGCTTATGCCATCACCAACTGCGGCCAGCTTTGGGGCTGGGGCAGCAACAATGGCTGGGGTAGCGGGATTATTGGTGATGGCAGCATTTTTTCGCATGATTATGTGACTGATGATATGTTTGAATACGCCCTAGACGATGAGCATATATGGGGCCTCCGCTGGCTTGGCGGCGACGGCAGCCATGTGGGGCTGCGCCTTTCTCCGGTTAAAATTTTAGAGAATGTAACCGCTGTGGCCGCTTCATATTATATGTTTGACCATGGCTGGATACAGGGTTTCCGCAGTTTTGCCGTGACAGATTGCGGCGCAATATGGGCCTGGGGCGAAAATGACCGCTTTGGCCAGGGCTGGAGCTTTTTAGGGGATGGCACATCTGAACGCCGCCTTGCCCCAGTGCGTATTATCAGCGGCTGTGATTATCGCCCGTCGCTGCCCACCCCAGACACTGCCAACCACCCGGCGGCGGTGGTAATCCCCACGCGGGCAGCCCGCATCCATAACTATTACCCCACCCTGCCCGGCAAAATAGCCGTGATAACCACAGAGCGCATCCACGACGGCGACAACTGGATAATAGAGCTAACAGAGCGCCACGGCCCAGAGAATATCCTGGTGTACACATGGCCGCCCTACGGCCAACTAACCGCCATGGACAATGTGATAGACGCCATAGCCACCAACCCAGCCATCGGCGTGCTTATTATCAGCCCCGCGCAGCATCAAACCGATCGCATTTTGGCAGAAATTCGCCAGCGCAGGGGTGATATTTTTATCATTCATCAGGGTTGCCAGGATACTAACCTATTTATAGAATTTGATATGCACAGGCAGGCCGCCGGGCTGCCCGCCACTGCCCAACAGCTTGGAGCTAGCACACTGGCATTCTTTTATGACAGCCTCTTCCCGGCAGATGAAGAATTTACCACAAAGCGCATAATGCACAATGCCAGCGCGGAGATTGGGCTAAACTTCGTGGAAATTGATATCTACGGCTATATCCAATGCGGCAGCAGCCATCATATGTTTATGCAAGACAACCTGCCGCCGCTGATAGAACGCCATGGCCGGGATATTGTTTTCGTGGGCTTGGGCAACGAACGGCTTTTTTGGGATTGGCGGGACAGCAATGTAATTTACCTGCCACTGGCGGGCAGCCAATGGTTTGAGCCTACACTGGTGGACCTGGCCTACGAGCTGCATATAATCGACGAGGATTCCCGCCCGGCAGACGGCGTTTACGATATCCCATATGTAATAGATGCAATCCGCCAAACCCTAGAATACCGCGGCCAACTTGGGCGCATAGCAACCCTGCCCATGCCGCAGAACTTGCTGTTTCACCTGGCTGCGGCTGAATATGCCATCGCTTGGATGAACCGCGATGCACCACGAGTGGGCGTGGACGAGTATCTTCTGGCAGAGATTATTGTAGGGCTGATAGAAGAATTTGCAGGCATTCCGCAGCATGCCGTGGAAGTAACGGCAGATGGCGGCAGGATGTTGGTTTGGGTGGATTATTTTGTGTTTCGGTAGCGCCAACATGGTTTTGTAGTCGCTATGCCTAAAAACACTCGCATAGAGCGCAGTAAATTTTTCGCAAGGCTTTTCGTGACACGGTCTAGCGGGGAATTTACAGGTTAAATGTGAGTGTTTTTTTAGTAGAATTGCTATGTGTGGAAAACAATTCGGAATCAACTTATTACAGATTGTAATAAGTTGATTCCGGCGATTTTTATAGGCCCTTGGCCTTTGGTGAGCTAACCAGCGCCGCCAAGTAGCCCAGCACCACCGCCACGGTTACGCCGCCGGCCATGGCGGTTAGCCCGCCGGTTAGCACGCCTAGGAAACCGCGTTCGTCTACGGCTTGTTTTACACCGCGGGCAAGTAAGTTGCCAAAGCCTGGCAATGGTACAAATGCCCCTGCCCCGGCGAAGTCTACCAGCCTGTCGTACAGGCCCAGCCCGCCCAGTATGCAGCCTGCAACCACAAAGGCTACGAGGATTCTGGCGGGGGTGAATTTGGTTAGGTCAATCAATAGCTGACCTATTACGCATATTAGCCCGCCTATTATAAATGCCCAGAGAAATGTCATGTTGAAATCCCTTTCTATTGAAATCGTTACTCCCCAGCAATCCCCACAGCATGGGCAATAGCCGGGATACTCTCTCCTTGCTGCACCGTAACCACGCTATGCAGCGCGCCTGTGGGAACAAAAAGCATCCGCTTAATCTCGCCCTTCTTCAGCTTGGCGTAAAAATACCCCGCAAATGTAGCCGCGCTGCAACCGCAACCGCTGCCGCCAGCATGTACATCTTGCGCCTGCTGGTCGAAAATTAGCAGCCCGCAATCCACATGCCTGGCCTTGATATCGTAACCATCCTGCTGTATAAGCTTAACAAGCAGGTTTGATCCTACTTCACCAAGGTCGCCGGTGGCTATTACATCGTAATAATCTGGCGTTAAATCCAAATCCCTAAAATGCTTCAAAATCACATCTGCCGCGGCGGGCGCCATGGCAGCGCCCATGTTGTTGGCGTCTTTTACGCCCATATCCACCACTGCGCCAATGGTGGCGGTTTTTATATATGGGCCGGTGCCCTTAGCCGCCAGCACCACCGCGCCGTCGCCGGTTACTGTCCAGCTGGCCGTGGGGGCGCGCTGTGTTCCCAGCTCTAGCGGGAAGCGGAAGGTCTTTTCTGCGCCGCAAAAATGGCTAGACGCCGCTGCTATTACATATTCTCCAAAACCGCCGTCCAGCAGCATTGCGCCCAGGCACATGCTCTCTCCCATGGCAGAACATGCCCCAAACAGCCCAAAAAACGGCCGCCCAAACGAGCGTACCCCATACACAGAGCCGCTGTTCTGGTTCAATAAATCCCCGGCCAAAATGTACTGAATATCCTGGGTCGTTAACCCGGCTTTTTTTACCGCAAGCTCTATGGCCTGGCGCACCATCTCGCTTTCAGCCTGCTCCCAGGTTTCTTTCCCAAATTTTACATCTTGTGAAACCACATCAAAATAATCCCGAAGCGGCCCCTCTCCTTCCTTTGGCCCAACAACAGCCGCCGCCGTCAAAATACTGGGCGGCGAAGCAAATCTCACACTTGCCTCCCCCACAAATTTTAAGCTCATGACCCACCACCAACAAAATAATAAACCAACCCAACCACGACAGACGCCATAATTCCATAAATCAGCACCGGCCCGGCAATCACAAACATTTTTGCCCCTACCCCAAGCACCAACCCCTCTTTTTTGTGCTCAATAGCAGGCGCCGCAACAGAATTGGCAAACCCCGTAATTGGCACAATAGATCCCGCCCCCGCAAATTTGCCAATCTTCTCGTAAACCCCAAGCGCCGTAAGCAACACCGCCAATAAAATAAGCACAGCCGCCGTGACCAGCCCAGCATCATCCCGCGCCAACCCAGTCCCCAAAAACGCATCATGCAAAACCTGCCCCAAAACACAAATCCCACCGCCCACAAAAAAAGCACGCACACAATTACCAAAAACCGCCGTGGGCGGCGAAGCGGCCTTAACCATATCCGCATAGGTTTGCTTGTCCATTGGTATCACCTTTCTTTTGGTTGATATAGCCGCTCCACCTAAAAACATTCGCATAGAGCGCGGAAAATTTTTCGCAAGGCGAGGAGCTGAAAACCGCCGCGCACTAGCGGTGCGCAAGGTTTTTAGCGACGAAGGCTTGTGGGGAATTTACAAGCTCTATGTGAGGGTTTTTAGGTGGAGCGGCTATAAAGCTGCCAGAGGCTTCACATATTCCCAGAATCATAAAACCCCGGCAGTAAAAAATACAATAGCGCGCCTATCATTTTTCCTATCGCTATTGCCAGCACCAGGTAGAACATACCGTGCTGAATGCGGCCGCGGCGGGTTAGGATTGGGATTACATTTAGAACTTCGGCTAAGGACATAGCCAGCGTGCCAAAGAAAATTCCGTTGGCCAGGCCAAATGGGATAGCCAGCGCCCAACCCAGAGGCAGACGAATGTTTACCAGCCCGGTAAGCGCGCCGAAGACGCCACCCGCCGATATTGCAGATTCGTAAAATTTTACATGCTGCGTGGTGCGGGTTTTTTGCGCCAGCCGCGGCACCACTCCCACCACGGTAATGAAGGCAAACACCGCGCCAGACACCACAATCCCAGAGCTAAAGCCCAACAGCACGCTTAAAATATGCGCCACGGCGGTCATTTTCCGTCACCTGGTTTATGGCCGTGGCGGATTGGGGCGTCGCCTGGGGTTAACATGTCTACTAGGGCGGTGGTGGTATCGTTGTCGTATTTTTCCATTTCCACCTCTATTGGGGTGGGGTCGTCGGTTAGTTTTTTACCGCAAAAATGGTTGTAAAACACGATAATGCCAACCATCAGGCCAATAGCATAGGGTATGGCAATTATGGGCGGGTCGGTTTTTTCCTGGCCGTAAAACATGGTATAAAAGCGCTCGAAAATTTTAGGAATCTGGCCATCGGTGTGGAAGCTCATGATGGCCGTGGCCGAGCCAAACAGCAGCACAATAGCCACAAGCGCCACTTTAAGCCATTTTAGCCAGGGAATGTCACGGCTTTTTTTTGCAGCGTATTGCACTAGTGTATCCATCTCACCAACGTTGTTTATGCTGGCGCTGGGGTATGGGATCCGTATCGCCTCTATGATATCCGTTACGCTAACCACGTAGTTCTTCTTGCTCTCGCCGCCCTTGGCAATCTCCACCAGCTTTAGCTTTTTCACCTTGGGCACTACATCCTTGGCGGCCACCACATCTGCCACATCGCCCACCATGATAAAATCCAGCTCTGCAAGGCTCACCTTTTTTTTAGGCTTGATATAAATATCCACAAAAATTCACATCCAAATTAACAAATGTCCCGCCAAATTCCAGTACGGCGGGCGGCCGCCCAAAATTGGCCGCAGCCAAAAATACAACAACGGCTATCAAAACTATTATTATCAAAATTTTTATTTTCATGTATCTTCTTTGCAAAAGAATCAGCCCTTCCTGTGAATATTATTGCCGGGGATGGCGAGATTAAGACCGTGGGCTTTGCCCACACCCACTTCTTTTTTTGGGAAAAAAGAAGCAAAAAAACTTTAACATTGGAGTTAGGCATTATCAGACCAAAAGTAAAGGCCGTAAGAAAGTGGTTTCCTTTCTTACGGCCTTTACTTTTTTCTTATTATATGTGGGAAAATCCCGAGGTCCTACAATTCACCCAGCAGCTTTTGCAACCAAACCCACACACGGCCAACGGATGAGATGCTCATGCTTTCGTCGGGGGTGTGTACGTCGTGGGTGTCTGGGCCGAAGGCTATTGCGTCCAGGCCAGGCAGCATGTCTACAAAGATGCCGCATTCTAGGCCGCCATGGGTGGCGGTCACTTGTGGGTCGCGGTTGAATACGTTTTTGTAGGCTTCTATGGCTACTTTTAGCATGGGAGAATCTGGGTTGTATGGCCAGGCCGGGCTACGAGAAGAGAAGGATACATTTGCCCCTACAAAACCTGCTACGGCTTTGATTACAGCCTCGGTTTGGGCATTGTATAGGCCGGCCGCGCCACGTGGCATTATATAGACCATTACGCCATCTGGACGGGTTTCTATTACGCCTATATTGCTAGAGGCGTTTGGTAGGCCTTCAATTTCTAGGCTCATGCTGATTACGCCCAGGGGCAGCAGCAGCAGTGATGATATTAAGTTGTTGGTGTTTGTGGCGCTCATAGTTTTTTCTGGCGTGGCTTTTTCCCAAGTAAGCTGTATGCCGGGATCACCTGCGCGGAATTGCTGCTTTAGGGTTTCCCGATATTTTTCCAGGATGGCGTCTGGCGCGGCGTCTAGGGTGATTACGGCCTCGGCTTCCCGGGGGATTGCGTTCACTTTCATGCCGCCCTGGATGCTGGCGATTTTTACGCCGGCTTCTTTTAGGTTGCTAAGCACCTGTGCCATGATTCTAATGGCGTTGCCCCGGTCGTCTGTTATATCTATGCCAGAATGACCGCCTTTTAGGCCTTTTACGTTAAGCTTGTACCCTTGTGCGGTGGCGGTTTCCCAGCTTGCCGGCAGGAAGAATTCTGCAGTTGTGCCAGATGCACAGCCCATAGTGAAGTAATTTTCGTGGCCGCTGTCTAGGTTAATCATTTTCCCGGCGCTTAGTAGGCTTGCGTCGATGTTTTTGGCACCTGTCATGCCGGCTTCTTCGTCTACTGTTAGCACCACTTCAATGGCCGGGTGGCTAATACCTGTGGCTTCTAGCACTGCCATGGCTAGGGCCACGCCGATGCCGTTGTCGCCCCCCAGGGTGGTGCCCCTGGCGCGGATTAAGTCGCCATCTACGTATAAATCCAGCGGGTCGTTTAGGAAATCGAATTCTACTCCGGCATTTTTTTCGCAAACCATGTCTAGGTGGGCTTGCAGCATTACTGTGGTTTTGGCTTCGTTGCCGGGGGTGGCTGGCTTGTAGATTATCAGATTATTCCAATCATCTTGCACCGTTTTTAGGCCAAGATTTTTTGCCCATGCGGCAATAAAATCGCTGACGGCCTTCTCATTGCCGCTGCCACGGGGGATTTGGCTTATCGCCTCGAAATGCGCTAGTACGGCCTTCGGTTCATAATTCGCTAGTACCATGGTAACCTCCTGTTTTCAGATAATAACAAAAAGCTATCATAGCCCCGGGTAAATTGCAATAGACTTCTTTGGAAATCACGCCTTTAAATATTTCTCAATTATTGGCTGTTCCTCCAAAACGGATACCAGGCGGCTCATTGTGCCGATGGGCGTCCAGCCGCGTTTTTTACTGTAATATTCTTTTACTATTTTTGCAAAAGGCCATGGGTAGGCCAGCAACGCCCGCAGGATGTCCTGGGCGGTGCCTGGCAGTGGCGAGATTTCATCGTAGATTTCTGCAATCCCCCCTATGGAAATGATACGGTTGCTGTGCTTGATATATCGGCGGATAAAACCCGCTAAATCTACCAGCTGAAGGTCGTAGCTGGAATCCACAAAGTTTGTGATAAAGCAACCGGCAGCGGTTATTAGCAGGTTTTCTTCTTTAATAATATTATGGCAGATTGCCCCCTGGGAAATCGCATCCCTTTGCAGCGCAATATAATCTGTGGCGGCCAGGGCTTCTGCGCTGGCCACGGCGGCATCTATGTACATGGGCGCGTTTTTTATCACCAGCACATCGAAGTCTGAAAGCTTGCTGCTGCGCTGCGCTTGTTTTAGAGCCTGGGTAAGGCTGATGTTCTCTTTGCGCCACACCTCTGGGATAGGCGCTGCCACGGGCAGGCCAAAACCCTTGCCCCGGGCAGCTTTATGGAAACCAGCCAAAGCCTGCACCACGGTTTTAACTTCTTCGCGGCTGTTGAAATCCAGCTCGCGCCCACGCACCAGCTGCATCATTACATATGTATCCCGCCCAAGGTTAATATAGGGCTGCCCGTGCCTAGACAGGTAAATCTTGTCTATATTAACAAGCCCGGCTGCCGCCAGGCCTTGCAAAAGCCCATATCTTTTGCCGATAACAGTAGGGCTGTCGTTGGTTTTGAAAATTCGCACCAGGCCGCCTTCGGCCTTGCATATGTAACCGCCTCTATCCTTTGCGCCCCGCCCTGGCAACCCAAAGTATGTGGGCAGGTTTGTTGAAACTTCCTTCATGGCAGCCTCCTGTTGTTGTTTGTTTATTTATATGATGGTACGAGGTGTGTGATGACAAGATATTCGCCACGGCGGCAATTATGGGTTTTTTGGCATATTAAAAAAATTTCAGTTGGTCGGATTTTCCGACCAACTGAAATTTTTCACAATACTCGCCACGAGGCCAGCCACAAAATCTCTCAAAAAAATGCAAACTTCAACAAAGTATGATATACTACACGCTGCAATTTATAGTAGAGTTCTTCTGAAATTGCAAAAAACGCAATTTCAGAAGAACTCTAGTGAATAAATGAGAAACGGCCTCGTCCAAGCGGCATTTGAAACGCCGCGATAGGCGAAACCAATTTCGAATTATTTCGCTATAGCATTTGAATTTCCTTGGGGAAGAAGAGGTATAAAATGAATAGGCTTATGAAGTTTTTATCGGTGCTTTTGCTTATTTTTGTCATGGGTGCAGCTTCGGTAGTGGCGGTTAACGCCACCACTGTGCGGGTTGGGCTTACGCGCAACTTTGGCAATCGCATCAGCGTTAGTATCGCCAACCCTACCATTACCGTGGGGCGCGGCCACGAAGACGGCTCGTTTACGGCCACTCGGGATTTAACCTCTGCCGGCGGCTTTGTTATCAGCGCCCAGGGCGGGCAGATTGTTGTTGCGGCTGGGGGTGCTACGGTTTTCACATTTACCGGCGGCACGCCAGGCAACCCGCAAATTCGCATCCCTGGCGGCGCGCCGGTGCAGATTAGCGACTACAGCTACAGGGGCGCTATGGAATTTATCGCCAGCGGCAACACTTTTCTTGTGGTGAACGTGGTTAGCCTTGAGGATTATCTCAGGGGGGTTGTGCCGGTAGAAATGTCGCCGTCTTTCCACCTAGAGGCATTAAAGGCACAGGCTATCGCGGCGCGGACTTTTGCAATGTACAGCATCAACGGTAACCGCCACAGTGGCCAACCCTTCGACCTTTGCAACCGCGAGCATTGCCAGGTTTACCTTGGCACAGCCCGGGAACATGAAAATACCAACCGCGCAGTGCGAGATACCGCCGGGGTTCTGCTTCGTTACGGCGGGCAGCCCATATTGTCATCGTTCTTCGCATGTTGCGGCGGCGTTACAGACAACTCGGAAAATGTGTGGGTGGCCGCGTTGCCATATTTAAGAGCGGTGCAGGGCGTAGTGCCAGGGCACGAGCCGGTTGTATGGGAACGAACTTTCACATGGGCACAGCTTACCCAAGCAGCCAATGCTGCCGGGGCAAATATCGGCACAGTTACAGGGCTTAGCATATCCCAAACATCCCTGGGCGGCCGGGTACAAGAGCTAACCTTCATAGGTACCAACGGCCAGTGGACAAGGTCTGGCGAGGCTGTACGCACCATGTTTGGCTCTGTTGGCGGCTCGCTACGCAGCAGAAACTTCCATATGGGCGGCGGTAGTTTTGCAGCAGGGGTGGTAGTAAACACACCTGCATCTGTAACCATAACAAACGGCACAGCCTTCAACTTTGGCGAACTCTCAACCTTCCGGGTGTTAACCCCTTACGGGGCAATGGTTTACCTAAGCCAAGCCTATGTAGACAACGGCCAGAGCACCCAAAGGATTACCGGTACGGCCACCGCAACAACACCAGCCACCACCAGCCATACAGAAACTGTAACCGGCGGCCAAGGGGTCACCTTCTACGGCCAGGGCTGGGGGCATGGGGTAGGCATGAGCCAGCGCGGCGCAGAAGGCATGGCACGCCAGGGATTCACCTACAGGCAAATTCTGCATCATTATTATACAGGAGTTGAAATTAGATAATGGACAAAAAAGATTTCTTCTACGAGCTGCCAAAACATCTGATAGCCCAGCAACCCATAAAACAGCGCGACGGCTCGCGGCTTATGCACCTTAACCGCAAAACCGGCGAAATCGCCCACAAGATGTTCCGGGAGATAAAAGACCTATTAAAACCCGGCGATTGCCTGGTGGTAAACGATTCCCGTGTTATCCCTGCGCGCCTCATGTCAGACGCCACAGAGGGAATAAACCCCGTAGAAATGCTATTACATGAAGGCGTAAGCGACGGCCGCTGGACAGCCCTAGTAAAACCCGGCAAAAAAGCCCGTGAGGGCGACATCCTCACCTTCGGCGGCGGGCGGCTAACCGCCAAAATAGAGGAAATAATCGAAGACGGCCTACGGGTGGTATCCTTCCAGCATGAAGGCGAATTCGAGCAAATTCTAATGGACATTGGCGAAATGCCACTGCCACATTATATAGAACAAAAACAAGAGGACGATTCCCGCTACCAGACCGTATATGCCAAGCACGACGGCTCGGTGGCCGCTCCCACAGCGGGACTGCACTTCACAGAAGAGCTGCTGCAAGAAATCCGCGACATGGGCGTAAACATAGCCACCGTTACCCTTCACGTGGGCATAGGCACATTCCGCCCAGTGAAAGAAGACGACATAACCCGCCACCACATGCACAGCGAATACTGCAGAATAGAACCAGAAGTAGCCCAGCTAATAAACCAAACCAAAGCCAACGGCGGCCGGGTAATAGCCATAGGCACCACCAGCTGCCGCACCCTAGAAAGCCGCGCAGACGGCAAAGGCGGCGTAACCGCCGGCGCAGGCAAAACCGACATATTTATCTACCCCGGTTACAGCTTCCAGGTGCTAGATGGCCTGTTCACAAACTTCCACCTGCCAGAAAGCACGTTAATCATGCTAGTAAGCGCCTTCGCATCTCGTGAGCATGTACTAGCAGCCTACAACGCCGCTGTAAAAGAAGAATACCGCTTCTTCAGCTTCGGGGACGCTATGATATTGTTAGACTAAAATAAAACCGTGAGCCTTGCCGCCACCGCCCATCTTCTTGAAAAAGCAGATGAACGTGAAGCAAAGCATCACGGTTTTTTATTATAGTGAAATAATTACCCTATTGACTTTGACGCTACGGCATAGTTTATAATAAGGCCGTGAGGTGATAAACATGGAGTACACAGTAAACAAACTCTCCAAAATATCCGGGGTCAGCGCGCACCCTACGATATTACGACGAAATAGGCCTGCTAAAGCCGCTACGGGTTGCGGCCTCTGGTTACCGCCTATACGGCCCGGCAGAACTGGACGCCCTGCAGCAGATTCTATTCTACCGCGAGCTAGACTTCTCGCTGGAGGAAATCAAAAACATCCTCTACGCCCCAGGCTACAACAGAGGCCTAGCCTTCGCCAGCCACCTCACGTCACTAAAACAAAAACGCAAGCGGCTGGATGCCTTAATAGGCAATATCACAAAATCCATATCCGCTATGAAAGGAGAGCAACAAATGACAGACCAAGAGAAATTCGAGGGCTTCAAGCAATCCCTAATAGAAGAAAACGAGCAAAAATACGGCCCAGAAATGCGCAACAGCTACGGAGATTCCGCCATAGACAGCTCCAACACAAAGATAAAAGGCCTAACCAAAGAACAATACGACAAAAGCGGGCAGCTACGCCAAGCCTACGAAGCAGAACTAAAAACAGCCCTATCAACCGGCGACCCTGCCTGCAAAGCAGCCCAAACAGCCTGCGACCTACACCGTCAATGGCTATGTATCTTCTACCCAAGCTACAGCCCCGGCTACCACAAGGGCCTAGCCGAACTATACGCCGCAGACCACAGGTTTAAAGCCCATTATGAAAAAATTGCCCCCGGCTGCACAGAATTCTTCCGGGAAGCAATCAATATTTATTGCAGCGGGTGATTTTAAAACCGTCAAGAGGCTTCGCAGGCAACACCTCCACTTCTTTTTTGAAAAAAAGAAGAAAAAAACTTTGACATTAAATATTAAAGTTTTTGCCCCGCTTTTTTCAAAAAGCGGGTGTAGGCGCTTGAGGCGAAGCTTATGACGGTTTTAACTATCCACAGCCGGCACCCTGCGCGAATACCACAAATACCATACATAAACCCAGACCCCGCGCACGCCTGCGCCTGCGGCGATGGCAATCCAAACCCCGGTAAGCCCTAAGCCGGTAAAGCGCACTAGTGCAAAGGCTAATACCACCCGCAGGGCGTTGGATACGATGCTGGAAATAGATGGCGGGAGGGTTTTACCCTGCCCGCGGAAAACCCCGGCCGCTACCCCTTCAAGGCATTGTGGGATTTGCACCAATGCCAAAATTCGCAGGTTTTCTGCGCCTATTGCTACTATTTCTGTGCAATCACGGATGAATAGGCCAATAAGAAAACTCCCGCCAAAAAACAGCACCCCAGCCACAAAAAGCCCCCAACATGCCATCAAAATGGATGATACACGAAACCCTTTGGCAATTCTTCCCCATTTTTGTGCGCCGTAGTTTTGGCCGGTAAAGGCCGTAAGCGCAGAGGCGAACCCCCCGCCCACAAGCCATGTGAGGCTTTCTATTTGCGAGCTTACCCTGGCGGCAGCCATTGCCCCCGCCCCAAAGGACACAATAAGCAGCGAAGCCAGCATGGTAAGGGATGTAAAAAAGAAACTCTCTACAGAAACCGGCGTCACCCAGCGGAAAATCTGCCGAAGAGCAAAGCCATTCGGCCTGGCCAGCAACCGGATTTTCTCAAAAGGCCTGTTGCGGTATTTTTTCAACAAAACCAGCGCCAAGGCCAGGGCAATGCTGTGGGCAAACACCGTGGCCAGCCCAGCCCCGCGTACACCAAGCCCCGCCACAAAAATTAAAACCGGCGTAAGCAGCATGTTACAACTAAACCCAACCCCACCAATAAGCAGCGACACGCGGGAATTGCCGGTTCCATTAAAAATCCCCATAACAGCCGCAGACACAAACATCATGGGCATGCTAAAGCTAACCATGGCCAGATACTGTATGGCGTAGGCTTCTACATTAGCCTCTGCAATGCGAAAAAAGCCCACAAAAACCCCGCTGCCAAAATAAAACACAACAGCCAGCCCAACTCCCATGCAAAACGCCACAAACACAGCATTCTGCGCAAAAACCAACGCCGCTGGCCTATCCTCCCGGCCAAAACTTTGAGACACTCCAATCTCTGCCCCCATGCGCCCAAATATCATAAAAGCAACAGACATCCACAAAAACAACCCCACCGTGCCAGAAGCCGCCACAGCATAGCTGCTAAGCGCCCCCAGCCAAAACATATCCGTGAGGTTGTAAGCCATTTGGAAAAGCGATGTCATTATAATGGGCGTAGCCACCAGAAACAGCTTGCTGGCGATGCCGCCCTCTATTAGGCTGTATTTATTCTTAGAAATCGCTGGCATTTAAGTCTACCTTTCGCGGAGGAATACTAATTGGCTATTCTGTTGGAAAATGTTGAATTTTTGGAATGCAACGAGGCTATAGTACCATGTTGTTGGGGTTGTGTGAAGGTGGAGTTACCTGTTTGCAATGCCCTTGCTTAGAAACAAATCCAGTTGGTCGGATTTTCCGACCAACTGGATTTTGCTGGCAGGTTTGTGGCGGCGCGCTATAGTGAAATAATTTCAAAACAAAAGCCCCGATACTATAAAAGCATCAGGGCTTTATCAAACTCTTCATCCGGCCGCAAGGCGTACACTAAAACCTAGCAATACATTCCCGCGGTGCCGGCCGTCGCGCAGTGACTAGTCGAGGATTTTTACTACAGAGCCAGCGCCAACGGTACGGCCGCCTTCGCGAATAGCGAAGCGTGAGCCTTCTTCCATAGCGATTGGAGAGATTAGCTTTACTGTCATTTCAACGTGGTCGCCTGGCATACACATTTCTACGCCGTCTGGCAGAGTGATAACGCCGGTAACGTCAGTTGTACGGAAGTAGAACTGTGGGCGGTAGTTGCTGAAGAATGCTTTATGGCGTCCGCCTTCGTCTTTGCTAAGAACGTATACTTGGGCTGTAAATTTCTTGTGAGATTTGATTGTTCCTGGCTTAGCAAGAACTTGGCCGCGCTCGATATCTGTACGTTGTACACCACGCAGCAGCAAGCCAGCATTGTCGCCTGCTTCGGCTGAATCAAGCAGTTTGTGGAACATTTCGATACCGGTAACAACAACTTTGCGGGATTCTTCTGTAAGGCCTACAACTTCAACTTCGTCGGCTACTTTCAAAGTACCACGCTCTACACGGCCGGTAACAACTGTGCCGCGGCCTGTGATAGAGAATACGTCTTCAACAGGCATAAGGAATGGCTTTTCAGAATCACGTTCTGGAGTTGTGATATATTCGTCGATGCTTTCGAAAAGTTCAAGAATTTTGTCGCCCCATTCGCCTTGTGGGTTTTCAAGAGCTTGAAGCGCAGAACCTTTGATGATTGGTGTATCATCACCTGGGAACTCGTATTTATCCAGCAGTTCGCGGATTTCCATTTCTACAAGTTCTAGCAATTCTTCGTCTTCTACCATGTCGCATTTATTCATGAAAACAACGATTTTTGGTACGTTTACTTGGCGCGCAAGAAGGATATGCTCGCGGGTTTGTCCCATTACACCGTCGGTGGCTGCTACTACAAGGATAGCGCCGTCCATTTGTGCTGCACCAGTAATCATGTTCTTTACGTAGTCGGCGTGCCCTGGGCAGTCTACGTGGGCATAGTGGCGGTTAGGGGTTTCGTATTCTACGTGAGTTGTAGAAATTGTTATACCTCTAGCCTTTTCTTCTGGAGCTTTGTCAATTTTGTCGAAATCAACAGCACTGCTTAGCTGATAACGCTCTGCCAGTGTTTTAGTAATAGCAGCTGTCAGAGTTGTTTTACCATGGTCAACGTGGCCGATGGTACCGATGTTTACGTGTGGTTTGTTACGTTCAAATTTTGCTTTACCCATTTTCTTTTCCTCCTAGAGATTTTATGGTTACATTATAATTACATTTTTGAGAAATGCAAGACCTTATGGCTTTGCCAAAACCTCACAAACTTTAAAGTTTTTCGCTCCTTTTCTTCTGAAAAAGAGTGGAGGGGCCAGACGCTGTGCGCCACGCTAGCCATTGCATCCCAGCCAAAGCCTCTGGCGGCTTTAGTCATCTTGTCTATTAGCCATTGCCTTCTCTTGTATGCTCTTTGGTACGGGTTCGTAGTGGTGAACTTCCATCACGTATACGCCGCGGCCCTGAGTTTTAGAACGAAGGTCTGTTGCATAGCCGAACATTTCTGCCAGTGGTACGTAAGAATGGACAACTTGGGCGTTGCCGCGGGCTTCCATACCTTCTATTTTACCACGGCGGCTGTTTATATCGCCTATTACGTCGCCCATGTATTCTTCTGGAACTGTTACGTCTACTTTCATGATAGGCTCAAGAAGGGCTGGGTCGGATTTTCTCATAGCGTCTTTGAAAGCCATAGAACCGGCGATTTTGAAGGCCATTTCAGATGAGTCAACATCGTGATAGCTGCCGTCGTACAGGGTTGCACGAACGCCAAGTACCGGGAATCCGCTGATAACACCTGATTGCATAGCTTCTTGGATACCGTTGCTTATTGCGCCAATATACTCTTTTGGCACTACGCCGCCCACGATTTTGTCAACAAATTCGAAAGCGTTTTCAGTATCGTTGGCGTCCATTGGCTCGAACAGGACTTTACAATGCCCGTATTGGCCGCGCCCGCCAGACTGGCGCACATATTTACCTTCAACGTCCACAGATTTGCGGAAAGTTTCCCGATAGGCTACTTGTGGTTTACCTACGTTTGCTTCCACTCTGAACTCGCGCAGCAGGCGGTCAACTATGATTTCTAGGTGAAGCTCGCCCATGCCGCTGATTATTGTTTGGCCGCTGTCTAGGTCTGTGTGTGTTTTAAATGTTGGGTCTTCCTCTGCTAGCTTGGCTAGGGCAATGCCCATTTTGTCGCGGCCGGCCTTAGTTTTCGGCTCAATCGCTACAGATATTACAGGCTCTGGGAAGTTCATTGATTCGAGGATAACCTCGTGCTTTTCGTCGCAGAGGGTATCGCCCGTTGTGGTGAATTTTAGCCCAACCACTGCGGCGATGTCGCCTGCGTAGATTCTTTCCACATCTTCACGTTCGTTGGCGTGCATCAGGAGGATACGCCCCATACGCTCTTTTTTGCCTTTTACAGAGTTGTAAACATATGACCCGGCCGCAAGAGACCCGGAATAAACCCTAAAGAACGCGAGTTTACCTACGAATGGGTCGTTCATGATTTTGAATGCTAGCGCGCCAAATGGCTCTTCATCGGATGATTTGCGCTCTACAACATCTTCTGAGCCTGGCACTACACCCTTGATTGCTGGAATATCAACTGGTGCTGGCAGGTAGTCTACCACACCGTCTATCAGCTTTTGTACGCCTTTTTTCTTGTACGCGCTGCCGCAGAATACCGGGATAATAGCGCAAGAGAGTACTGCCTTACGCAGGGCTGCTTTTAGGGCTGGGATTTCCAGCTCTTCGCCGCCTAGGTAGGCCTCCATAAGCTCTTCATCGGTTTCGGCTATTGCTTCTATCATATTTACTCTTGCTTCTTCGCATTTTGCCATCATATCTGCTGGGACTTCAACTTCAACTATTGTGTCGCCGTTGTCGCCTTCAAAATGATAGGCTTTCATGTGAAATAGGTCTACGAGGCCCTTGAACTCGCTCTCGAAGCCTATTGGAAGCTGAACTGGTACTGCGTTGTGGCCTAGGCGTTCTCTTATCATGCCAACTACATTCATGAAATCTGCACCTAGGATATCCATTTTGTTAACATAGGCTAAACGTGGCACGCCGTATTTATCGGCTTGGCGCCACACTGTTTCAGATTGAGGCTCTACACCGCCCTTGGCACAAAATACGCCAACTGCGCCGTCAAGTACACGTAGGCTACGCTCTACCTCTACGGTAAAGTCCACGTGACCTGGGGTGTCTATGATGTTGATACGATGTCCTTCCCACTGCGTTGTCGTTGCCGCAGAGGTAATGGTTATACCCCGTTCTTGCTCTTGCTCCATCCAGTCCATAGTAGCAGTACCTTCGTGAGTTTCACCAATTTTGTAATTGCGCCCTGTGTAATACAAAATACGCTCTGTCAATGTGGTTTTACCCGCGTCTATATGGGCCATAATGCCGATGTTTCTTGTTTTTTCCAGTGGGAAAGCTCTTCCGCTCACTTCTTTACCTCCAATTTTTCAAAACCTTGGGGACGCTGCCCCCAAACCCCAGCCAGCTTTTTGAAAAAAGCTGGGCAAAAACTTTAATATGGGGTTATTGTTACTACCACTTGTAATGGGCGAATGCCTTGTTGGCATCTGCCATCTTGTGGGTTTCTTCTTTTTTGCGAACTGCGCCACCTGTGTTGTTTGATGCATCCAACAGTTCGTTGGCTAGGCGGTCCACCATGTTCTTTTCGCTGCGGTTTCTTGAATAGGTTACTAGCCACCTTAGGCCTAGTGTTTGGCGGCGTTCTGGCCTTATTTCCATTGGCACTTGATACGTTGCGCCACCTACACGCCTTGCTTTTACTTCAAGAACCGGCATGATATTGTTCATTGCCTCTTCAAAAACTTCTATGGCTGGTACGCCTTTTTTCTCGGCGGCTTTTGCAAATGCGCCGTAGACAATTTTTTGGGCTACGCCCTTCTTGCCGTCAAGCATAATACCGTTGATTAGCTTGGTTACAATTTTACTTCCGTACAGGGGGTCCGGCAAAACTACGCGTTTTGCCACATGTCCTTTTCTTGGCACGAGACTTCCCTCCTTAACATTAAGATAATTCACAGGTACTCGTACTGTTTACCAGTGTCGTGTCGCGCCTTATATATCATATATATAAAAGCGCTGGGCTTTAATTATGCCTTTTTCGGTCTTTTTGCGCCGTACTTAGAACGAGCTTGCATACGGTTGGCTACACCGGCTGTATCTAGTGTGCCGCGCACGATATGATAACGTACACCTGGTACGTCACGCACCCTGCCTCCGCGCATCAATACAACGCTGTGCTCTTGCAAGTTGTGACCTTCACCCGGGATATAACATGTCGCTTCCATTTGGTTGGATAGGCGTACACGGGCAATCTTACGAAGGGCTGAGTTTGGCTTCTTTGGTGTGTCTGTAAACACACGGGTGCAAACACCGCGCTTCTGGGGCGAACTTTTGTCTGTGGCCCTGTTTTTAATTGTGTTAAGGCCTTTCTGCAGGGCTGGGGATTTGGACTTTCTTGACTTATCCTTGCGCCCTTGCTTTACAAGCTGGTTGAATGTGAGCATAGTCACCTCCTTCAAATTGTATATAAACATAGAAAAACAGGCGGTTTGTCCGCCTACTTTTGAAACCGTAGAATAATAACATTTTATATGGAAAAAGTCAAATTTTAATATTTAAAACCGTCAGAGGCGTTGCCTCCGACACCTCCAAAAACTTTTGAAAAAATTTTATCAAAACTCTATAATGTACATGAGGTGATTGATATGGAAATTTTAGAGTTAACGGCGGAACGGATTGGGGAGGCTTGGCCCGTTGTGAAGCAGCTTAGGCCGCAGCTTGGCCAGGCGCAATTTATTGCCATAACCAGTGAGATGATGCTGGCTGGGTACAGGGCTGCCTGCCTTTATGTTGCGGGAGAGATGGTTGGGTATGCTGGGTTTGGGGAATGTTTGAACCTATACCATGGCCGGCATATTTGGGTTTACGAGTTGGTTGTGGATGAAAAATGCCGTAGTATGGGTTATGGCGAGGTTTTGCTGCAGCATGTGGAAGGCGTTGCCCTGGAGGGCGGGATGGTGACCGTGGTTTTGTCTTCTGGGCTGCAACGCTTGCGTGCGCATGAGTTTTATGAAGAGAAAGCGGGATACGATAGGGTTAGTTTTGTTTTCAAGAAAGATTTGTGATTTTTATGCATGAATATGCATTCGCGATGTTTTGCATGGTGAATTTTTGAAATCATGGTACCGTATGGTACCATTTTCTTGTATAGATATATCGTTTGGCGTTATTTTTTTGATTTCAGATGCTTAGAAATCTTGCCTTTTGAATATATACAGTGGCGTCTTCTTGCCAACACTGCCCGCATAACCCGCCACGTGCGCGCATTTTTGCAACATGAAGGTTATCTGCCGAATATCTTTAATGCATACATATTCAGACGAAATTATTTTTTATATAGCCGCTCCACCTAAAAACATTCGCATAGAGCGCAGGAAATTTTCCGCAAGGCGAGGAGCTGAAAGCCGCCGCGCACTAGCGGTGCGCAAGGTTTTTAGCGACGAAGGCTTGCGGAAAA